>NZ_CP083646.1:0-334672 GCF_020099275.1 Corynebacterium falsenii | reverse complement strand
ATCTCCATAGCCTTCGCGCTGATCAGTGCTCCGTTGAACAACGAGGCGATGCCGGGGAGGAAGTCGCCCTCCAGCTCGCTGCGCAGGCGGCGCCACACCAACCCCTGGCGCAGGGGGAAAGCTAGGCGATCGGGTGCATCGATGTTGCAGACCATGGGGCTGATCTCATCGAGGCCCTCCTGTTCCGCCACGCGCTGCAGGGTGGCAAGCACGTGGGCGTCGGCAGGGCGACCATCGTCATCCGCGCACCAGATCGCATCCGCACCCAGGGACAGTGCGGTGAGGAACCCCAAGGCGAACCCGCCGGCGCCGCCCAAGTTGGTGGCGGAGCCGATGTAGTGGCCGCGTTCCCCGGCCACCTCATCTACTAGAGCTTTCACGGCGGGGTCGTTGCCGTTGTCGACCACGATGATGTGCCGCGCTTCGGCGCCCTCCTGGTGGGCGACTTGGTCCAGGGAGGCGCGCAGCAGCTCAACCCGGTTGTGGGTGACGATGACTGCGGCGACGGTATCGGATGTACGTAAAGGCATGGCTTCAATTATGCCCGGTCGCTCCGCCCGCCGGTCTTCTAGTCGTGCTTGATGTCCTTGAGGAAGTCCTTGACGATGTCCTGCACCTCGCGGCGGCGCACCTTGCCCATCTGATCGGCGGGCAGCTCCTTGAGCTCCTGGAAGATGCGCGGCACCTTGTACTTCGTCAACTTGTTCGCGGCGAAGGCCCGCAGCGCGTCCTTGTCCAGCGTGGCGCCGGCGGCCAGGATCACGGCCGCCGCTACGGTCTCGGAGCCGTCCTTGCGCGGCACACCCACCACGGAGGCCTGCTCGATGGACTCGTGCTCCATGAGCACCTCCTCCACCTCGGCGGGGTAGACGTTGAATCCGCCGGTGATGATCATTTCCTTGATGCGGGAGACGATCTTGATGAACCCGTCCGGCTCCATCACGGCCATGTCGCCGGTGCGGAACCAGTCCTTGTAGAAGGCCTTCTCGGTTTCCTCCGGCTTGTTGAGGTACCCCTTGAACACCTGAGGGCCGCGGACCAGCAGTTCGCCTTCTTCGCCGTCCGGGAGGGTCTTGCTGGGGTCGTCGGGATCAGCGATGCGCACCTCGGTGGAGGGGAAGGGCACGCCGATGTAGCCCTCCCGGCCGTGCCCCATCGGGTTGCCCACGATGATCGGCGCGGTTTCGGTGAGGCCATAGCCCTCGATGATCTTGCCGCTGGTGAGCGACTCCCACTTTTTCACCGTGGAGGCAGGCAGCGCGCTCGCGCCGCTGAACGACGCCCGCACGCCGTCAATGCTGAGTCCCTTCTTCTCGGCGGCTTCCATGATCTTTTCGTACAGCGCGGGCACGCCCGGCATCCACGTGGGCATGTTCTTCTTCATGATCCGCATGACCAGATCCATCTCGGGGGCGGGCAGCAGCTGGATCTCACCGCCGATCATCGGAGCCATCGTGATGTTCATGGTCAGGCCGTAGGCGTGGAAAATCGGCAGCGCGGCGAGCATGACCTCCGGCTTCGGGCCCTTGCCTAGGCCCTCCACCCACTCGAGGCCCTGGCGCAGGTTCGCGATGAGGTTGCGGTGCGTCAGCACCGCGCCCTTGGGCTTGCCCGTGGTTCCGGAGGTGTACAGAATCAGCGCAGGATCCGTGGGGTCCAGGGGCTTCTTTGGCCCGACGCCACCAGTGTATCCGCCGCCCAGTTCACTCTTGGCCTTGGATTTTCCCTTGCCCATGAACTCGTTCCACGGCAGGGCTTCCGGAGCCGGGCCGGTGAGCTTCTCCTTGAGCTTCTTCACGGGCGGGATGGGGAGCTTGAGGGCGAACTGCATGACGCGGGGCATGGCATCCGGCAGGCTCACGGCAATGACGGTGTCCAGCGGAGTCTTGTCGCGGAGCTGCTCGGCGGTGCCGGCCATTTTGTCCCAGAAGAAGCCGACCTTGGCGGCGTGATCCTCGAAGGGGTGGGTCAGCTCAGCTGCGGTGTAGAGGGGGTTGTGGAGGGTGGGGACGGCGCCGATGGTGAGCGTTGCGTAGAAGGCGGTGAGCGCTTGGGGGCAGTTCGGCAGAGCAATTGCCACGCGCTCGCCCTGCATCACGCCGAGCTTGCGCAGACCGGCTGCGGCGGTGGCGACGTGGCGACCGAAGTCCTTGTACGTCACGGACTTGTTGAAGAAGGTGAACGCCGTGTTGTCCTTGTAATCGTGTACGCCGTTCCAGAAGATCTCCGGCAACGTGAAGCCGCGGGGGTTCTCCTTCGGATCCTCGAGGTCGATGGTGTGAGCTGTCCACGGGGTGTACAGCTCGAGCCACTTCTTTGAGTTGAAGGCATCGGAAGCGGTGTCATCGCCACTGGTGCTGGGGGAGTTGTGCGTGGAGGAAGTCACGGTGTCAGCTGCGCTTTCGTTGGGGGTGTAGAGGTGGAATCGAGGAAGTTTACGGAGGGTCGATAAAGTTATTTTGAGTAAAAAATTAATGCTTCTTGTGCGTGCTACCGAGGTTACCCGCGCGCGCTGGATTGTCAGCCAGTTCGCAAAAATGCCCCGGATTTAAGCCAGATCACACAATCGCACTCGATTTTACGCGCGACCGAGGTCTCGCAGCACGCTGCGAACCAAGTTTCCAGCCTCCGGCCCCTCATAGGATTCCACAACATCGGCCACCGGGCCCGCCTTCTTGACCTCTCCATGGTCAATCCACAACGCCGAATCGCACAATTGTGCAAGGAAGTCGTTGGAGTGGCTGGCAAACACCAAGATGCCGGAACGCTTCACCATCTCCTCCAGCTTCACCCGGGCCTTGGTCATGAACGCCGCATCCACGGCGCCAATGCCCTCATCGAGCAGCAGGATCTCCGGGTCGATGGAGGTCACCACGCCCAGCGCCAAGCGGATGCGCATACCCGTGGAGTACGTGCGCAGGGGCATGGATAGGTAATCGCCCAGCTCGGAGAACTCCGCAATCTCATCCATCTTTGACTTGATGGACTTGCGCGTCTGTCCCAGAAACAGGCCGCGGATGATGATGTTTTCGTACCCCGAGATCTCCGGGTCCATGCCCACGCCCAGGTCGAACACCGGGGCCACGCGCCCCTTCACCACGGCGGACCCGCGCGTCGGCTCGTAGATGCCAGACAGCAGCCGGAGCAGTGTGGATTTGCCCGCGCCGTTGTGGCCGACCAGGCCCACCCGGTCGCCGTCCTTGAGGTGCAAGTTCACGTCGCGCAACGCTTCGACCATCACGGTATTCGACTCATTACGTCCGATAGCACCGCCCGCGGCACCCAGGAACGTCTGCTTCATCGAGCGGGATTTGGCGTCGAAAATAGGGAAATCAACACAGGCGTTGTAGGTGTCGATGGAAACCACGGTGACCTCCGTTAAAAGGATGGGCAGGAAGAAACGAACAGCGGACGGCGGGTGTGCAGGTGCTAGACCCAGTAGCTCACGCGGAAGCGCCATTTGCGCATCGTGAGAAGGGCGAGGAGAAGACCCACGCCGGTCATGGCCAGCACGATCCACCAGTGGTAGGCGGCCACCGGCTCGCCGATCATGGGCGCGCGGATGATCTCTAGGTAGTGGTACAGGGGGTTGATCTCCGCGATCTTCGCGCGGTTGGCGATCTCACCGCCCTGCTCCCTCAGCGTCGCGGTGGTCCACACGATGGGGGTCATGTAGAACGCCAGCTGAACGAGGGAATCGAGCAGCGGAGCCACGTCGCGGAAACGGGTGGCGATAATGCCAAAGAACATCGTCACCCACACGCCGTTGAGCACCAACAGCGCGAGCGCTGGGATGGCGAGGAAAACGTTCCACCCCAGGTGAGGGCGAAAAATAGCGATGAGGACAACCCAGATCACCAGGTTGTGGCACAGGAAGAGGAACTGCCGCCACACCAGGCGGTACACGTGCACCGATAGAGCCGAGGGGAGCTGCTTGATCAGACCCTCGTTGGCGATGAAGACCTGGGAGCCATCCTGGATGCAACCGGCGATGAAGCCCCAGATGATCAGGCCCACGGCCACGTGCGGGAGGAACTGCGCCAAGTCCTGCTGGAACAGCAGCGAGTACAGCAGACCTAGGGCCAGGGCCATCACGCCGGTGGCGATGGTGATCCACAGTGGACCCAGGGTGGAACGGCGGTAGCGCTGCTTGATGTCCTGCCAGCCGAGAGCCAGCCACAGCTCGCGCTGCTCGAAGCCCCGCTTGAGGTCCTTCCACGCGGCGGAGAATGTTTCTGACTTGCTCGCCGGGATGTCATGCACCTCGGTGGTGGCGGTGATGCGTTCTACATCTGCGGTCTGGGCCACAACACACCTTTCCTTCGTCGTAGTGTGTCCAACTTACTCCATCCGGATGAACGGCCCATGCGGGGACCGGAGGCTTCCGCATGGTGGGCGCATGCCGAGCGTCGCGGAATCGGACATAATGGGTCACGATGGATACCTAATAGTGAAAGGTTGTCACCTTTACACAAGCATTCGCGCGATCATCAAAGATTCGTTATGCGCGAATATCTGTTGTCCACCGAACACGCTAGTATCGTCACAAGCTGTATTCGAGCAGTACGAGGGCGCGTCGCTATGCGACTTCGGTCGCACAACGATCACTGCTTGGATCACTGCCTGACCGAGGCGGGGGCAACCGCGCCGGGTTGCCTGTCGAGAAAGGAGTTCCGGTGTTTGATAACCCTCGGGTGAGAGGCCTGTACGCATCGCTGTCCGATGGCTGGACCTATATGAACGCCCAGGATTATCCGCAGGTCCCGGAACGCGTCTCCGCGGCCGTTTCCCGATCCTTCCGTGCCTCACCTCTGCTGGAGCCGATGGAATCGCCCCATGGGGTGGCGTCGGATAACAAGGTGCTTGGCCGACGCATCGGCGAGCAGTTCGTGGACGCCGCCAAGAACGCGGTGGCCGATCTGACCGGTGCGCTGCCAAGCAACGTGGTGCTGGGCTCCTCGCGCGCAGCGCTGCTGGACCAGCTCGCCAGCGTGCTGTACCGCCGCCTGCGGCTCGGGCAGGAAGTGGTGCTCTCCCGCATCGATGACCCAGCGAACATCCGCCCCTGGCGCCGCGCGGCGGACCTCTACGGTGCGCGGGTGCGCTGGGCAGAGCCGGATCTGTCCACGGGTGTGCTGCCGGCGTGGCAGTTCGCCAACCTCGTGGGGCCGGAAACCACGGTGGTCGCCATCGCCGCGGCGAACCGGTACGTGGGTTCGGTGACGGACGTGCGGGCCGTGGGCGAGGCAGTGCACAACAAGTCCCGCGGACTGTTCGTGGTGGATGTGAACTCCTACGCCCCCTATCGCGTGGTGGATATCGACGACATGCAGGCAGACGTGCTCGCGCTGGATATCAGCTCGATCGGCGGGCCGACTGTGGGCGCGCTGGTGTTCCGCGATTCCTCCGTGCTGGCCTCCATTCCGTTCAACGACCCGCGCGGTGTGCTGGGCGTCGGCGGGGTGTCCGAGGGCCTGCTGGGCGGCGTGCCGGAGGCCGTGGAGCATCTGGCCCGATTGGATGATTTCGCGCTGGGATCTCGCAGGCACCGCGTGGCTGATGCGTTGCCGCAGGCCACCCGCTACATGAACGGCCTAGCGCGCCGGGCTGTGGAAGGCCTGCAGGCGCTGGGGACCGTGCACGTGATCGGCGTGGATGGTGAATCCGAATTGTTGCCGTACTTCGACGCCGTGGAGCGCGTGCCCCGAGTGAGCTTCATTGTGGAAGGTGTGCCCGCCGCCGTGGTGGTCGACAGGCTGCTATCCAATGGCGTGGTGGCTGGTGTGGTCAAGCCCGGCGATTCGGAACTGCTGGCCAGCATGGGCGTGTTCGAGGAAATCGGCGCTTCGCGGCGGGCGCGTCGCGGGCGGCATGGCCGCAAGAATGCCAGCAGCCTCAGCGGACAGACCGAATACCATCCCGATTCCGGGGCGGTGGCCATCGGCTTCGCTCCACACAACACGGCCTACGACGTGGACCAGCTGGTGCGGGCGGTGGCGAGCCTGCGCTAGAGCGCTGGTGCACTGGGGTTGGCGCTAGTGCGCTAAGGTGCGCTGTTGTGACTCGTTTGCTGACCGCACTAACGCCCATCATCTGGGGAACCACCTACATTGTGACGACGGATTTTCTTCCGCCGAACCGCCCGCTGCTGGCTGGGGTGCTGCGCGCGCTGCCGGCCGGGCTCCTTTTGCTGCTGTGGTTCCGCAGGCTCCCGCACGGCTCCTGGTGGTGGAAGTCGGCGGCGTTGGGTGTGGCGAATATCGGGGGATTCTTCGCATTTTTGTTCCTTGCGGCATACCTGCTGCCGGGCGGGGTGGCCGCGATTGTCACGAATACCGCGCCGCTGTGGGTGATCGCCATGAGCCCGCTGCTTCTGGGCACGAGGTTGCAGTCCGTGCAGATCATCGGCGGGATCATCGCCGTGATCGGCGTGGCAGCGTTGGTACTTACACCCTCGGCGGAGCTGAATATGGGTGGCGTGCTCGCCGGGCTGGCGGCCAGCATCTGTATGGCCACGGGCATTGTGTTGGCCAAGAAATGGGGAGCACCCAAGGGCGTGCCGCAACTCGTGGTCACCGGGTGGCAGCTGACGTTCGGCGGTGCGGTGTTGATCCCATTTCTGCTGGCCATCGAGGGGCTGCCGGACACCCTGAACGGCCGGAACATCGCAGGTTTTGCCTACTTGACCATCATCGGGGCACTGGTGGCTTACGGCCTGTGGTTCAACGGCATTGCGAAGCTCGACGTCGTTGATGTCGCAATCCTCGGAGTGTTGTCCCCGGTGACCGCGACTGTCATCGGCACGGTGTTCAAGGGCGAAACGCTGACGGCCGTGCAGTGGGCGGGCATGGTGATGGTCCTGATAGCCCTGGTCGTGGTGCAAACCGTGGGGACGTGGCCGCGGCGGAGACCTCGAGCGGCCACGAGAGCCCGTTAGTTGACGACCTGCAAGACGATCTTGCCGGTGACCTCGCCATCGAGCAGCGCCTTGTGCGCGTCGGCGGCTTTCTCCACGGGAACGACACGGTCGATGTGGTGGGTGATCGAGCCGTCTTCCAGCAGGGGCCAGACGTGGCGAATGGTCTCGCCGACAATCCGGGCCTTATCGTCCAGGTCGCGGTAGCGCAGGCCCGTTGCGGAGATTGTGCCGCGCTTGTTGAGCAGCTTGCCGATGTTCAGCTCGCCCTTGACACCGCCCTGCATGCCGATGATGACGATGTGGCCATCCTTGGCGAGGGCATCAATGTTGCGGTCCAGGTACTTCGCGCCGATGATGTCCAGGATTACGTCCGCCCCACCGTGATCCTTCATGACCTCCACGAAGTCCTCATCCTTGTAGTTGATGAGGATGTCCGCGCCGTAGCGGGAGCACACGTTGAGTTTGTCCTGGGAACCTGCGGTGACCGCGACCGTGGCACCCAGGGCCTTGGCGAGCTGGATACCGAAAATGCCGATGCCGCCACCACCGCCGTGGAACAGGACCGTGGAGCCCTTATCCACATGGGCGGTCATCATGATGTTGGACCACAGGGTGCAGGCAACCTCGACCACGCTGGCGGCCTCCGCAAGGGAGAATCCGGCGGGCACGGGCATGAGCTGGCCTTCTGGCACCACGACCCGCTCCGCGTAGCCGCCGCCGGATAGCAGCACGGCGACTTCGTCTCCATCGACCCAGGGGGTGCCATCCGGGCGAGTGGTGCCGTTGGCGCGCTCGATCACGCCGGCGGCTTCGAGGCCGATGATGTTCGTGACACCCTTCGGGGGTGGGTAGTGGCCCTGGGCCTGGAGAGTATCGGCGCGGTTGACGCCTGCGAAGTGGACCTTCACCAGCGCTTCGCCCTGTTGGAGGTCATCGAGCTCCGTCTCCTTCCACTCCAGAGAGGCGGGATCGTTGGAATCGGTCTGGACAATGGCTCGTGTGGTGATGCTCATGCCAGCCAGTGTAACGGCAGCGTGGGCGAGGTGTCTGGAGGTCGTGCTACTACTGGAAAGCGACAGTGAGGGCTAGTAAAGGCTAGTGAGGGCTAGTGAAGGGTGAAGCCCTCAAGCCCGGTTCAGCACAGGAGGAGCCGATCCATGACCATCCACCGCCGAAACGTTGATCGCCCCGCCCGCCCGGGGCGGATTGCCATGGCCGTGCTGAGCATCGGAGCCGTTGCCGCCCTGTCCGCGTGCGGCAACGGGGATAATTCGTCCCAGAACGGCACCGACTCCTCTGCGGCCGCTGCCAGCTCGGGGGATAAGGGCACGGCTGAGAGTTCGGCAGCACCCACCATCAAGGACGTGAACGCCGCCGACTTTAGAAGCGGGCCATCGTACCTGTTCACCTACCAGATCGACGGCGGTAAGAAGGGCGAATGCTTCGTCGCCGAGACCGGCCTGGGCTGCACCGGAACTGTTTCCAAGGACGTGCCGGACGTGGTGGTGCCGCCCTTCGAGCAGCAGCGCCCCGGTGCCGTGTTCGCCAACTCCGAGGGGCCGGACTACGGCATCTTCGAGGGCGTCCCGCCAGCAAAAAAGCCCCTGCAGTCGGGGGAGCGGATCACCGTGGGTACCTCGCAGTGCACTCTCACCAGCGACAAGCTTGAATGCTGGGTGGGCAAGCGCGGTGACAACAACGGCTTCACCATCGAGGGCGCTGACCGCGCCATCACCACGATGAAAACACCGCTGGGCAAATCCTTCGTGGGTGAAGGAGCCACCAGCGCGGTTCGCCCGCAGGCGAAGGGTAACCGCTGCGGCACCATTCGTTCCACGCAATTTCCCCCGTTCGACGGTGCCTCGGTGAACGTTCTCAACGGCGACGTGCCGTGCGACAAGGCGGTGTCTGTCATGGATGAGTATGTGAACACCCCGCCTGACGGCATGCACGGCAACGCGAACGTGCGCACGATCCAGGGCTGGTCGTGCAACATGCCCACCGCCGCGGCGATGGATGCGGACGGCCTGGCAGCGGTGTGCACCGATCGTTCCTCCGGCGGGAAGATCGGCGTGCCGGTCGAGTAGGCACAGAGTAGGCACAGAGTAGGCACAGAGTAGGTGCTGGGTAGGAGCTGATGAGGAGCGAGTTCGGCCGCTGACAGGCCGTGATGTATGCTTTCTTGCGCACGGACATGCTGCGGGACACCGCACGGGATACCACAGCAGTCGCGTACTGGAAGTATGGCAGAGCGGCCGAATGCACTGGTCTTGAAAACCAGCGATGGGAAACCATCCGGGGGTTCAAATCCCTCTACTTCCGCCACCCACCCCCGGTGAACCGCACGATGACTGCGGTTCGCCGGGGTTTTTCGTAGCCGCAATCCGGCGCTATTCCGCGCGGAAGACCGCCTCCACCACCGGCAGTTCCTCGGCCGCGCCGCCCGCATCCACGACCACCAACGGCTCACCCGCAGCAGCCCGCGCTACCCGCGCCCACTTCATGCTCTGGCGCGTCATGTCCCGCCGCCCCGGCGAGTACACGCGCAGCCCGTGATCTACCTCCACGATGGACCCATCTGCACAGGTCACCACGTACACCCGGTCGCCGATGGAGGAGCGCCGCGCCCGCCCCAACTCGTCGGCGAGCTCCGGCGCATCCATCGCGAAATCCTGCACGCTCAACCGCGAGGCCAACCCCAGGCGATGCCGGTTCCCCGCCACATCCTCAATGATCACTGGCCCACCCGCGCGGCATGTCACCACGCGCGCATACCGCCACACCACCGGCTGCAACCCCGCTCGGCGCACCAGCACCCAACCGGCACCGTCGCCATGCGGGGCGCTGAGCGTGAGAAGCTGCTCAGCGCTACCTCCCCCGCCGGGCGCGGCACTGGTCTCGCCCACGATGCACTCCACCACGATGCTGCTGCTGCGGCCGCGCCCCAGCGCTCCCGTGTCACCCGACGACACACGCCGGGGCGAGGGGAGTGGGGTGGCGTCGAGCGACGAGGAGCTCACCGAGCCCACCACGAATTCGGCAAAAGAGCTCGGATGCTCGGCCAGCAGGTCGGCGCAGGCGCGCTGCAGCTCGGCGTCCGTGGAATTGAACCCCACCCCGCGGGCCTCCAATTGCGCCCAGAGCTGCGGAAACGCCACATTCGGCTGGGCCTCCCACGCGCGTTGCAGCGCCCCGACCACGCCGGGAATCCGAGTGGGATCGTGGAGCTCGCTCATCGCGCCACCGGGTGATCGCTGGCGATGGACACGCGGTTGAATGCGTTGATGGTCACGATGGACCATTCCAGCGCGGCTATCTGCTCGGCGGAAAAGTGCTCTTGAGCAGCGGCAATGGCGGTCATCACCGGGGTCTTGCCTTCGGCCTTAACCCCGACGCCACCATGCCGCCCCGGCTCCGTCAACACCTCGGTGAGTTCCAGGACTGCCCGCTCGGCGGGGGAAAAGTCGTGGGCGCCGCGCCAGCCCGCGAGAACATCCAACTTCCACTGCGCCACGCCCGCCCGGCGCGCCTGCTCGGCGTGGACGGACAGGCAGGCCACGCACCCGTTGATCTGGCTGGCGCGGACGTTGGCGAGTTCCGTGAGGGCGGGGTCCAGGTTGGCTTCGCGGTTGGCCAGACGGATCTGGCGGAGCAGGCCGACGAGCGCCTTATAGGTGGCGGGGCGGGCGGTGTTGAGGTCGGGAACGGCGCGGTCGGACGCACGACCTGGCGCGGAGGCGGGTGGCGACGCTGAAGATGCTGAAGACGGTGAAGACGGTGAAGACGGTGAAGACGGGGGCACACCACGGATTATCCCACCCGCACAAACCAGGCCACCACTTGCGGGGTTGAAATGTGCATCCCGCATCGGTGGAAGGTTTTCCAGACAATACTCCTTACCCTTAAGCTGAGAGTGAATGATCATTTTTCTCAGGTCAGCCTGGCGATCGGTATGCAGTGATCGACGAGCACTGATCGGTGGGCAGGGCGGTGGAGAAGTGGTCATCGGGCGCGGATTCTCGCGCGCCTGTCACAGGTGGCGCGAGACCCTGACGTTGTCCGCGCTGCGACCGTGACAACACGAGTGAGCGGCACAGCCGCAACCCTGGATGGCCGGCTCACAAGAGGAGAACGACCAATGACCGATACTGTGGGGCAACTGCACGCCACACCCAGTGCAGACGAGGCCACCTACAATGAAAAGCGGCTCAATCGCCGCCGCATGACCGGCCTGTTCGTGGGCATTGCGCTGGCCGTGATCGTGTACCTCATCTCCCCTTCAACGCCGCAGATATGGTTAACGCGGCCTACCCGGATGACAAGAACGGCCCGTTCAACGAGGAAGCGCTGCGCATGACGGCAGCCGTGGCCGTGCTCATGGGCGCATGGTGGATGACCGAGGCCATCCCGCTGGCAGCCACGGCCCTCGTGCCGCTGGTGATTTTCCCCATCGCCCAGATCGTGGACTTCGGCGACATCTCGCCCTCCTACGCGGAGCCGACAATCTTCCTGTTCATGGGCGGGTTCATCCTGGCGCTCGGCATGCAGCGGTGGAACTTGCACCGCCGCCTGGCGCTGAATGTTGTCCTGCTGGTCGGCACCAAGCCTAAGCAGCTCATCTTAGGTTTCATGGTGGCCACGGGCTTTCTGTCCATGTGGGTCTCCAACACCGCCACCGCTGTGGTGATGCTGCCCATCGGCATGTCCGTGCTGAACCTCACGGCTGACATCGTGGGTGGTTTTAGGAACCAGAAGAAGTTCGCTACCGCTCTCATGCTGGCTATCGCCTACTCCGCCTCCATCGGTTCCCTCGGCACGATCATCGGCACCCCGCCGAACACCCTCATGGTCGCCTACCTGTCCAAGACCTACAACATCGACGTCGGATTCTTCGACTGGATGCTCGTTGGCGTGCCCCTGGCAGTGGTCTTTACCATCGTGGCCTGGCTGGTGCTCATCACAGTCTTCAAGCCGGAGATGAAGGAAATCCCGGGCGGCCGCGGGCTAATCCGTAAGGAACTCGATGACATGGGATCCGTCACCCGCGCGGAGATCACCGCCGGCATCATCTTCCTGGGTGCGGCCCTGTCCTGGATCTTCATTCCTCTGTTCACCGACTGGTTCGACTGGAACATCAAGATCGCGGATGCCGCCATCGGCATGGCCGCCGCCCTGCTTATGTACCTCATCCCCGTGGACAAGAAGGGCACCCGCGTGATGGATTGGGAGCACACCAAGTCCCTGCCGTGGGACGTGCTGCTGCTGTTCGGCGGCGGACTGGCGCTGTCCTCCATGTTCTCCATCTCTGGCCTGTCCCTGTGGATCGGCGAGAAGGCCCGCGGCCTGGAGGTGTTGCCGATCGTCATCCTGGTCTTCTGCGTGTCCCTGCTGATCCTGGTGCTCACCGAGTTCACTTCGAACACCGCCACCGCCGCGGCCTTCCTGCCCATCATGGGTGGTGTGGCCGTGGGCATCGGCCTGACCAGTGCCGCCGATATCAACGTGATGCTGCTCGTGGTTCCGGTGGCTCTGTCCGCAACGTGTGCGTTCATGCTCCCCGTCGCCACCCCGCCGAACGCCATCGCCTACGGCTCCGGTTACGTCACCATCGGCGAAATGATCAAGGGCGGCTTCTGGCTCAACACCATCGCCGTCTTCCTCACCACGGCAGTGACGTTCCTGCTGGTTGTGCCAGTGTTCGGGCTCGTCCTGTAGGAACCAGGTGTTCTGTAGCTCCTGCAGATACGGGAGCTTTTACAGGTACGCGGCAACCTTCTGTAGCACGTCGAGGAGCCTGTCGGTTTCTTCCTTATTGGTGACGCTGATACGCACGCCCTCGCCCGCGAAACACCGAGCCACGATGTCGTGTTCCTTCAATGCCGCATCCAGGGCCTCTGCTTTGTCGCCGAGGCCCAGCCACACGAAGTTCGCCTCGGAGGGGTACACGCGCACCGAGGCGTGCTCCTGCAGCCACTCGGTCACGCGGTTGCGCTGGGTGACCGTTTCCTCTACGCGCTCGTGCAGCTCGTCGTGAGCGTCCAGGCTGGCGAGTCCGGCAGCCTGAGCCAGCGCGTTGACCCCGAAGGGCACGGCAACCTTGTTCACAGCCTGCACGAGCTCCTCGTGGCCGATGAGGTAGCCCAGGCGCAGCCCGGCCAGGCCGTAGGCCTTGGAGAACGTCCGGCACACCGCCACGTTGGGGTAGCGGGTGAATACATCCGCGAGGGTGGGGCCGTCCTGGGCCTGGTTGAACTCCACGTAAGCCTCGTCTAGGACCACGGTGACACGATCCGGTACGGCGGCCATGAACTCATGGAACTCTTCGGCCGTGACCGTGGTGCCCGTGGGATTGTTCGGGTTACAGACAAAGATCAAGCGCGTGTTGTCCGTAATGGCGTCGACCATAGCGGGTAGGTCATGGCGCTGATCGGCGGTGAGCGGAACCGGCACGGGCGTCGCTTCGGCGATCCGCGAGAGGATCGGGTAGGCCTCGAAGGAGCGCCACGCGAACACGACCTCCTCGCCGGCCGCGCAAGTGGCTTGGATGAGCTGCAGGCACAGCGCGGAGCTGCCGTTGCCCACGGCGATGTTATCCATGGTGAGGTTCAGGCCAGCGGCGGCCTCCTCGGCGGAGCCGCCGCGATCGGTCTGGGCGGCCGGGGCCTGGGTGCCCGTGGTGCTGTTGAGCCAGTCCGCAAACTTCTGGCGCAGGTCAACCGCGCCCATGTCCGGGTAGCGATTGAGGTTGGAGGTGGCCTGCTCGATCGCGCGGGCGACAGAGGGCAGGGGGGAATACGTGCCCTCGTTGGATGCCAGCTTGAGGGCATTCGGCAGGGTCGCGCCGGGGACATAGGCGGGGAGGGATGACAGATCGGATCGAACCATGATCTTCAGGGTAGTACGAGGAGCTGCAGTCGTGGGGCTGAAGGGACTGGGTTCATAGTTGGCGGTAGTTGGTGGTGGTTGGTGATAGTTGCAGGGCAATTTGGGGGAGATAGTAGCGCTTGTGTAGGCTAAATCCCGGTCGAGTTTTGGGTTGCCCAAAAGTAGCCGAATACTCAACCTGGAGGCGTGCCAGAGCGGCCGAATGGGGCTCCCTGCTAAGGAGTTGTCCCGTAAGGGACCGCAGGTTCAAATCCTGTCGCCTCCGCAGCTTCGACAGAATGCGATACACCAGAGCTGCCCAAAAAGCTGCCCGATGACTTGTGGTGAGGTTTCGGGGTTCACAGCCGCGGACAGTGTTGTGGGGCGTGTGGTGCGCCTGTGGTGGTCCGCTGGGATTGTGCCGGTGCGTTGCATTCTGTCGGAGTTACCCTTGCGCCCGTAGCTCAACGGATAGAGCATCTGACTACGGATCAGAAGGTTGGGGGTTCGAATCCCTCCGGGCGCACAGTACAAAACCCCAGTTAGATGGAAAATCTGCCTGGGGTTTTGCGATGGGTGGCAGGCAGCTGCGAAGTCGCGGGCGTGGACCCTGGCGGTGCGGTGGCGCGTTGTAGAGCTGCCGCAGTGGGGGTTTGTGCTCCGACATCTGGTAGTTCCTTTGGATGTGGTGCCGTTTTTCTTCGTAAGCCCTGCGCATACCGGGCATCGTGGTCCGTTTCATGTCACCGAGAAAGCACATCAATCTGTGGGATCGGAAGATCGTTGATTCCATCCGGGACACCATCGCGGCCCCAGACGAGTACGTGCCTGTTAGGGGGAAAGATGTGCGTCGGCGGGTGCGTAAAAAGATCGACGGGGTAACCGTGGATGTGAGCTGGAAAATCCAGACCGACGGAGAAGCCGTGTTCTAAACTTTTCCCGCACGCGGTAACGGTGTCAAGTACGTCAACTCTTCCGGTAATCTAATGGATATACCGACACTCCACGCCAAAGATCACCTATTTGTCCCCGTGAGGAGGTAACCCATGCTGTATCCGGAGCTGGACCAAGATCAGATTCTCTATGAGGAACTGCGCCGTAAATATTTTGACGAATGGGATGAACAGCCCTTCGGCATGCTCTTTTGGGGCGGCGATCATGGTGAAGAAGACACTTCGCTTTATCTGGCAGTGGTGGAGCCACCGCAATTCGGCCACTACCTTGATGAGGACCTCCTTAAACGCATCCTCGACTATTTCGGCGGCCCCGACCGGTCACCAAAAGATCAACGCCTTGCTGTCGAGAAATATTACCCAGATTTCGCCAAGCGCTATTACGGCCAGGGCAGCACCGCTTAACCAAAACTTCCCATCTTCTTTCGTCTAAACGGTCCTTCACCTGTACGAATGCCTCCTGTGGCAGGAAGATCTTCCAGGCCACACTGAGCTGCGCCGATGACGGAGCGAAACTCACCCACCGGGTGACCCGCTGGATCCTCCAGCGCCTCGCGGTCGACCGGATGAGCGTGTCTGCCACGCCAAGGCACTCGGCGTGGGTTGGGAGCTGGTCAATCAGGTCGCCCTCGAGGCCTGCCGCAAGCTTGTCTACGACGACTCTCCGCATCTGGACGGGGTGCGCATCCTCGGGGTGGATGAGCACGTATGGAAACACACCCGAAAGTCAGGTCAGCCATCCAGTCTGGTGACCATCCTCGTCGACCTCACGCCCCTGGTCGACGGCCGTGGCCCTGCCCGACTGCTGGACATGCGCCCCGGCCGCAGTGCACAGGTGCTGCGCACCTGGCTGCAGGAACGCGATCCTGCTTTCCGGGAAAATGTGCAGGTGGTGACCATGGACGGCTTCACCGGTTACGCCTCAGCCGTCGATCAGATGCTCCCGGATGCCACCAAGGTCATGGACCCCTTCCACGTGGTGCATCTGGAGCCGACAAACTCACCGGATGCCGGCAACGGCTCCAACGAGAGACCACCGGACACCGGGGCCGCAAGGACGATCCGCTGTACAAGCACCGTCGCACGCTACTGACCAGGACGGACTACCTCACCGAGCGGCAGAAGCAGCGCCTGGACGCTGTGGGCCACCGATGACGAATACGTGGCCCTGGAGGTGACCTGGATGTTCTATCAGGACATGATTGCGGCTTACGGGCATCCGCAGAAGTCGGAGGGCAAGAAGCTCATGAGCAGGGTGATCAACAGCATTCGTAAGGGCCTACCGAAGGGGCTGGAAGAGCTCGCGCAACTGGGTCGGACATTGTGGCGTCGGCGTGAGGATGTCCTGGCGTACTTCGATATCGGGGCGTCCAACGGTCCGGTCGAGGCGATCAACGGACGGCTCGAGCATCTACGCGGGATTGCTCTGGGGTTCAGGAATCTCAACCACTACATCTTGCGGTCACTGATCCACTCCGGCCAGATACACAACCGGATCAACGCACTCTAAATCGTGAAGAGCCCTTAAACGCATCCTCGACTATTTCGGCGGCCCCGACCGGTCACCAAAAGATCAACGCCTTGCTGTCGAGAAATATTACCCAGATTTCGCCAAGCGCTATTACGGCCAGGGCAGCACCGCTTAACCAAAACTTCCCATCTTCTTTCGTCTAGCACGGCACCAAGACAACGCTCCCGCGTCAGCGGCAGCGTAGAGCTAGGTTCGAGCAGAAGTTCAGTATCCTTTCGTAGATGCCGATCACGGCGAGTATGAGATTGCCCCTGGAGTCTGCAGTCAGAAACCCACCTCTATACGGGTGCTACCTCGACAAGGACATGCACAGGCGCATCTTAGATTTCTACGGAGGTCCGGGACAGCTCCCAGATGACCTGCAGAGAGCCGTCGATGAGCACTACCCAGATTTCGCAAGACGTTATCGCGGATAGGGGAAACAACGGTTGCCTGAAGCTAGCTCGTTTCGGGGGACCCAGGAATGACCCAGGAATACTGCCCCGTCACGCTTCTAGTCCCGTGCCGCCCACATCTTCTTGGCCAGTAGTGGCACTGCAGTTACGGCACAAACCACGATGAGGATCACGACGGCGTACATGGCCTCGGTCTCCAATGGGTTAGGTGTCGGCGCGATGAAGCCGATGATGAGGCACGCCAGCATTGTCAGTGCACCTAGGCCGGCAACGGCGCTCAGGCCCCAGATGCCACCGGGGACCGAGTAGGAACGGTGCACTTCCGGCTGCTGAATGCGCAGCTTGATGGCAGAGGCGAACATCAGCAGGTACATCACCGAATACAGAATCACGGCGATCGAGGTCAGCACGAGGAAAGCGGTGCCCACCGAAATGCCAGTGAAGAACACACAACCCACCACGGAAATGCAGGTCGCCTGGGCGATGAGCAGCCGCGTGGGGACGTCATTCTTGTTCTTGTGAGCGAAGGTAGGCGGCAGGAAACCACGATCCACAGCAACAGAAAGGCCTTGTACCGGGCCCACAATCCAGGTGCTCACCTGGCCAATAGCGCCGATGGCGATGAGGGCCGCGATGATGGGCGTCGCCCAAGAAATGCCCAAGCTGGAGAAGGCCGTTGAGAGCGCCTGAATTGCACCGTTGATGGTGTCGATGCGGTTGGACGGGATGATCAAGGCAATGGCCATCGCGCCCAGCAGGGTGATGACGAATCCGATGATCGACGCCAGGAACAGCGCGCGCGGATAGGACTTCTGAGGGTTACGAACGTACTTCAGGTTCGAGGCCGAGACCTCGATGCCCACGAAGCCGAAGACGAAGCTCAAGAACAACAGGAGCGTCGCCTGATTGCCCAGGTCGGGGATGAGCGGAGTGGAGGTATCGAAGTGGTCCGAATTGCCGGATGCGGCCCACCAGCCGCCCACGCCAGCCAGGATGAGCGAGGGAGTAACAACGCCGGCAATGAGGCAGAACGTGGAAATCTTCGAGGAATTCTCCGCACCACCAAAGTTGGCCAGGGTTGCAATCCAGTAAATGGCGATGATGGACAGGCCGACGAAGTAGGGGTTGTCGCCGAGCTCGGGCTTGAAGACGTATGCGGCGGTACCGGCGGCATACGCCAAGATCGAGGTGAGGCCGAACAGGGACTGCGTCCACTGCAACCACGTGGCAACCAGCGCGGGGCGGGTACCAAACGCGGCTTCGACCCAACCGAAGACACCGCTCTTCGACCAACCCGTTCCGAGCTCGGCGGCAACGAGGGCAGCCGGGATGAGGAATGCGAAGACCGCGATGATGTTGAACGCGAACATCTGCATACCCGTCTGCGCCATCACGGGCATGTTGCGCAGCGTGAGGAACAGCGCTGCGGTCATGCAGACTAGAGGGATAAAGGCGATGCCCGCAGGGCGAGGCGACGATGCGTCCGCTCCCTGAGGTGAGGTTGCTGTGGTAGTCGACTCAGAAGCCATAGGCATAGTCTACAAGGGGTTTAAGGGCTTTGAGGTGCGGATTTGGTTTAGGCGAAAGGCACTGTGTAAAGTCGTACCTTGTTGCAGCGAAAGCCACACACTAGATGGCCGCCGTTGTATGTTGCGCCCGTAGCTCAACGGATAGAGCATCTGACTACGGATCAGAAGGTTGGGGGTTCGAATCCCTCCGGGCGCACAGTGCAAAACCCCAGGTAGATGGAAAATCTTCCTGGGGTTTTCGGCATAAGCAGAAAATGTAATGTCTGCTTCGGCGTGTAGTTCGTGAGGAGGTACCCCATGCTGGATCGGCAGGTTTCGTATGGCAAGCGGCTTTAGGATTCAGCGACCGTCACATATAAGGTATGCATTCATAACAAGTCTGGTTTGTAGTACGCGCGTGCCGTGCGGGCACGGGTTCACTACTAATCCGTTCGCCGGTAAGTGGGCACAGGCGATCGTCGCCGAAAACTGCGGCTGTGCACCGTGAACAGAGCGGACATGCCGTGAACACAGCACGAAGCAAGCCAACGATACCGAGGAAGCGGAAAGGAGTTGCGCCATGCTCGTCGATCTCGAAGCTCCACCGACGTCGGGCATGCCAGCGCGCCAGAAGCTCCTGCTGACGCTGCTGTCCTTCGTGCTCGTTGTCATCACCATTGCCGTGGGTTACGAAGCCGTCGCCAGCACCGATGCCTTCAATCGTCGCCAAGAGATCGAACAAGCCGACACGAAGCCCAGCACGCAGCTCCACAACCCACAGGATGCCCAGCTGCAACCAGCGATGGAGCAGGTCGCGCTCACCATTGCCCAGGATTTCGATGCGCAGGTTGGCATCGCAACGCTCGGCGGCGGTGGTCCTGTGCACGCTGGTGAGCTCGATAACCGCGCTGCGTGGTCTACCCTCAAGGTCCCTATTGCTGCTGCCGCGTGGGAGAAGTTGCAGCAAGATTCGGCTGCCGACCAGCCCGATCCTGCGACCGCCGCCGAGGTCCAGCAGAACATCAACGACGCGATTGAGAACTCCGACAACGATGCAGCTCTTGAGCTCTGGTACTTCCTTGGCGACGATTCCGATCAGCTCGCTGCCGATCGCCTCAGCGCCTACCTAACCCGCGGTGGTGACAGCACGCAGGTTCCGGAGGAGTTCCAGACCGGCGTGTTCGAAGGTTTCGGCGACACCCTGTGGCGGGCCACCGACCAGGTGCGTTTCCTCTCGAACTTCCAATGCGAACCGGGGGCGCAGCCCGTCCTTGAGGCAATGGGCCGCATCAACCCCGAGCACATGGTGGGCCTGGGTACCGTCCCCGGCGCGCTCTTCAAGGGCGGGTGGGGCCTCGGCTACGACGATCAATATGTCTACCGCCAGATGGGCCTTGTCCCGGCGGGTCCCGGAGGGGCGATGATCCCGGTCGCGATCATTATCATCCCCAATGACGGCTCCCAGGACACGGCCATGTCTGCGATCGACGCCACCATGCGCCAACTCACCCCAGCCCTCAGCGAGGCAACCCCAGTCCGCCCCTGCCCCTAGTCGGCCGAGGTGCGCTAGAAGATACCGATCTGCGCGCCCATCGACTCCGCCGACTGGAGCTGATTTAACCAACCGCGCTGACCGGGGCGCACACGGATGATTGGGCGGTGCATCGTATCGCCGCGCTTGCGACCGGCTCGCGCCTCGAAGCGCCCGCGCGCCGCATTGCCATCTTCAGCGAGCCCGCGCATGTCCTGAACCGGATCGGCGATATCGGACCGTGCCTGCTGCAGCAGCGCGATCGTCTCATCCAACGCCTCCACCACGGCGGTGCGGTTGTTCTCGATCATGGCGCGCACCAGCGCGGGCTCGGTGCCGGCCACGCGTGTGCCGTCGCGGAAACTGGAGGCCGCCAGGCTCAGCGCGAGTGGGCCGCCCTGGTCGCCCGTGACGGCCAGCGCCTCCGCGAGGATGTGTGGCAGGTGGCTCACACGCGCCACGGCGCGGTCGTGACGGCGCGCTAGCGCCGGAACCACCGCGGCGCCGACTTCCTCGGCAATGCCGACCACGCGGATCCATGTGTCCAACCAACGCTGACTGGACTGCCCAGCCTCGGCTTGTGCCGCGCTGGACTGCCCAGCACCCGCAGGATTCGCGGACGCGTGCTCCACGGCATTGTCGTACGTCACCACCCACACGGCCCCCTGGAACAGCCCCTTCATCGTGGCAGCCCACCCCGAGTTCGCGGTTCCCGCCATGGGGTGCCCGCCCACGAAGCGATCCGTGAGCCCATGAGCTTCCACCAGCTCGTGCACTTCCACCTTCACGCTCGTGACATCCGTAATGCCGCATGATGGGGCGTGCTCGCTGATGGCGTCGAATAGAGAAGCCAACGCGGGAACAGGGACCCCCAAAACGATGAGCGCGTCCTCCCGCTCGGCCCGCTGCAATGTGGCAACGAGGTCGGCGGACGCATCGAAACCGTCGCGGCTGGCGCGTTCCACAGTTTTCTCCGAGCGGTTCCATCCAAACACGGGCCAGCCAGCCTGTTTGAGATCCCGCATCAAGGATCCACCGATCAACCCCAACCCAAGAATGCACACGGGGCGGCGGTCTTCGGGAAGCGTGCTCAAGCGGTAATCGGAGACAGAAAAATCACTCACGCTACCCAGTGTCCCACAAGGCGACTACCTTGGTGGTTATGACTGATGACACAGAAGTGACATTCGCCGTAGCCGCGTACGGCCGCGATGCCACCTGGGATCTGCGCGAGCTGCCCGAAAGCGCCACGGAGGACCTAGAAGAGCTGGTCAGGCTGCTGCGCAACAGCCGTTCCGAAGGCGCGGTGGTCGGTTTCGTCTGCATCGACGACGATTGGTGCGCCATCCTTCGCCCCGTTCCGGGTGGGGTGAGGCTTCTCATATCCGACGCCACAGCGGCGCTCGACTACGACTTGGCCAGTGACATCCTCGAGGAACTCGACGTGGACTGCCCCACCGAAGAAGAAGTCGAGGAGACGGACGAGCCATGGCCGGAGGGCGAGTTCGACCTGCTGGAGGACCTGGGCGCTTCGGAGCAAGTGCTGTCCGTCATCTTCGACGATGAAGACCTCTATGCCTCGGAGCAGGTGCTGCGCGTGGCGGAGGAGCTGGGGTGCGCCGAGGACCTCGCCGACCTCGTGGACCTGGAGTTGGACTACTAAGTGGCAGGAAGGGGGCCGGCCTTGCCGCAGCCGGCGCAGCAGGACTGGGACGAGCGGTGGATGCGCCGGGCGCTGGATGTCGCGCGGACGGCCGGCGAAGACGTGCCCGTGGGCGCCGTGATCGTGGGGCCGGATGACCAGGAGCTGGCCACAGGGGTAAACCGGCGCGAGGCCCTGGGCGATCCCACCGCACACGCCGAAGTGGAGGCGATCCGCGCGGCGGTGCGGCAACTAGGGGATTCGTGGCGCCTCGAGGACTGCACGCTGGTGGTCACGCTGGAGCCGTGTGCGATGTGCGCCGGGGCGGCAGTGGGCGCGCGCATCGGCACGATCGTGTTCGGCGCGTACGAACCGCACACGGGTGCATGCGGCAGTGTGTGGGACATTCCACGCGAGTCTCCGCTGCATTGGGTGCAGATGCGCGGCGGCGTGCTGGAGAACGAATGTGGGCAGGTACTGCGGGAGTTTTTCGACGCGCGCCGGGGGTGGTAGCCTATATCGAGTCTGCGCGGGTGTCGCGCGGGCAAAGATGGTGGCGTGTCCGAGCGGCCGAAGGTGCTCGCCTCGAAAGCGAGTGTTGTGTAATAACAACCGAGGGTTCAAATCCCTCCGCCACCGCACATGCAAGACCCAACCGTGCCCCTAGGGTGAGAGCGGAGTAACCGCCCGATCCTGGGGGCACGTTTGTGCTTGTGAGGGGTTGCGATTGCACCAGTACCCAGGCCTTCCACAAGATGCAGATAGCTGGTTCCCAGGACTGCCGGGTACGATCGACGGCTATGACTGAGCTTTGGACACCGGAATCGTGGATCTCTAGCGGCAGCGTTCTGCGGCCGCTCCGTCGCCCATCCGTGTCACTGCCAGTGAAGGGTGCCCGTTCCTAGTGGCAAAGTTTCTGTTTCACGTAGGGCGCTGGTCTTATCTGCACAAGCGCCTGGTCATCGCCGTTTGGCTCATCATCTTTGCCGCCGTGGCGGGTGTGGCGCTGAGCTTCCAGAAGGGCTTCAACGATATCTTCGAAATCGATGACGTGCCTTCCTCCCACGCCACCGAACTGCTCATGGAGAAGTTTCCGGGCACGAAGAACCCGGCGGCGTCGGCGGACGTCAACGTTGTCTTCGAAGCCCCCGAGGGCCAGACGCTGAATGAACCGCAGTACATGCAGGCCATGGACAAGACCATGGAGTCTCTGCGGACCGACGTCCCAGACTTCAAGGCTGGCCTGCAGTTCGGCAACCCGGTCACGCTCAACGAGCAGATCCAAACGCAGGTCGTCGACCAGCTCACCAAGCAGGGCCTCCCGGAGTCCACAGCCAAGGCCGACGCCCACAACATCCGCACCCTCTCCGATGACGGACGTTACGGCGTATCGACCTTCTCCTTCGATGTGCCTCTGCCCGCAGACGTCACCAAGGCCGATCGGCAGGCGGTTCAGGACGCTATACAGATTTCCCGCGACGCCGGCCTGACCGTCGAAGTCGGCGGTCCCGGTTACGGTGACCCTATCGCCGTGGAGCCCATCTCCGAGGCCGCCGGCGTGATCGTTGCGCTGGTCATTCTGTTGTTCACTTTCGGTTCCCTACTGGCCGCGAGCATGCCGCTGATCACCGCGATCGTCGGCGTGGGCATCGGTGCTCTCCTCACGCTGGGCGCCACCGCTGTGCTGCCGCTGAATTCGATCACGCCCACCCTTGGCGTGATGATCGGGTTGGCCGTGGGCATCGACTATGCCCTGTTCATCATGTCCCGGTACCGCGACGAGCTCCGCCGCGGTCGCGACCGCACAGACGCCATCGGCCTCGCCACCGGCACCGCCGGATCTGCGGTGGTCCTCGCTGGTCTCACGGTCATCGTTGCGCTCGTGGGCCTGCGCCTCGTCGACATCCCCTTTCTCACATACATGGGGTATTTCGCCGCGGCCAGCGTCCTCATTGCTGTCTTGGTCGCATTGACCCTGCTGCCTGCGCTTCTGGGACTGTTCGGGCGCCGCATTTTTTCCGACGCCACTACGGACTCCACATCCCGCCGCCCCCGCCGCCGTCGCAGGAAGACCGGTCCCGGGTTGGGTGAGCGGTGGATCGGCCTGGTGTATCGCTTCCCCGGCATCATGATTGGCGTGGTCACACTCAGCCTCGCGGCGCTGACCGTGCCGGCGATGAATCTGCAGCTGTCGCTGCCGAATGACATGACTGCGAACGTGAACTCCACCCAGCGCAAGTCCGCGGAGATGATCCAGGAGGGCTTCGGCCCGGGGCGCAATGCTCCGTTCCTCGTGGTGGTCAATGGCGAGCATGCGAATCCGCAGTCGGAGGCACTACGCCCGCTCATCCTCGCCCAGGCAGCTCAGCCTGCGCCTGCCCCTGCGCCTGCTGCTCCCGGCGAGGAGAACCCGCCTGCGGATCCGAATGCAGCCCCGGAACAGGCACCTGCCCCTGCGCCAGAGCAAGCGCCCGCCCCAGCACAGCCTCCGGAGCAGGCCGATACCCTGCAGAAGCGCGCCACGCAGGCGTCGTTCATCTATGCCGTGGAGCAGCTCAATGCGAACGCTGCGGTGGAACACGCGCAGCTCGTTGGTGAGAGTCCGGACGGAACCACGGCGCAGATCCTCGTTACCCCCAGGGGCGGGTTGCGCGATGAAGAGACCGTCAACCTCATCCACGCCCTCCGCGACCAGCAGTCGCAGATCGAAGCAGAAATCGGCGTGGACATGGGCATCACCGGCTTCATGCCGATCCAGCAGGACGTCACCGATCGCCTCGCCAGCGCCATGCCGCTCTACCTCGCGCTGGTCGTGGGGCTGGCGTTGGTGCTGCTGCTCATGGTGTTCCGCAGCCTGCTCGTGCCGCTCATGGCCGCCGGTGGCTTCCTGCTCTCCGTCGGCGCGGCCTTCGGCGTGACCGTGCTGGTGTGGCAGGAAGGGCTCTGGGGACTGTGGCCCTCGCCGGGGCCGCTGATCAGCTTCATGCCGATCTTCCTCATCGGCGTGACTTTCGGGCTGGCGATGGATTACCAAGTGTTCATCGTCTCCCGGATGCGGGAGCGCTACATCCACGAATCGCAAGACTCCGCACGCGGGTCGAAGTACAGCCGCACGGAAGACTCCGTGGTGTTCGGCTTTGAGCTCGGCGCGCGCGTGGTGACGGCCGCCGCGCTCATCATGATCGGCGTGTTCGCCAGCTTCATTTTCCAGCCGTTGCCGTTCATTCAGATCTTCGGCTTCGCCCTGGGCGCCGGGGTGCTATTCGACGCGTTCTTCGTGCGTATGACGATGATCCCCGCGCTCATGATCCTGTTCAACCGCGCAACCTGGTACATGCCACGGTGGCTGGACAAGATCCTGCCGACCTTCGACGTGGAAGGCAGCGCGCTGGAGCGGGCGTTTAGCGCGGGCGAGCTCGACCAGCGCTAGATGTGGTCCAGCCAGGTGTCGCCGTAGTACCGCGACAGGAACTGCTCGCGGAACTCCGCGAAGCGCCCCTCGTCAATCGACGCCCGGATCTGGTCCACCAACCCCACCATGAAATGCAGGTTATGCAGGGTACACAGCGTGCCCGCCAGAAACTCCTTCGCCTTGAGTAGGTGGTGAATGTACGCCCGAGAGTAGTTCTCGGAGACATAGCCGCCCGTTTCGGCGTCGATCGGAGAAAAATCCCGCTTGAACCGAGCAGCCGCAAGGTTCATCCGACCATCGAGGGTGTACACCCCACCGCGGCGGCCCAGGCGGGTGGGCGCCACACAGTCGAATGTGTCCGCACCCGCCGCGATGGCGGTGAACAGGTCATCCGGCTCGGAAATGCCCAGCAGGTGGCGCGGCTTATCCTCCGGCAGCTCCTGGCACACCCAATCCACGATGGTGCCCAGGTTTTCCTTCTCCAATGCGCCGCCGATGCCGAAACCGCCGAAGCCGCGGCGCCCCTCGGACTCCGCCTGCTCGGACAGCTCCACGAGGCCACGGGCGGCCTGGCGGCGCAGATCCTCGTATTGCGCGCCCTGCACCACGCCCCACAGTGACTGCAGCGGGCGGTGGCTGCGCAGATCCGTCTGGCGCTGGTGCTCCTCGAGGCAGCGGGCGGCCCAGCGATGCGTGCGCGCCACGGATTGCTCCTGGTAGTGGCGGGTATTGACCAAGGTGGTGAGCTCGTCGAACGCGAACATGATATCCGCGCCGAGCTCGTGCTGGATCTGCATGCTCACTTCCGGGGTGAAGCGGTGCTTGCTGCCATCGATGACGCTGCGGAAATCCACGCCGTCCTCGTCCACCACGGCCATGCGCTTTTTCTGCTGGGCGATGATGTCTTTCTCGCTGAGACCTTTCGTGTCCATCGCGAGCACCTTTTTATATCCGACGCCCAAACTCATCACCTGGAAACCGCCCGAATCGGTATAGGTAGGGCCGCGCCAGTTCTCGAACGCTGCCACGCCGCCTGCCTCGTCCACAATGTCCGGGCCGGGCTGCAGGTAGAGGTGGTAGGCGTTGGAGAGGATCGCTTGGGCGCCGGTGGAGCGCACCTGCTCCGGTGTGAGCGTTTTCACGGTGGCCTTGGTGGCGACGGGGATGAACGCGGGGGTGTGGATGTCGCCGTGGGGCGTGTGGATGGTGCCGGTGCGGCCGAGGAACTGCCTGGTGGCGGCGGGGTGTTGTTCTGTGGTGCGCTGCTGCTGCGCTGCGCCCTGCTGCGCTTGGATCTGCTGCTCGCGCACGGTATCGATGTCCGGGCAGTCGCGCAGCCGCGTGTGCACCTCGAAGGAGAGATCGGCAGAGGCCTGGGGGCGAGCGTTGTCAGTCATGGTCACACAGTCTAACCGCCAGCTGCTTCGATTCCCCTTTTCCCGGCGCGGATACTGGCATGCCTCGGTCGCGCTGGGGTGGGTGAACCGTGGTAGCGTCGAGCCCAAAAAGGCTGCAGATGTGACAATGTTGTGTTTTGAGCATTTTCTAAAAATGCGACCTGGGCTTTTGCAGAGCCGAATTCGACAAAACACAACATTGTCACAAGTGAAGCCCCGTGAGCCGGGTTGTCTAGGGCCGAATGGGCGTAAGTGAGACGGACTGGGACACTGCAACCGGGGTGAACGGGTGAATGTGAGCGATGGACTGGCACGCGACAGGGAACGTGAAGTGCCTGCGGTAGCCGAACAACCGCGGGCATCGCACAATACCGATCATGACTAAGGGGTGGGGACCTTTTCTGGTGACGTCGCGGATGGGGAGCGCCGAGCAGAGCCGGCTCCGAAAGGCGTTTCACCAGGGCAAAGTAGTGAAACTCGCGCATGGCATCTACACGGATCGGCAGCACTGGAGCGGCTTGTGGCCGAGCGAGCGATTCCGGCTGCGCGCCCTGGCCGTCGGCGCGAGCAATCCGAAGGCTGTGCTGTGCCGCAAGGCAGCGGCCGCAGCGCTCAACCTGCCCACCGAAACCGGATTTCGCGATGTGCCCGTTGAACTGGGAAGACGTACTACCGCGCGGCACCGCTCAACCGGCCGGGTCCGCGTCGGTTCACTGTTGCGGGAGCGCAGCGTGCCCGCCGTCGCGCTGTCCACCGCCACGCGCCACAGTGAGCACGGCCTCGAGTTCGCCGTGGCCCATCCCGTGTTCGCCGCGTTCACGTTGGCGGCGTGGCACAGTGTCGAAGACGCCGTCGTGGCCATCGAGGCCGCCCTACGCACCGGCACAATGACTACGGACTCACTCCACCGCGCCGCCGACGTCACACTCGCGGGCTGCAAGGGCATCGCCCGCTTCCGCCAGGCCCTGCGCCTGTCCAACCGCCATTCGGAAAGCCCCCGCGAGTCTGGCCTCAAGGTGAAACTGTGGCGCGCCGGGTTGCCGCCGCCGTTGCAGCAGGCCCAGGTGTATTCCAAGGCTGGCGGGTTCATCGCTCGTCCGGATTTTTTATTCGACGACGCCTCCAGCCTCATCGTCGAATACGACGGCCGCGGGAAATACCGCGGCGCGGATGGAGGGGAGAACGCGGCGGCGATGTTGGAGCCGGAAGCGCACGATCCTGCCTACACCTTCGATGCTCTCAACAGCGAGCGTGACCGGGAGAAAATGCTCCTCAACCAGGGGTTTCGGGTGCTGCGGGTGTATGGGGATATCTACGACGATCCGCAGACCGTGTGGGACATCGCGGCGGCTCATGGTGGGGCAGGGGCTCAGGCGCGCTGGCAGGGACATCCGCACGCGCAGCGGCAGGCGGGGGAGTTCCGACAGTGGGAGCTGGTGGTCGGCGGGTATCGTGCGTGGGTGTGAACGATGCACCAGCGAGCCCAACTCCCCAGAACCCAGGGTCCCAAGGCCCTGAGCTTCAGAACCCAGCTCCGCTCGGACGCCCCGCAGGCCGCTATGCCCCCAGTCCCTCGGGCGACCTGCACCTGGGGAACCTGCGCACTGCCGTGCTCGCGTGGCTCATCGCCACCACGGAGAACCGCCCGTTCCGCCTGCGCATCGACGATATCGACGCGCAGCGCTCCACCGCCGAAGCGGCGAGCAGGCAGCTCGAAGACCTCGCCGACCTGGGCATCACCCACGACGGCCCGATCGCCCGCCAGCAGGAGAACATGCCCCACTACCGCGCAGCGCTCAAGCAGCTGCAGGATGCCGGCATGGTCTACGAGTGCTACTGCTCCCGCAAAGACATCGCCGACGCCCAACGCGCTCCCCACGGCCTGCCCGGTCGCTACCCGGGGACCTGCCGGAACCTCACCGACGCCGAGCGCGATCAGCGCCGCGCCGACTTGTTGGCCCAGGGGCGGATGTGGTCGTTGAGGCTGACGGCGTCGGAGAATATCGAAGGGGAGTGGGCCGTGCGCGAGCGCGTAGCAGTGGCGCACGACCCCGGCCGGAATAGCGGTGAGTTTCGCGGCGAGGTGGATGACATGGTGCTGCGCCGCGGCGGCAACATCGAGCGCGCTGATGATGATGCGGTCGATGACGGCGCCGGCGGTCACGCTGACGATT
Source organism: Corynebacterium falsenii (assembly GCF_020099275.1). Taxonomy (NCBI): domain Bacteria; kingdom Bacillati; phylum Actinomycetota; class Actinomycetes; order Mycobacteriales; family Corynebacteriaceae; genus Corynebacterium; species Corynebacterium falsenii. The sequence continues at coordinate 306,346 of NZ_CP083646.1, read as the reverse complement.
TTGCCTACAACCTGTGCGTCGTGGTTGACGACGCACTCGCTGGCGTGGGGCAGGTGGTGCGCGGTGATGACCTGTTGACGTCCGCGCCGCGTCAGGCGTATCTCGCGCATCTGCTGGGCTTGCCGGACGTGGAGTACGCGCACGTGCCGCTGGTGCTCGGGCCGGAGGGGCGCCGACTCGCCAAGCGCGACGGCGCCGTGACCCTCCGCGAACTACCCGGCGGCGCGCGCGAGGGGATGCAGTGGATCCGCGCATCGCTCGGCAAGGCCGTTGATCAGTCTTTTTCCTCCGACGCCACCACGCCGCCCGCCGCCATACTTGCCCACATGAGGGACACGTTTGACCTGGCCAAGCTGAGCCGGGAGCCCGTGACCTGGCGCTAGCGCACCTCGCGGCGGCGGAACTTCGCCGCGATTTTCTCCGCAGGGATCTTCTTCGCCGCGGCCTTCTGCGCGATTCGCGTGTTTTTCGTCGCCAGTAGCCGGGACTGGCGCAGGCGCTCCTTGACGAAGGTCATGCGCGGGCCTGACTCCCACGTTTCGTCGATGACGCGCTTCGCATACGCCACCGAGTCCGGTGACCGCGTGATGATCTGGCGAGCCAGCTCCTCGGCTGCGGCCAGGGGGTCGTCCACGACCTCGGAGGCCAGCCCGTACTCCACGGCCTTTTCACCACTGAGGATCTCACCGCTCATGGTCAGGCGCTTCATCACGTCGATGGGCAGCACCTGCTTCATGGTCATGATGCCGGACATGTCGGGGATGAGGCCCCATTTTGCCTCGAGGACGGACCATTGCGCGTCGGGCGTGGTGAAGCGATAGTCGGCCGCCAGGGCGATCTGCACGCCACCGCCGAAGCAATATCCCTCCACCGCGGCGATGACGGGGACGGGTAGGCGTCGCCATGCCCAAGGAGCCTCCTGGAAAGTATTGGTGCCCCGCCACGGGCGTGGGAGGAACGTGGCGGCGATGCGGCCCGGGCTTTTCAGCGCCGAGGCGAAATCGAGGCCGGCGGAGAAGTTGTGCTCGAACCCGGAGAGGATCACGGCCCGCACGCTGCGGTCGCGGCGGAGCTTGTGCGCGGTGGCGACGAGCTGGTTGAGCGTGTCGAGCGTGAGGGAGTTGAGCTTGCCCGGGCGGTGCAGCTGCACGTGGACGAGGCCGGGGGTGGTCTCGGAGTGGCGGACGGTCACGAGCTGGTCGGTCGCTGCGTGCTCGGACACGGTCGGGTCGGGTGAGGTCTGGTCGGTCATGGTTATGAATCTAGGACACAGCGGGCGGCTGCGGGGTGGATTTGGGAAACCGGTCTGCGCCTTTATGAATTGTGATTCAAAACTAATCTGACCTGCATATATGGGGGTTGCCGAATGGTAGGGTGGGGATGCAAGAGTCCGCAGAGCTGGTGACCCCAGCTGCGGCACCACACCGAAGGTTCCGATAGCCACAAGCATGACTGGAGCACCAGGGCACAATCGGGGCCTCGCTAACTCACGAGGAGTTCACCCCATGAGCTCGACAACTCAACGCGAGCACGCCTCAGGGCATGGTTCAGGGCAAGGTTCAGGGCAAGACGCTGGCCTGTCCGCCACAGACGATGCGCAACAGGCCACACAGCAGACCGCGCAGCAGAACGAAGCGACGAAGGACAAGTCACTGCGGCACAGGCTCAACCTCAAACCCGCATGGTTCGCCCTCGCGCACGTGGTGCTCATCGCCATCCTGCTGCTACCCAGCCCAGACGGCCTCAGCTGGCAAGGCCAAATTGCCCTCGCGGTCTTGGGCTTCGCGGTGGTCATGTGGATCACGGAGGCAGTGACCTACCCCGTCTCCGCCATCATGATCATCGCCTACCTGGCGCTGCTCCTCGGACTGTCCGGGGACCCAGACGCGCCCGGTGCCGCCTTCGGAACGAAAAACGGCCTGACCACTGCATTGGCAGGGTTCTCCTCCTCCGGCGTGGCCCTCGTGGCCGCCGCCCTGGCGCTGGCAGCCGCCATGCAAGCCACCGGGCTACACAAGCGCGTGGCCCTGCTGGTTCTCAAGATCGCTGGCGAGAAGATCTCCCACATCGTGGCCGGTGCCATCATCATCTCCATCATCCTGGCGTTCTTCGTTCCTTCGGCTACGGCCCGCGCAGGCGCGGTGGTCCCTATCCTGCTGGGCATGGTTGCCGCCTTCGGGTTGGCGTCGAACTCAAAGCTATCCGCGCTGCTTATCATCACCGCGGCGCAATCGATCTCCATTTGGAATGTCGGCATTAAGACGGCCGCGGCGCAGAACCTCGTGGCCCTCAACTTCATCGAAGACTCCATGGGTCGTTCCGTGTCGTGGGGTCAATGGTTCCTCTGGGCCGCGCCGTGGTCGGTGCTCATGTCCATTGCGCTGTTTTTCATCATGCGCTGGGCCATCAAGCCCGAGGTCGACCGCATGGATGGCGGCAAGGAGACCGTCCGCCGTCAACTCGAGGAGATCGGCCCCATCACGGGCCCGGAGATCCGGTTGATCGTGGTCTCCATCGCGCTGCTGTTCTTCTGGTCGACTGAAGGCTTCCTCCACCCCGTGGATTCCTCCACGATCACCCTGGTGGCGATCGGTTTCCTGCTGCTTCCCCGCGTGGGCGTGTTCACGTGGAAGAAGGCCGAGAACCTCATCAACTGGGGCACGCTGGTGGTCTTCGCCGTGGGCATCTCGCTCGGCACGCTGCTGCTGAAGACGGGCGCGGCCGGTTGGCTGTCGCAGAAGACCTTCGGGGCGATGGGGCTGGACTCCATGCCACTGCTCGCCACCATCATCTTGGTCGGTGCGTTCACGGTGATCATCCACTTGGGCTTCGCCTCCGCCACCGCGCTGTCCTCGGCGCTGATCCCGGTGTACATCGCGCTGGCCGCCACGCTGAACACCCCCGATGGTGGCCTGGGCTTCGTGGTGATCCAGCAGTTCCTCATCAGCTTCGGGTTCCTGCTGCCGGTCTCGGCACCGCAGAACATGCTGGCTTACGGTACGGGCGCGTTCACGACCAAGCAGTTCCTGCGCACGGGTATCCCGCTGACGATCATCGGTTACGCGCTGGTGGTGCTGTTCTCCGCGACGTACTGGAAGTGGCTGGGCCTGGTGTAACGCGCTGGCGTTCGCGGACTCGCGTGAGAGTCCGCGCTAGTCCCACCCGCGCGGCGCGAGCATCTTGAATCCGTGCAGCTCGTCGGCATCTTCCACGCGCCGCCAGCCCAGGTGCTCCCAGAATCCGGCGAGCTCTTCTTCCGGCGTGGCGATCAGCTTTGTGTCCGCGAACTTGTCGAGGATCGCGTCAACCATCCACCGCGCGATCCCCTGCCCGCGCTCGTCCTCGCGCACGTCGATGAGCGCGATTTCGATGCAGTCGTCGCAGTTGCCGTCCATGCTGATGCGCGCCACGTCTTTGCCGCTCTGGGTGTCTTTCTTATCGTCGACGCCGCCACGCTCCCCATCGTCGTCCACCTTGAGAACGCGGAACACGCAGATGCTGTCTTCCAAGCCCTCGGGGTCGGACCAGTACGAGTCGAATTCGTAGCCGCAGGATTCTTTGAAAACCTGGGAGCCGGGGGTGAGCTGCACTTCGTCGAGTTCCAACCGCATGTGACGGGGTGCCTTCCTTCGATCCTTACTTCCTGAGCACAACCGCGTGGGGTGCAGGGGCGGGCATTCCGTTTGGAGGCGCGCTCGCCACAGTTTTTAAGAATACAAAAGAGGCTGGGCTTGGGGGAGGGATTCGGAGCGTGAGTGGCGTATCTGACACATCCGGCTCAGCCACTCTCAGAACTGGAAGAATGCACTGCAACGTCTCGCGGAGGCAGCAAGAAGTGCAAGAGCGGACAAGTGCAAAGGACAACCGCACAAAGGCATAAAAAAAGGGGACCCCGCGCACCCGTCAGAGCTCGCTGACCCTTGCTGCATTCCTGCCCTGGGGGAGTTCACAAGATAAACGCCGCGCGGAATCCGTTGCCCATCCTATCCCAGACCGCCGCGCCAAGCCAAAACCTATCCAGCCAATTTGGATTCAACCCCGGTGCTTGTGTAATCTCTTCGAAGGACGTGAGGGCACTGCCCTTTCCGTCAGGCATGGAGGATTCGACTAGCGGCCTATGTCACACGCCTGGAACGCGTGCGGGAGTTACATCCCTCAGGGGTTCAAATCCCCTATCCTCCGCCAAACGGAAAACCCCTGGTCACCGCGACCAGGGGTTTTCTTGTGTCTACCAGTGGGAACGGCACATTCCCCCAGTAGCGCTAGCATGCAGCAGTGGGCACGGAACGGCACCGAAATCCCCAATCGTGTCCCCACGTCCCCAGCCTGTATCCCCACTCGCCCCGGAGCACCCCCCATGTCCCGCGATATTCCCCATGGCAGCGTTGAGAAGCGCGGAAACCGTTACCGCGCCACCTACTACGACCCCGCCGGCACGCTCACCCCATCGGGCCGACCCCGCAAGGTCTACAGCCCCATGTCTTTCACCACTCGTGCCGATGCCGAAGCGTGGTTGATCGCCGAGTATGAGCTGATCCGGTGGGGAAATTGGACGCACCCCAAGGACCGCGCCGCCGCGAAGGCCCGTACCGCGACCACCCTGGATGACTACCTGGACCGCTTCATCACCGCCCGTGGCTACCGCCCGTCGACAGAGGCGACCATGCGCAGTGTCTACAAGACCAGAATCAAGCCACACCTCGGGGACCGTCCCCTCACCGACCTCACCGCCCCCGACGTGAAGGCATGGCAAGCGGCCCTAAAGGCAGACCCCGCCACGTCGGCCACCCTTAAACGCAACCGCGATGCGTTCGCAATGTTGTCCACGATGTTCGCCCAGGCCGTGGAGCACGGGCTCGTGGACGTTAACCCCTGTTCCGGTGTGAAGGTCCGCAAGCCGAAGGCCGACGCTAAGACGGTGCCGACGGTGGAACAGGTCACGGAACTGATCGGCCTCATGCCCGAGCACTACCGCCTACCTACGGCCCTCATGGCGTGGTCTGGTCTGCGCGTCGGGGAGGTTGCCGGGCTACAGCGTGCCGACGCCTACGCGGTCACCACGGGCGGGCAGACGGTCCATTACGTCCATGTCCGCCGCACCGTGCAGCGTGTCGCGGGGGAATGGATCACCACCCCGGGCAAGACAGAGGAGGCCCGCCGCCGCGTGCCGGTCCCGCCGCATATCGTCCCGCTGCTGGTGTGGCACTTGCAGAGGTTCACCGCCGACACCGCAGACGCCCCCCTATGTGTGAACAAGGACGGCGGGATGATCGTCCGCCAGCGCTACGCCCGCGTGCTCGCGGACCGCGCCGGGCAGGTGGGGTGCCCCGACCTGACGCCGCACGTCCTCCGCCACTTCGCCGCGACGCAGTATGCCCGGATGGGGGCCGGCGTGCCGGACCTGCAAGCGTGGCTCGGGCACGCAGACCCGGCCATGTCGTTGCACTACGCCAAAGCCGCTAGCGGGCGCGCGGAGCAGTTGGCCGCAGCCATGTCGGCGCTCGCCACTGGGGAAGGCGCGTGACCGCCGCAGGCGACGCCTACGCGGCCCTAGAGACCGCCGGGGGGGGTGAAGGCACACACGGCCCTGACATACCGATGCAGGGCTAGGGGGTGCCAGCTGGTGCGGGTTCTCCGCGTGCCCGCCGGCCTGATAGTCGTGTGGCCGTCCGCGAGGGTGGGGGAACGGCTACGGCTGCGCCACGTAGTGCCGATGACCCCGGGAGGGGTAACGGCGAAGTGGTGGGGCGAAGCATGGCCGCTAGGCCGGTCTGTCGTGCTCGTTGGCTGCGGGCACGTCACCGCCTCACTGTCTGCCGACGATGTGCGGAACGACATGGCCGCTGGTCACGGGGCGGTTGTTGTTCTTCCCCGTGAGGGCGACGCAGCGAACGCGCTTGCCGCCGGTCCGATCCAAACCCCGGGGTAGGATTGCCCCATTGCCCGCACTGGAAGTGCGAACAGCCGTTTGGGGATGGGCACCCACGGCCCGGCCCTAAGGGGTCATCATGTCTAAAGAGCACCGCCGCCAACAGCCGCCGCAGAGGCTTATCACCCAGGGCGACGCCGCCGACATGCTCGGAGTGTCCGTCGACACCATCCGCCGCCGTATAGCTGACGGCTCGATCCGGGGGTTCCGCGTAGGCCGCGCCGTCCGCGTGTGCGAGGCGGACGTGTGGGCACTGGCCCGCCCCATCCCCGTCACTGACTAGCTGCAACCGTGCTGGTCAAAGCGGTTTCATGGTGCCTGTTGCGCGCTGACGTAAACTCGTGTAACGTGGCCCGTGTTGGTATGGTGTATCCAAAACCGACCAGACCCGGACTTGCTTGCTGCAAGTGCCGGGTCTTTGCGTACCCAGACCATCTAGCCCCGCACCGAACCCGGTGACGGGGCTACACGCCGTTGGAGAACATCATGGACTTGATGACCGCGCAGGAAACCGCAACGATCCTGCGCACTACGACCGCAGCACTCGCCGCGCATCGCCACCGGGGCACTGGCCCCGATTTTGTCCGCGCTGGCCGTCGAATCCTGTACCGCCGTGGGGCCGTTGAATCGTGGCTGCGCGACGTTAAGGGCATCGCATGACCGCCCGCGCTGGCCACCTAGCAGTCGCGGCCCAGCTGACCGCACGCGCCGCCGCCGCCGAACGGCTGGTGCCATTAGAGCACTCGGGCAAGCGCGACCCTGGCTCCGGCATTGCTCCGCGCCGCGACCGCCTGCCAGTCAGCCGCCGGCCACCAGCACCACACGCCAGAATCATCGCCGCAGCACGCGGCGGAGGCCACTACGTGCCGCACGGCACGACCCGCGACGAGTTGCGCATCGTCTGGCAAGCCAGGCCGGAGCTGCGCGACGCCGTCGCCCTCATGGCAAGCCAGATAACAACCACCGAGAAGGAGCAAGCATGACCTACTACGACACCTATTCCAGCCGCACGCCCGACGACCAACCCACCGACACCCGACGCAGCACCCCGGAGACGCCACTACAGGCCGCCATCGCCAAGATCATCGACCAGGCCGCAGGCATGGCCGGAGGCGGCAACGCGGATCACCGAGCGCACGACTTGAACGCCATGGAGGCCGACGTGCGCGACTACGCCGCGAGCATGGCGCTCTACTCCGAAGAGCCGCACGAGTACGTGAACGCCGTAGGTGCCGACAAGATCGCCGAGCGCCGGGGAGCATACCGCTTCGACCAACCCGCCGGCCTCCCCATCGCCCACGACGACGACCTCCGCCGTCGGCAGAAAGAGGGCCTACGGCAGGCCATCTTCGGAGACCAGTACGAACCGCCCCGCGAGAAGCGCCCGCAAGCCCGATCCTCCCACGGTGGCGTTTGGGCCTCGGCGCAGCAAGAAGTCATGCCGGGGTACATCCAGCCCGAGCACGACTACCAGTAGAACCCAACGGGCCCCCATCCCCTCCCCACTAAAGCAAAAAGAACGCCCGCCCCGGGCTGGCACCAGGGCGGACGTAAACGGCGAGAGGAATACCGTGAGCACTACCCTAGCAGGTCAGACCCCACAAACGCCACTGCACAGCGTTCTAAATATTGACCAATGGAGTGAACTCGACTCCGCAATATTCGACAACTCGGAAATGCTAGAGAGCATCCGCGCACACGCCCGACACGTTCGCGTAGCACCGATAGCGCTGCTATTCGTCAGCATCGTTCGCGTCCTAGGTGCCGTCCCCCCAACCGTTCACCTCAATGCCGGCGGCGGGCCCGGCGCGCTTAATACCTTCGTTGCACTGATCGGCCCATCCGGTGCAGGCAAGGACCGCACCCTAAACGCGGCCACAAGGGCCCTGAGAGTCCTCGACGCCGACGGTAGGGAGATTGCCCCGCCAACGTTCCCATTGGGCTCGGGAGAGGGCGTCACGGGCGTATATGCGCCACGAGAAGGCCACGACGGCCCCATCCCCGGTGAAACGACCGCCCTATTCGTTGAAACGGAAGTGTCCTCGCTTACCGCGCTGATGGGGCGCACCGGGGCGACGCTGCGCTCGACGCTGCTAAAGGTCTACTCGGGCGGCGACCTAGGTGCCACCAACAAGTCCGAGCACGTCTCCGTGCCGTGGGGCACCTACCGGGCCGGGATGATCGTAGGAGCCCAGCCCGACCGGGTGGGCGGCATCCTCGACGACGCAGGCGACGGCCTACCGCAACGGTTCGCGTGGACCGAGCTGGTCGACCCGCTGCGCAAAGAGGGGCGGGCATACCCGACCGCCGACGTGCTACCCGTCCCGCTACCGGCGTTCGACGGCCAGATCACGTACTGCGACCAGGTTGTCGCGGCCACCCGCGCCGCCGATGACGCCCGACTAATCACCGGCAACACCGGGGGGCTCAACGCCCACGGCCACCTCACCCGCTTGAAGATCGCCGCCGGCATTGCCGTGCTGCGGGGCCGGGCACACGTCACCGAAGATGATTGGCGACGAGCCGGGGCCATGTGCCGGTACTCAGACAAGGTTCGCCACCGCTGCACCGCCCATCTAGAGGGCCAGCGCGTCGCGGCAGAAGCAGAGAAGCACCGCCGCCACGAGGCCGCAGAGGCCGCCGCCACCGCCGACCGGATCAGCGCGGTGACCGAGAAGGTCTACACCGCCCTAGAGTCCGCAGACGACGTTGGCGGGTGGGTGAACGAACGACTTATTCGCCGGGGTCTGACGAAGCGCCAGCAGGACGTTCTGCCGGATGTGCTCGACTCGCTACGGGACGGCGACGACGACGGCAACGGGGCAATTGAGTCGCAGACTAACCCGGACCCCCGGGCGAGGGGCGGGCTGCAATGGCGACTATGCCGCGATTAGGGGTGTCGCGGGTGTCGCAAGTCCCTGACCAGCATGAACGGCGCATTCGGAGGTGTCGCGCATGTGTCGCGCATGTGTCGCGGCACTATCGCGGGTTGATCCGGACCCGCGACATGCTGCGACGGACCCGCGACGGACCCGCGACACCTCGAAATCCGGCATCACCGCAGGTCAAGCCATATGCGACACCCGCGACACCTAGAACCGCACCAACCAGGAGGAGTACGACATGAGCAAGTACCAGCAGACCACCGCAGAACTCTATGCGGACACCCTCACCACCCACGGCAAGGAGGTGGACGACGCTATCGCCGCCGTGTTGTCGGTGATGACGCCCGACGGCCTGGCACACAACCCGGCCCTGGGGACCGCAGCAGCGGCCCTATTCAGGGAGCGTAGAGAGACAGCCGCCGCCCTAGTCGTTGCGAGCGAGAACGCCCGCCTAGCCAACCGGAGCAACCGATGAACGCCCCCCGCCCGCTGGACGAGTGGGAACGCGAGTACATCGTCAAGCGCCACGCAGAAGGCGCATCGTGCCGGATCATCGCCCGAGAACTAAGCCGGGGGCACGCCACGGTGTCCCGTACGCTGCAAGCCGCCGGTGCGACAACGGACACCGCACAAACCGCCGCCGCCACAGAGACCCGGCTACAGCGGATCAACGCCGAGAAGATCGACCGGACAGAAGCGCTACTCGCCCATGCGGATGAAGTGCTGCGGTCCGCGTGGGATGACGTGCGCGAGATGATGAACACGACCGCCGGGCCGATGTGGGTGGAACGCGAGCCCAGCGCACGCGAGGTCAAGACCGCGTTCGACGCCGCCGCCAAGCTGATCGACGCCGCCGACAAGACGGTCGCCGGGATCAACCTCCACGGAGGGAGCAACAAGTCGATGGTGGAAGAGCTGCGGCAAGGCATCCGGGCCATCGCCGCACAAGTTAAGGGCGAGCAGCGCCTCGGGGACGACGACTAGGGCGTGTCTCCTAAGTTCGTGAGGACGCGGGGGTGACGGTAGGTCAATGAGCCGGCGAAGCGTGTTGTCCGATACCCAATGGGAGACGATCCAGCCCTTGCTCCCCGCTCGGCGCCCCTGGTCAGGGAGGCCGAGACGGGATCATAGACAGGTGGTCGAGGGGATCATCTACCGCTACCGGTGCGGGATCGCCTGGCGCGATCTCCCCGCCGACTTCGGGCCCTGGCAGACAGTCTGGAAGCGCCACCGCGCCTGGGCAGTTGATGGCACCTGGGACCAGGTCCTCGACGCGCTCCTGGTCCGTGCCGACGCGGACGGTGACCTGGACTGGTCGGTCGCGGTCGACTCCACGATCTGCCGCGCTCACCAGCACGGCACCACCCTCGAGCGCACCACAGGGGGCGCAGTGGAATCACAAGAATCTCCGCGTCGAGCCAGCTGATCACGCGCTGGGCCGTTCCCGCGGCGGGCTCTCGACGAAGATCCATCAGCTCGTCGATGGACACGGCCTACCGCTGGTAATCCTCTGCGGACCCGGTCAGGGAGGGGACTCACCGATGCTCGCCCCACTGCTCGACGCCCTCTCCGTCGCCCGCAAGGGACCAGGTAGACCGCGCACCAGACCGGACATGTTGCGCGGCGACAAGGCCTACTCCTCCCGCGCCACCCGCCAGACTCTGCGCCGTCGCGGGATCAAGGCCGTGATCCCCGAACCCAGCGACCAGCAGCAACACCGTCGCAACCGCGGTTCACGCGGCGGACGCCCCGTGGGTCTCGACATGGAGGCCTACCGCGGCCGCAACGTCATCGAGCGCGGCTACAGCGACGTGAAGCAATGGCGCGGCCTGGCCACCCGCTACGACAAACTCGGCCTGACCTACCGCGCCGGAGCCGTCCTCCGCGCGATCATCCAATGGCTCAACCACCTCGTTTGACGAGGTTTCGGGATATCGCTCCCAGACCTACGCACTCGTCCGTTCCGGGGAGCTGCGCTCGATCCAAGTCGGCGGCCGTGGGCAGTTGCGCGCCGAGCACCCCGAGCTCGAGGCGTCCATCCAGCGCTGCGGCGAGGAGACTGCGCAGCTCGTCGCGCGCAAGGAGGGGTCGACCCCATGAGGTCGACTCCTCCCGTACTCGCCGGCGGTGCAGGCCGGCCCGCAGTCCGACCGGCCACCCCGGGTGAGCAGCCAGCGTCTCCGCCTGACCCGGCAGGACTTGCGCACCGCTGACTGTAAGCATATACTTACACCTGACATCGTTCGATTACGATCCGGAGGGGTGATGGACGCAGCACGGCTCGCTCAGATGCTCAGTGCTCTCGGAAGTGAGCCTCGGTTGCGAATTATCGCCTCCCTAGAGACGGAGTCGACCCATGTTAGTGAGCTGGCCCGCCGACTCGGGATGTCTCGGCCACTGCTCTACCAGCACCTCAACCGCTTGGAAGCTGCTCGACTCATCGAGAGTGGCCTGGAACAGCTCGGAGAGAGCCGAGTGAGGAAGCACTACTGGGTCGCTCCGTTTCGGCTTGAAATAACTCCAGACCACATTGTGCACCTGATTAATCAAGAACAGGAAAGGGAATCTTCGTGACACTTACCGCTACCGTATTTGTTATCATCCTCGCCGCCGCACTACCACTCGCGATCTTCGTTGTTCTTACCGTCTGGGTGGTACGCACCGTCACCAGCGCACGACGCGAAACGGCGACGGCGATCGATGGTTCGAACCAACTCATCGTGGAGCACCTACGCAACATCACCGAGCGGTTGGATCGGATTGAGGCCCAACTCAGCGAGGTCCCCGAGTAATCAGGCCCTCCAGAGAGCCGGTGACCGCCACGCCCCTCTTCATGACGCTGGAGGGCGTGCAGACCATCATGTCCCTTGGCCGCTCCCAGCCCTACGCACTCGTCCGCTCCGGTGACCTGTGAGCGATCCAGGCCGGCGGCCGCGGACTTTGGCGCGCCGAGCGCCCCGGGCTCGAGGCATCCAAGCCCACCCACCGTCAGACCTCCAACCTCCACGACCTTAAGAGACCCGCCCTAGGGCGGGGACGTTCCGGTGATTGGCTCGCACGCGCCCGCACGCGTGGGGGTTACGGGCGGTAGGATGGGGCCAGCCGGTGGGGACATGGCGGCGAGTGGGGGCGGGTTAGGAAACCCTAATGTCCCCAGTTTTGTCCCCAATTCGGGGGAGGGGATTCTTATGCCCACCCTGACCAGCAGAAACAGTGCCGGGGTCTGAATCCCCTATCCTCCGCCATCACGAAGCCCCGTCTCGGCATCACGCTGAGGCGGGGCTTCGCGCATTGTCTCTATTTCGTTCGGGTTGAGGGGCAAAAGGGTGGGCGGACACCATCCCACAGCCGCCCTCCCAACAGGCGGCAACGGCACGTCACAGGGGCTTCTACTAGACTGGCGTAACGGAACACAATCCCAGGCACGCGACCCATCCATCGCCGCGAAGCCGCGGGTGAATACCCAGCTGAGGGAGGCTCGGAACATGAAACTAGAGAACATCAACCGCGACCAACTCCTTGCCGTGCAAGATGAGGTCAAGGCGGCTTATCAGGAGCTCAAGGACCGCAATCTGAACTTGGACCTGACCCGCGGCAAGCCTTCGACGGAGCAACTGGATTTCTCCACCGACCTGCTGAGCCTGCCCGGCGAGAGCTACCGCACCCCCGCGGGCACCGATACCCGTAACTACGGCGGCCTCACCGGCATCACCGAGCTGCGCGAGCTGTGGGCAGACGTGCTCGGCATTCCGGCGGACAACGTCTTCGCTGGCGATGCCTCCAGCCTGAACATCATGTTTGACCTCATTAGCTGGTCTTACACGTTCGGCAACAACGACTCCCCGAAGCCTTGGGCGGTCGAGGACGATCTGAAGTGGATCTGCCCCGTGCCCGGCTACGACCGGCACCATTCCATCACGGAGCTGTTCGGCTTCGAGATGGTCACCGTGCCCCTGACGGACGAGGGCCCGGACATGGATAAGGTCCGCGAGCTCGTCAAGGACCCGGCGGTCAAGGGCATGTGGACCGTGCCGATGTTCTCCAACCCCACGGGCGTGACGTACAGCGAGAAGATCGCCCGCGAGCTGGCGGAAATGGAAACCGCCGCACCGGATTTCCGCATCGTGTGGGATAACGCCTACGCCGTGCACACCCTCACCAACGAATTCCCGGACGTCATCAACATCCTCGACGTCGCCGAGAAGGCCGGGAACCCGAACCGCTTCTGGTTCATGTCCTCGACCTCGAAGATCACCCTGGCCGGAGCGGGCGTGGCGTTCTTCGCATCGTCGAAGGAGAACCTCGATTGGTACAGCTCCATCGCAGGCGTGCGTGGCATCGGCCCGAACAAGATCAACCAGCTCGCTCACCTGCAGTTCCTCGAGAGCCCGGAGGGCGTGCGTGCCTTGATGCGCAAGCACGCCGGCGTGCTGGGGCCGAAGTTCACCCGCGTGGTTGAGGTGCTGGAGCGCCGCCTGGGCGACATGCATGTGGCCGAATGGACCGTCCCGGAGGGTGGCTACTTCATCTCCGTCAACGTGGTTGACGGCACGGCCTCCCGCGTGGTCGAACTGGCCAAGGAGGCAGGCGTGAGCCTCACTGCCGCCGGCGCCACCTACCCGCTGAAGAAGGACCCGAACGATCGTAACCTGCGCCTGGCTCCGTCCATGCCGACCATGGATGACCTCGAGGTCGCCATGGATGGGTTCGCCACCTGCGTGCTGCTCGCCGCCATCGAGGCTGTCAACGAGGGCGGCGCTGTGGATGCGGACGGCCAGGCGGGTGCGCCGCACACCGCCGAGGACGGTGCCGAAGGCGGGATCGCTCATTAATATCGAAGAGACCTACATCTGGGTCGAGGGCCTGCTGCCCGGCGAGCCGACCATCGCCCGCCGCAAGCTCGGGGATTCCTTCCCCGAATTCGCCATGGCTCAGGTGCTCCTCGGCTCCCCGGAAACGGGAGACGCTGAAACCGTCGCCATGACACTCGATGCCTCCCGCATCGACCCCGCGTTGGAAACCGAGGACGGCTCAGACCTGCGGGTCGAGTTACTCACGGTGGTTGAGGGTCATGGTGGCGTCGCCGCTGATCTACTGGCTCATGCAGCCACGATGATCAGCGAAGGGCCGCATGACAGGCCGCCGAAGCCCGGAACACTGCTGCCGAACGTGGCCCAGGGCGTGGAGGGCGTCACTGCGCGGCATGGGCTGCTCGTGGTGCCGTTCGTGTGGGACGAGGGCGTGCCGCACGTCCACGAGGTCGCTCACGAATCCCGCGGTCGGCACGCCAAGCAGTCGAACGGCCCAGCCGAGGCGGAGCTCACCCACCCGGGCCGGCTGACCGTGGCCGCGCAGCTGGTGATGCTCAACGACGAAGAGCTGGACATTGCCCGAAAGCAGGGCATCGAGGCTGTTCAGGCCCATCTGGTGCAGCACGGCATCAATCTGAATAACGTCTACCGCTAGCGTGAACGGTACCCTGTAATCGTGGCTCTTTACCGGAAATATCGCCCAGCGACGTTCGCCGAGGTCGTGGGGCAATCGCATGTGACCGAACCGCTCTCCGTTGCGCTGGATAGCGGGCGGATCAACCATGCCTACCTTTTTTCCGGCCCCCGCGGTTGCGGCAAAACCTCCTCGGCGCGCATCCTCGCACGGTCGCTGAACTGCGTAGAAGGCCCCACGTCCACCCCATGCGGGAAGTGCGATTCCTGCGTATCGCTGGCGCCCGGTGGGCCCGGCAACTTGGATGTCACGGAGCTCGACGCCGCCACCCACAACGGCGTGGACGACATGCGCGAGCTGCGCGAACGCGCTTTCTATGCCCCGGCGGAATCCCGCTACCGCGTGTTCATCATCGACGAGGCGCACATGATCTCCACCGCGGGCTTCAACGCTTTGCTGAAGATCGTGGAGGAACCGCCGGAGCACCTCATCTTCATCTTCGCCACCACCGAGCCGGAGAAGCTGCTGCAGACCATCCGCTCGCGCACGCACAACTACCCCTTCCGCCTGCTCACGCCGCCGGACATGCGCAACCTGTTGACCTCCGTGGTCCAGGGCGAGGGCGTGGAGGTTGAAGATGCCGTGTATCCACTGGTCATCCGCGCCGGCGGTGGCTCGCCCCGCGATTCGCTGTCCATCATGGACCAGCTGCTGGCAGGTGCGGGCTCGGAGGGAGTCACGTATAACCGCGCCCTGGCGCTGCTGGGCGTCACAGACATCACGCTGATCGATAACGCTGTGGTGGCGCTGGCGAACCAGGACCAGGCCGGGTTGTTCGGCGTGGTCGACGAGGTCATCGAGGCCGGTTACGACCCCCGCCGCTTCGCCGAGGATCTACTCGATCGTTTCCGTGATCTGCTGGTATTGCAGGCCGTGCCGGATGCCATCGATCGCGGCCTCGTCAACGCCCCCGCGGATGCGAAGCAGTCGCTGGAGGAGCAGTCGCGGATGCTCGGCCAGGCCACACTGACTCGCTGCGCTGCGCTGGTCAACGAGGGGCTGGCACAGATGCGCGGTGCGACGGCACCCCGGTTGTTGCTGGAGATTCTGTGCGCTCGGATGGCGCTTCCCGCTGCCGGTTTGACGGTGGAGGCGTTGGCCCAGCGCGTGGAGGCCTTGGAGCAGGGCCGTGGTGGGTCGCCGGCCGCGTTGGGCGCGTCCGCTGCTGCTGGTCAGGCGCCGAACTTGTCGTCTGGCAAGAAGTACGAACGCCCTTCTCGCCGACGCCAACCCGATGCCGCCCAACCCCAGTCCGCTGAGGGCAACGCCGGTGGCGCTGCCCCTCAGGAGACGCGGGAGGGGCAGGAGGCTCCGGCGGCTCAGCCAGCACAACCAGCACAGTCTGCTCAGTCTCTGCCCGCGCAGCAGGCAACGGAATCGCGAGAAACCCAGCCCGCGCAGACTGCGCCCGAGCAGCAGCCCGAACCGGCGCAGACCGCCGCGCCGGAGCAGCAGGAAGCACCGGCGCAGCGCGCGCCGGAGCAACAGCAGGGCTCCGAGCAGGTGGAACACGACGAGGTGGAACCCCCGGAGGTCGCGGAGGCCCGCAAGGCCCGGGAGATCATGGACCGGAACCGCCAGTCCAGCGCGCCCACGAGTGCGCCCGTCAGCACTCCCACAGCCGCCGCCCCCAGCGCTGCATCGCAGGAGACCACCCAGCCGGACCCCGCCGCCGACGCGGACAAGGCCATCACTGCCGACCAGTGGACAGACGTGCTCAACGCCGTCAAGGACGCCGACCTCAGCGCCTGGATCGCACTGCGCGATGCCACACTGATTCCCGAGCAACCCACTCCCGGCGAAATCCACGTCACGCACCACACCGGGGCGCTGGCGAACTTTGTCAACAATGACCGCAACCGGCAGGTCTACAGCACGGCCATCGAGTCCATCACCGGCACACCGGCCACCGTGGTCGCCAACGGCGCTCACCGGGAGCCGCCGGGAAAAGCCCCACGGCCTGAGCCTGAACCGTCAGAGCCTAGGCCGCAGCGATCATCACACAACCCGATCCCCGCCGAGACAGACACGGATGTGACGACGATCCGCACCGCGGCCACCAGCGCCCTCGAAAGGGCAAAGGCAATGGAAGCCGCCCTGCGGGACGCCGCGATAGCTGCGGGTGGAGGCCAGGGTGACGCTGGTGGCGTCGAGAAAAACGACACACCACCGAGCAATGCCGACGTGCGCAAGAGCAGGCACCGCGAACGCGCGGAACGGGCGCGCGCGAAGCGGCAATACAACCAAGAGAACGGCTTCGGCGGGGTGCCGCTGCCGGACGAACCTCCGGAGGATCCGTGGGACGCGGCCCCGCCGGAGGACTTCATGCCGGAGGCATATCCCCAGCACGGGCAGGCTAATGCCGGCGGTCCGGCGGGAAATGACAACGCACAGGCCCGGGCGCAGGCACCGGCGCAGGTGCGACAGCGGCCAGCGCAGCAGACGCACCAGGCGCAGCAGTCGAACCAACCTCCCCGCGACACCGGCGACGAGCAGCGGCGCAGGCTCGAAGACGAGATGGTCGAGTCGCTGCGCAACGGCCCGGGTGAAAAGGAGCATCGCTCGCCGCTGGAGATCGCAGGCGACCTCATCGAGCAACACCTCGGCGCCAAGCGCGTGCGCTGACCGACAGTCCGGCCGACCGGCGGTACAGTGGTCGGCGGTACAGTGGTCGAGGTACGCGAAACGAAAGGACACGACATGTCTCAGCCAGATATGAACCAACTCATGCAGCAGGCGCAGCAGATGCAGGCTCAGCTGCAGGAAGCGCAGAAGGAGATCGTGGAGTCGACAGTCACCGGCGATGCTGGCAACGGCCGCGTCACCATCACGATCGCCGGTTCTGGCGAGGTGAAGTCTCTCGAGATCGACCCGGAGGTCGTGGATCCCGAGGACGTCGAAACCCTGCAGGACCTGGTCCTCGGCGCATTCCAGGACGCCAACAACAAGCTTCAGCAGCTCGCCCAGGAGAAGATGGGCCCGCTGTCCGGCGGCATCCCGGGGCTGGGCCTGTAGCACCGGCTTCACCAGCGATACCATAGCTTTTTAGGGGAAAGACACCTCCTTGTTCGAAGGACCATTACAAGACGTCATCGACGAGTTCTCTCGCCTGCCCGGCATCGGGCCGAAGAGCGCGCAGCGCATCGCGTTGCACCTGCTCGAGCAGGAACCCGAGGACGTGGAGCGCCTGCAGTCCGCCATCGGGCGCCTGCAGCAGGGCGTTGCGCTCTGCCGCATCTGCCACAACATCTCGCAGGAAGATGTGTGCCGCATCTGCGCGGATTCCTCGCGCGATAAGTCGGTGATTTGCGTGGTGGAGGAGTCGAAGGACATCCAGGTCATCGAGCGCACTGCCGAGTACCGTGGCCGCTACCATGTGCTCGGCGGTGCGTTGGATCCGCTCAACGGGGTCGGGCCGAAGGAGCTGAATGTCACGCCGTTGGTGCAGCGTATCGGTGGTGTGCTGCCCGATGTTGCTTCTTCTCAACTCGACGCCACCACCGGCGAACCCGTCTTCGAACCCGCGCCGGAGGTCGAAGAGGTCATCATCGCCACGGATCCGAACACGGAGGGCGAGGCCACGGCTAGTTACCTTGGCCGGCTGCTGCGCGATTTCCCTGGGTTGAAGGTGACGCGCCTTGCTTCGGGTATCCCGATGGGAGGGGACCTGGAGTTCGTGGATGAGCTGACGTTGTCCCGCGCCTTCGCCGGCCGCACTGTGCTGGGGGTGTAGTCGTGCTGCGCTGGGCTGGGCGTTTGGCCGTGCTGCGCTGGGCTGACCTGCGTCTATCACCAACTGCAGCCCAGGGTTGATCTGGGTGTTGAGCCGCTGCGCTCTACGGAACTGAGTCTTGGGCCGCCCGCCGGGAGCGCTTTGGTGGTGGCTTGCGGTGGGGCGTGTGCGAATGCCGTGTTTTGCCACTTCCCGGTTTGTAAAAGCCTAGGTGGTCAAATCTGCTACCTCACAAAACACGGCATTCGCACACAATGCAGAGGCCGCTACGGTGCTTGAGCCCTACGGTGCTCGCCAATCCGGGGAATGCAGGCTATGCCGATGTGGCTACGAGGGCGACAAGGGCTTCAGATGTGACAATATTGTGTTTTGTGTTGCTTCATATTTGACCACCTGGGGTTTTGTAAAGCCAATTTCCGCAAAACACAACATTGTCACAAGTGAAGCCCTCGCGAGGTGGGAAGGTGCAGGGGAAAATGCTGGAAAGATACGCGGAAGGGTTCGGAAGGGCGCGGTAAAGGCGAGGTAAGGGTGGGGAAGGGCGGGGTAAGCGCGGGATAGTGCGGTTGGGCGCCCGGTGCGTGTGTCGGGAGGTGTCTACAGTGGGGACAATGCAGAGACAACGACGCAGAGACAACGGCAATGAAGCGCCGACGAGAATGAAGAGACAATGGTGACACTGATGACGAAGAATAGCGGGAAGGGCTCAATGAAGAATTCGATAAGGACGGCCCTGCAGCGCACGACAAGCGGCGATGCAGCTAAGAGCAGCGCTGGGATGGTGTGGCGCTCTGTGCTCTGGGCGGGAGTGTTCGGCGCGGCAGGAACGCTTCACTTCGTGCATCCGAAGAACTTTGATCAGATTGTGCCCGAAGGCATCCCCGGCACGGCGAGGCAGTGGACCTACGCGAGTGGTGTGGTGGAGCTGGGGCTGGCGGCGTCGATTGGAGTGGCGACTGCCGTTCCGACGCTGCGACCGTACCTGAGCAGCGCAGTGGCGCCGGCTGCTGCTGGCTTCCTCGCGGCGGTGTGGCCTGCAAATATGAAGATGGCGTGGGACTGGCGGGATAAGGACGCGGCCAAGAAGGCGATCGCCTTCGCGCGCGTGCCGCTGCAGATTCCCATGATTGCGTCCGCGCGCAAGCTAGGGAGCTAACTCGGGCCGTGCGCAGAGCTTGAACTGCAAAGCGGGGGCGCGCAAGCTCGGGCGCTAGTGGAGGCGCTCGCGCCGCAGGGCACGGACCTCCGCCGTGAGCTGCTCCGCGAACTCACTGGTCATCGGCGGAAGCTCCGCCACGGTGGTGCCCATCGCCTCGGCGAGGAGCGCGTCCGCGAGCTGCGGATTACGCGCCAGCACCGGGCCGTGCATGTACGTGGCGATCACAGACCCCTGGATCACACCCTCGGCCTTCACCTGGCGCTCCACCTCGGCGCCGGAAAGCCCCGCGGTGGTGGCGCCGTGCCCATCAGTGTTACCCGTGCCGCGCGTCAGGGTCCCCAGCGGGCGCGCCTCGGATCCCAAGATCGTGGCGCCCATGTGGTTAGCGAAGCCCGTCAGCGGTTCCGTGAGGGCATCCAGCACGCGGCGCACAGAGGGGCTCACGTGGGAGTCGGCGCCGTATCCCTCGCCCCCTCCGTTCGGCTGAGTCGCGATCTCACCGATCATGCGCTCTTTGAGTGCGGACGTGGTGGCGTCGAGTAACCCGAGACCGTCAACCATGCGGCCGGAAGCGCGGAAGGACTCGCCGAAAACCTGCAGACCAGCGCAAATCGCGAGCACCGGGCGGCCGGCGTTGACGGCGCGGACGATGCCACCATCGTTGATGAGGTGCTCGGCCGCGAGGATCTGTGCGGTGTCCTCGCCGCCGCCGACGGTGTAGACATCCAACTGCTCGGGCACTGCGGTGCCCAAGGTGACGGGTACGATCTCCGCGTCGAGGCCACGCATGCGGGCGCGCTGGCGCAGGACAAGAGCGTTGCCGTCGTCGCCGTAGGTGCCGAGGACGTCCGGCAAAATCAGGCCGATGTGGAGCGTGCTCATGATTCCTTCCCTTCGGACGGTGGGGTTGTATCGGACACCACCGTGCCATCGCGGTCCAACACCCGCTTCAGATCGCGGAACGCCGTGTAGTTCGCCAGCACCTCCACGCGCCCGGGCGGGCACTGGCGAATGGCCTCGACGGTGTCCTTGATCAGCTCGTGCTCCACGCCCGCGTAGCCCAGGCGCACAGCCAAGTCGGTGCCGCGCTCGCCCGCGGCGACCACGTGCACGGATTCGAAGTTCTCGAACCGCACGTCCCACAGCCACGACAAGTCCTGACCGTCCGCGACTTGCCCGTTCACGCTAATGACCAGGGAATCCGCAGTGCGATCCACCATCGACAGGGCCTCCTGCCACCCGGCGGGATTCTTCGCCAGCATCAGGCGCACATCGTGCCCATCGAAGTGCACCGTGGAGTAGCGGCCGGCCACGTTATCCACCTGCTCGGCGGCGGCGATGGCATCGTCGATGGTCACGCCGATGCCCAGCGCCAGCGCGGCGGCGATGGCCTGGGTGGAGTTGCCGCGGTTGGCGTTGCCGGGGAGCTTGAGATTCAGCGGGTACGTGCCCTCCTCCGTGACCGCTCCCTTTTCCACGACCACGCCCTCATCCGTGATCCGCCACGTCGGCTCCGGACGCCGAAACTCCCGACCATCCGGCAACTTCTTCACGGCGTACCAGTCCACGATCCCGTCCTCGCGGGTCTCGTGGATGATCGCCCCTCCCGTACGCGGGCAGCTCGTGGAATCGCCAGCCCAGCCGAACCCGGCCGACACCCACACCACGTTCGGGCTGTCCCACGCCACGGACGTCACTGACACGTCGTCGCAGTTCGCGATCACGGTCATATCCGGGCGGGTCTCCACGCAGGCGCGCAGCGTGCGCTCGATCTTGTTGATCTCGCCCACACGATCCAGCTGGTCACGCGAAAGGTTCAGCAGCACCAGCACGTCCGCATCCAGCTTCTCCGCGATGGCGGGCACGTGCAGCTCGTCGACTTCCAACACAACCGTCTCAGCCTTGCGGCCGGCCAGCAGCGCGCTGATTACGCCCGCGTCCATGTTGTCGCCGCCCTCATTGGTGGCGACCGCGCGGGTGGTCTGCGCCGCCTTGGCCAGCATCCGGGTGGTCGTGGACTTGCCATTCGTGCCGGTCACGATCGCGGTGGGGCGGTGCGCACCGTTCGTGCCGGGCCCCAGGTTGGCCATGAGGTTTGGGTCAATCGCGCCTGCCACGAGGCCGCCGATCATGCCGCCGGCGCCGCGCCCGGCCTTCCGCGAGGCCCACGTTGCCGCATCGGCCGCGGCAATGGCCACGGAGCTCCGCAGCTTGCCGAACAGGCCTTTCGTCTTGCGTGCTTGGGGTGTTGTATTCACGGCTCACGATTCTAGTGCACGGCCGCGACAACTCCCTGCACGCTACTGGCTGCGGCCACGCCGCCCACCACGCCGACGCCGCCGGCCGCCACGGTTTCCACCGTTGTTCTTGCCGTGATCCTTGCCGTCGCCGCGGTTCGTCGAGGACGTTGGCCCGGGGATGCTGTTGCCGCCCTTGTTGCTCTTGGCGCCGCTCTTGGAGCCGCTTTTACCACCGTGTCTGCCGCCGCTTCTGCCACCGTTCCTGTGGCCACCCTGCTTGCCACTCGAACTTCCACCAGCAGACTTACCCGCGGAACTGCCCGCAGACTTGCCCGCAGAACCCCCAGCAGAACCACCAGAGTTCCCACCTGGCAGCCCAGACGTCCGCGGACGCACCCCCATGCCCGGCTTCACCGGCCGCTCTTCCTTCTCGCCCGGCGCCACATCATCCAGCAGCTCGAGGAACTTGGCGTCGTCGACCAGCGGAATATTCTTCCGCTCAGCGTGCATCGCCTTGCCACGCAGTTCGTGGTTCGTGTTGCACACCACCAACGAGCTGCGCCGATTCAGCTTCTCGCTGTAGACCAGCCCGGCGGCCACGCCGCGCTCGATGAGCACGTCCGGA
This sequence comes from Corynebacterium falsenii, assembly GCF_020099275.1. NCBI lineage: Bacteria > Bacillati > Actinomycetota > Actinomycetes > Mycobacteriales > Corynebacteriaceae > Corynebacterium > Corynebacterium falsenii. Next base: position 284,270 of record NZ_CP083646.1, on the reverse strand, counting down.
TCGCTCGCCACATCCGGGCTCAGCACGAACTCCATGCCCTTGACCAGCGGTTTTCCCTCTTCCCAGGTGCCCGGGTTCACGTGCGTGCGCGGCGCGTTCGCCGCATCCACGCGCACGCTGCTTCGCTGCAGGCCGAAGTGGTCGGCCACCAGTTGCTCTGGGTCGATCTGTGCGCATCCGCCGATTCTGTGCTGCGCATTCGCCAGCGCCGCGGTGAGCCGCGCATCCGCTTCGAGTAGCGTGTCTGGGTCGATGGACCTTCTTTCGTCCGACGCCACAGCCCCCACCAACGGCATCGCGCCTTCGGGTGCCACGACCGCGCTGCCCAGGGCAGAAGACGGGTCGTTGTAGCAATCCACGATGGCCCTTAGCCGTGAGTCGTAGCACTCCACGGACTGCCGCCGGGCAGTCGCGAGGGTGTCAATGATGAGCGTGGGCTCAGGTGCCTGCACCTTTTTCACATTCCGCCCACGGCCGCGACCACGGCGACCGCGGTTGGCGGCGCGCTGCGCTAGGCGGAACTCGTGTCGAATGAAGCCCCACGTGTAAGCGGCCTGGTGCAGCACGAGCGTGCGGCCGTCCAGCGCTTCTTTGAACAGCTCCGCGCTGCTGGCGAAGCCCAGGGATTGCGCGAGGTCGGCGGGGCGGTAGCCGTGGAGGTGCCACGGGCCGGCGTCCTCACCGGGGTTGAGGTGGCGAGTCAGGGCGTACACCTCGGCGCCGACCAGCGCGGAATCCTCCGGGCTGGGCGCGTAGAACACAATGGAGATCGCCACCAGCCGTGCGGTGGTGGGGTGGATGCCGGACGTCGCGATGGATACCGCGGCGAACGGCGCATCCTCAACGCTGGGAAGCGTACTCAGTGCAGAGCGCAGCTTCTGCCTCGGCTCGCTGGAATTCGCCGGTTGCGTGGAAGCGCTGGGGGAGGGCTGCGGTGTGGCGTCGGATAAAGAAGCCGGTGAAGACGGCGACGGTGACGATGCCGACGATGATGTTGGCGATGGTGCCGGAGACGGCGATGCAGCGCGCCGCGACACGCGACGGCGCGGGCGGCGAGACGAACGAGCCTGCTGGCGCGATCCCGACCGCGCGTGGGACTCGTGATCATTCATGGATACAGATGTTACGTCGCGCCGTCGCTAGTGCCTAAACGCCCTGCGGTACCCCAGAGGTGGCGTCCTGCGAACGGTTCGCAGCGGACGTGATGGCCTTCAGGGAAGCGTAGGTAATGGAGCCGGCGATGCCCACGCCCCACACCTTCGAGCCGTTGACCTCAGCCAATACGTACGCAGCGGCCTCGGCATCATCACCGGAGGTGCGGGCGTGCTGGCTGTACTCCTGAACCTCCACGTCCAAGCCGAGCTGCGACAGCGCATCGCAGTACGCGGCGACCGGGCCATTACCGCGGCCCTGGATCTCGCGGTGCTCACCATTGAACTCGACCTGGGCGGTGACCTTGGCCTCCTCGCCCTCATTCTGCCCGCCGTCGACGGTCACGCTGATGGCCTCGATGGGGCTCGTGCGATCCAGGTACTCACCTGCGAATATGTCCCACATGGCCTTCGGGTTGACCTCGCCACCCTCGGCGTCCGTGACAGCCTGGACCACGGAGGAGAACTCCACCTGCATCGGGCGAGGCAGCTTCAGGTTGTGATCGGTCTTCATGATGTAGGCCACGCCGCCCTTGCCGGACTGGCTGTTCACGCGGATGACAGCCTCGTAGCTGCGGCCCACGTCCTTGGGGTCGATGGGCAGGTAAGGAACCTCCCACACGTTCTGGTTCTCCGGAGCCTGCACGGCCTCCAGGCCCTTGTTGATCGCATCCTGGTGAGAACCGGAGAAGGCCGTGAAGACCAGGTCGCCACCGTAGGGGTGGCGCTCCGGGACGCGCAGCTGGTTGCAGTACTCCACCGTGCGGCGGATCTGGTCGATATCGCTGAAATCGATCTGCGGGTCCACGCCCTGGGTCAGCATGTTCAGGCCCAGGGTGACCAGGCAGACGTTGCCGGTGCGTTCGCCATTACCGAACAGGCAGCCCTCGATGCGGTCGGCGCCGGCCATGTAGCCCAGCTCGGCGGCGGCCACGCCGGTGCCGCGATCGTTGTGGGGGTGCAGCGACAGGGTGATGGAATCGCGGCGGTTCAGGTTGCGGTGCATCCACTCGATCGAGTCGGCGTACACGTTGGGGGTGATCATCTCCACGGTGGAAGGCAGGTTGAGGATGATCGGGTTCTCCGGGGTGGGGTCCATGACCTCGACCACGGCATCGCAGACTTCCTTGGCGTAGGCGACCTCGGTGCCGGTGTAGGACTCGGGGGAGTACTCCCAGCGCCAGTTGGTGTCCGGGTAGTCCTTGGCGATGGACTTGATCAGCTCGGCGGCGTCGGTGGCCAGCTTCTTGATGGCCTCCTTGTCCTTGCGGAACACCACCTTGCGCTGCAGCTTGGAGGTGGAGTTGTAGAAGTGCACGATGACGTTCTTGGCGCCCTCGCAGGCCTCGAACGTGCGGCGGATCAGGTGCTCGCGGGCCTGCACCAGCACCTGGATGGTGACATCATCCGGGATCATGTTCTTTTCGATGATCTCGCGAACGAAGTTGAAGTCGGTCTGCGAGGCGGAGGGGAAGCCGACCTCGATTTCCTTGTAGCCCATGTTGACCAGCAGCTCGAACATGCGGCGCTTGCGCTCGGGGCTCATGGGGTCGATCAGGGCCTGGTTGCCGTCGCGCAGGTCCACGGCGCACCACTGCGGGGCGCGGTCGATGACCTTATCCGGCCAGGTGCGGTCCGGCAGGGTGATTTCTTCGACCCCTTCGGCGAACGGCATGTAGCGCTGATCCGGCATGGTGGAATTGCGCTGCTTGTTCCAGGCGGGCTGGCCCTCGGGGATATCGCCATCGGGGGTGTTGATGCGGGCGGGTGCGGAAATGAAAGTGTCTGGAGACATGGTCGGTTCCTTTTCTTCGTCTACTGCGTTTACTTCGGGCGTAAGCGATGTACGTGAGAGATGGGCGCGGTGCCGACTCCGTGCTGGGCGGTGCCTCGTGCCGCTGGATGCGGACTGTCACGGCGGGGTGTGCCGCGGAGAACTGAGAGGGGTCCTGTCCGTGCAGTGTAGGCGTGCTGGCGGGGGTGCGCAGCGTATTTTCCGGAAGATCCCTGGGCACACTGCGAGAGTCGGATACGACTGGCAGGACTGACTCCGCGACGGGGAGCCAGTCGCCGTTAGGCCCCGTCGCGGCGAATAAGGAGGAGGTTAGCCGCAGCGATAAACATGTGACCGAGCTTACCCGATGTAGCTGCAGGGCGTCCCAAGAAATGGGATGAACGTCTCATTACTGCACCCATCTGGGGGACGGAATGCTGCGTGAGCAGAGTGAGTAGAGTGAGCAGAGTGAGCAGGGTGTGCTGAGTACGCAGCGCGAGCTGGATCCGCGATATGCGCAGCTCTAGGCCTCGGTTAAGGCCTTCTCCATCCGCTTGTCGGGAATGACCCACAGAATCGCCACCACCACGTATGCCGCAACCGCGAAGTAGTCGAACACGTGCCAGCCGCCCCACAGCGAGATCGCGGCGCAGATCACGCCTACCGCGTAGAGGATGAAGGAGGCCGGGCCCTTGCGGTCCTTGTCAAGAGCGCGCTTGATGCGGGAATGGCAGACATTGCTTGAGATGGCGACCCGCTGCAACGTGAGGTAGGCAACGCCGGCGGACAGCAGATTTACCCCGTACACCAGGATCGGTGCCGGGGCGAACGAGGTCTCGGCCATCCAACCGGTGCTGAACGGGAGGAGTGACAACCAGAACAGAGAATTCAGGTTGGCCCACAACAGTGTTCCGGTGACGTGGTCGACCACATGGAAGAAGTGATGGTGGTTGTTCCAGTAAATACCCACGTAGACGAAGCTCAGGACGTACGAGAAAAACCCGACCCCCGTGCTGTGCCATAGGTCCCCAAGGGAGGCTCCCTCGGGTTTGGGGAGTTCCAGCACCATGATCGTGATGATGATTGCGAGGACACCATCGGAGAAAGCCTCTAAGCGGCTAGTGGGCATGGCAGACCTCTTTTTATTTGCTTTTATTCGACGCTCTTACGGCTCAGCACGATCGTCGAACTGATCATAGTCACCAACGCAGCCCCCATGAATACCCAGCCCACGCCGGTTACCTCGAAGTGCTCACCGAGCACCAAGTAACCAAGCGTGAACGCCACGAGTGGCTCCCAAATTGTCATGGCAGGCAGTGAATTCTCCAGCGCCCCCGCATTGAAACTTGCCTGCTGCACTGCCGTGCCGATCGCCGCCCCAGCGAGTAGCGCGTACAACTCCCAGCTCGTCAGGAGGTGGCCAAGGCCGCTGTGGGTGAAGATATCCACCACGGACTTGGACATCACGGCCACATAACCCATGATGGCGCCTGTGATCGTTCCCAGCCAGAGGGCCTGCGCCTTGGGCAGCTGCCGCTTCGCGTAGATGTACAGTGCCACCAACACCACCACGCCGATGGTCAGTGCGATCAGCCAGCGCTCCAACGGGGGAGTGGGGCGGCCGGGGGTTGGCCTTCCCAGAACAACCAGCACGCCGACGGCCACGGTGAGCAGACCGGCCCAGAACATTTCCGATCGCGAAATGGGCCGACCTTCGTACTTCGAGGCCAGCGGCAGGGTAAACATCAGCGACAGCACCAGCACGGGCTGAACGATCAGCAGCGTGCCGAAGGACAGCGCAACAATCTGCAGCGCATAACCCAGAAGTGCGCCGAACATGCCCAGCCACCACAGCGGGCGCACAAGTGCCGCGAAAATGGGCGTCTTGTGAGCCTTGTGCCCGTTGGTGGGGGACATGTCGGTCTCTTCGGCGATGCGGTGCCGAAGAACTGTGCCCCAGGCGATGGAGAGGGCGGAACCGAGGGCGAACAGGACCGCGAGCAGATTGTTATGGATCATCACGGTTAAGGCTAAACTATTTGCGCCGGTCGCGCGTGGTCGGCGCGCAACGCACGCGTGAGTTATCGGAACTGGTAAAATGCAGCAGAGTTTCGTGGCAGTAGCGGACTGTGTTTAACAGACTGTGTGCGGTTGCCACTTTTGACCAATATTTCGACGCGTCCATGGCGCGTGTCTGAGGAAGCCGAGAGGTGGGTGCTACGTGGCACTGATCGTCCAGAAGTACGGTGGCTCGTCGCTGGAGAGCGCTGAGCGTATTCGACGAGTTGCCGAACGGATTGTGGAGACCAAGAAGCAGGGCAACGACGTGGTTGTTGTCTGCTCCGCAATGGGTGACACCACCGATGAGTTCCTCGAGCTCGCCGAGCAGGTCAATCCTGTTCCGCCGGCTCGTGAGATGGACATGCTCCTCACCGCCGGCGAGCGCATCTCTAACGCGCTCGTGGCCATGGCTATCGATTCCTTCGGCGCGGAGGCCCAGTCCTTCACCGGTTCCCAGGCCGGCGTGCTCACCACGGAGCGTCACGGCAACGCCCGCATCGTCGATGTGACCCCCGGCCGCGTCCAGGAGGCCCTCGATAATGGCAAGATCTGCCTGGTCGCAGGCTTCCAGGGTGTTAATCGCGAGACCAGGGATGTCACCACCTTGGGTCGTGGTGGTTCCGACGCCACCGCGGTCGCCCTTGCCGCTGCGCTCAATGCGGATGTGTGTGAGATCTATTCGGATGTGGATGGCGTTTACACCGCGGATCCCCGCATCGTGAAGAACGCCCGAAAGCTCGACACCATCTCCTTCGAGGAAATGCTGGAGATGGCGGCCGTCGGCGCAAAGGTCCTCATGCTGCGCAGCGTGGAATACGCCCGCGCTTTCAATGTGCCCCTGCGCGTGCGTTCGTCCTACAGCACAGACATCGGCACCCTCGTTTCCGGATCAATGGAGGATATCCCAGTGGAAGAAGCAGTACTCACCGGCGTGGCGCACGACCGCTCCGAAAGCAAGATCACCGTTCAAGGCATCCCGGATTCCCCCGGCGAGGCCGCCCAGGTTTTCCGCGCCGTGGCGGATGCAGAGATCAACATCGACATGGTGCTGCAGAACATCTCCAAGATCGATAACAATCGCACGGACATCACTTTCACCTGCCCGCGCGAGGATGCCACCCGCGCTGTGCAGCTGCTGAAGTCCATCCAGCAGCAGAACGACTGGCAGGACGTCCTGTTCGATGACCACGTTGGCAAGGTGTCCCTCGTGGGTGCGGGCATGAAGTCCCACCCCGGCGTGACCGCCGACTTCTGCGAGGCTCTGCGCGATGCGGGCGTGAACATCGAACTGATCAGCACCTCCGAGATCCGTATCAGCGTGCTGATCCGCGACACCGAGGTGGATAAGGCCGTGAAGGCCATCCACGACCGTTTCCAGCTCGGCGGCGAGGAAGAAGCCACCGTGTACGCTGGAACCGGCCGCTAAGCAGCGAAAACACTTGTGCCGCCCCGGATAAATCCGGATAAATGGGGGCACGCCGTCACAAACCCCAGGGATGAGGATTTTTACATCATGACCACCATTGCAGTCGTTGGTGCCACCGGCCAGGTCGGGCGCGTGATGCGCTCGATCCTCGAGGAGCGCAACTTCCCCGCAGATAAGGTGCGTTTCTTTGCATCCTCGCGCTCGGCCGGCAAGACTCTCGAGTTCCGCGGCGAGGACATCACCATCGAGGACGTGGCAGCCACCCCAACTGAGGATCTCAAGGGCATCGACATTGCCCTGTTCTCTGCAGGTGGCGGGACCTCGCGTGAGCACTCCCCGCGCTTCGCAGAGGCCGGTGCCATTGTGGTCGATAACTCCTCGGCGTTCCGCAAGGATCCCGATGTGCCGCTCGTCGTGTCAGAGGTCAACCCCGAGGCTGCGAAGTCCACGCCGAAGGGCATCATCGCGAACCCGAACTGCACCACCATGGCCGCCATGCCGGTGCTCGGCCCGCTGCACAAGAAGGCCGGCCTGAAGCGCCTGCACGTGAGCTCCTACCAGGCCGTTTCCGGCTCCGGCCTCGCGGGCGTGGAGGCTCTGCTCAACCAGGTGCTGGAGAACAAGGACGAACTCCAGCAGCTGGTCCACGATGGATCCGCACTGCAGGCCAAGGACCTGGGCCCGTATGTGGAGCCGATCGCGTTCAACGCCTTGCCGTTCGCCGGAAACCTCGTTGACGACGGATCCGAGGAGACCGACGAGGAGCAGAAGCTGCGCAACGAGTCCCGCAAGATCCTGGACATTCCGGAGCTCCGCGTGGCGGGTACCTGCGTTCGCGTTCCCGTGTTCACCGGCCACACCATGACCGTGCACGCCGAGTTCGATCAGCCCATCACCCCTGATGAGGCTCGCGAGATCCTCGCGGACGCCCCTGGCGTGAAGGTCGTGGATGTGCCCACCCCGCTGGCCGCTGCTGGTGTGGATGAAAGCCTTGTGGGCCGCATCCGCCAGGATCAGAGCGTTGATGACAACCGTGGTCTCGTGCTGGTGGTGTCCGGCGACAACCTCCGCAAGGGTGCCGCGCTCAACACCATCCAGATTGCTGAGCTGCTGGTCTAGCTCAGGCCTTTAGCTGCAGCACCCTGGCGCGCAGGGAGAGCCGTTCGCCGTCTGGCCGAAGTTCGGTACCGTACCGTACTTCTCCACGATCCGGCGGGCGGCTTCGCTCGCTTCTGACGCCGCCCCGTGGGCATCACTGCCGTTTGCTTCGCGGGAACCGGCAGTGTTCTCCTCGGTGCCGAACGCTCCCAGCTCGGCCATCATGTCCACGACCATCGAGGCGAACGCCGGGGTCAGCCCGGGCGTATCGACGCGCACGAACGGCACGTTCGCGTCCTCCGCAGCTTCCTTTGCCTCCGTGTCCAGGTCCCACATCACTTCCACGTGATCGGTGATGAAGCCGACCGGGCACAGCACGATGGGGCGAGTGTTGCCAGCCTCCACGCGGGCCTCAATGTGGTCGCACACATCCGGCTCCAACCAGGGAGTATGCGGAGATCCGGAGCGCGATTGCCATACCAGTTCCACCGTGTGCTCGGTGTCCACCCCGAGGTCAATGCCCACGTCCACGCCAGTGTTGGCTGGGCCGTCGCCGCGGCCACCCACTGCGGCGTGCTCGGCGAGCTTGCCCGTCCAGCTGTACGCGGCGCCGGAGCCCGGCTGCCCGGCAAAGCTCGAGGCCTCCTGCACCAGCCGAGCCGCATCCAGCACCTGCTGGGAGTACAAGTTGCCGCCGAAGGAATGCGGGCCCGCCTTGTCGTCGGCCACACTCGGTACGGAGTGCGCGGTGAAGATCAGGTCGGCATCTGCGCGCTGCTCCTCCGGAAGTTCCTCGCGTGCGCGATCCACCGCTGCAGCGAACTCGGCGATGAACGCCGGGTTGTCGTGGAACTGCGGCAGCCGCTGCACCTGTGGCGGGGTCTCGCCGGCCTTCTCCACGGCCTCGATAGCGCGGCGGATGTCCTCCTGGTACTGGCCGCAGCCGGAGTAGCCGCCCCACGCCGAGGTGGCGAACACGTATGCGTCCGTGATCCCGTCCTTCGCCATCTGGGTCAGCGTGTCTTCAACGTAAGGCTCCCAGTTGCGGTTACCGAAGTACACCGGCATGTCGATTCCACGCCGCTTCAGCTCCGCCTCGATGTTCTCGATCAGCTTCTTGTTCTGGTCGTTGATGGGGCTGCGTCCACCGAGCTTGAAGTAGTGTTCGCCGACCTTCTCCAGCCGCTCGCGAGGAATGCCGCGCCCACGGGTGACATTTTCCAGGAAGGGAACCACTTCGTCGGCCTTTTCGGGGCCGCCGAAGGAGAGAACCATCAGTGCCGTTGTGGTGCTTGTGTTGCTCATAACTATTAACTGTAGACGTTGTCCCGCTGGTCTCTTACTTCGCTTCCTTTCCCAGCTCGTGGCGCAACGCGGCCTCCACGGTGGGGTAGCGGTACGTGTGCCCCATTCGGGTCAGCACGCCCGGCTGCACGTTCTGGTCGGCGAGAGCGAGCTCCCGCGCACCGTCCTTGCCGAGCATCACCGCGGGCGCGGCCTTCGGCACCGGAATGAGCGCTGCGCCGCCGCCGACCTCCGCCAACTTCTCGGTGAATTCGTGGTTGGTCACGGTCTCCGGCGCCACCGCATTGACGACCCCTTCCATCTCCGGGTCGATCGCCGCTCGGTAGTAGATGTCCACCACGTCGTCGATGGCAATCCACGCGAAGTGTTGGGTGCCATCGCCCAGGTGCCCGCCGCCGGTCTTCACGCTCGCGGACAGCAAATCGAGCATCGGCGAACCGCCCGCGATGACCAGGCCGCTGCGCACATTGACCACACGCACGCCCGCATCCTTCGCGGGCTGCGTTGCATCTTCCCATCGTTTGACGACGCCAGCCAGGATCCCTTCCCCGGCGTCTCCGCTCTCGTCGACTGGGGTGGACTGTGCGTGGCCGTAGAAACCAACGGCCGATGCACACACGAAGGTGGTGACGCTATCCGTGGCGGCGGCGAGCTCCGCGAGCTTGCGGGTGGGGCCCACGCGGGATTCTTCGACCTTCTTTACGTGCTCGTCGGTGAACCGGCCTGCGATGGGGTGACCCGCGAGGTGGATGAGGGTGTCCACGCCCTCGAGCAGGTCGGCTGCCGGGTTATCGGGGTTCCAGTTGGTAGAGCGGCTGAGCTTTTTGATGGTGTGCCCGGCCAGGCTCAGCAGGGCGCAGAGTTGCGTGCCGACGAGGCCATCGGCACCAGTGACGGCAATGGTGCGCGGCGCGGTTGTCTGTGTTGAGTTGGTGGCCGAAGTGGTCGCCGCACCCGTTGCCGTACCTGCTGCCGCATCACTGTCCTCCCATTCGCGGGCGCGCTGGAGGAAGAGAACGTCCTGGAGTAATTGGTTCTGGCGGTAGGCGAAGACCGGCTCCAGCAGCTTGCGGCCGGCAAACTCGGGGGCATTGAGGTGGATGGTGTCGTGGATCGTCGCAGCATCGTCGTCGCCGGAGAATCCGTGCTGGTGAGTCCAACCCGTCACCAGGCCGAGGCCGGGCGTGGTGCACGTGTCCGTGAACAGCTCGTGGTCCTTGAACTTTTCTGGAACGTGCTGGCCAACCCACTCCAATCCGCCTGGAAGATCGAAGATGGTGGTGCCGTCGCGGAGATCGTCAGTCTGCTGGCGCACTTTCATGCGGGATAAGCCCGGGGTGAGGCGGGCGACGATCCCATCGCGGGCGTGCAGGCGCCACGCGTCGTCGAGACTGGTGGGGATGGTGTGGGCGAATTCGGTGTGGCTCATACGCCCCACCCTAATGAAATGCGTTGAAGCTAGACGATGCCGAAGCGACGGCGGGGCGGGGAGGGCTGTGAGTTCGCGGCTGAACCCTGAGAGTTAGCAGACGTGCTTGCCCCGGAATAGGGGGAACCGTTCGCTACATTCTGAGAATCGTGGCCGAGGGCGCTCGGTGTGGCGTCGGAGTGAGAAGAAGGCCGGGCGGTCGACATCTCGACGAGATCGGCGCGAGCGCGAGCCACGCGAGAGCGGATCGTGCCCACGCGAACGTTGGCGATTTTCGCGGCCTCGGCATAAGTGTAGCCCAGAACCTGGGTGAGGATGAGGGCCTCTCGGCGCTCCTCCTCCAACTGATCAATGAGGGCGCGAGTGTCCACCCACTCCGCCCACGTCTGACCGCCCGTGGTCTCCTGGGCCGGAGTTGACCCGGCCGCGGACTCCCACTCGGTGCCGGAATTGACTGGTCGGGCCATGTCGTGACGGATCGAATCGACCCAGACGCGGCGAGCGAGCGAAAGAATCCACGTGCGCGCTGACGAACGCGCGGCGAACCGCGGCAGAGCGCTGAGCACGCGCAGGTACGTTTCCTGGGTGAGGTCGTCCGCCCGATCAGTGTCCGCCAGGTGAGCAAGCAAGCGCCACACGTCGTTGTGCGTTGCGGAAATAAACTCCGTGAGCGCGGCCCGATCCCCGCCGGCCGCGCGCAGCGCCAAGTCGGTCACTGCGGCATCGTGAGCTTGCTGATTCATAAAACTGAAGATTAGCAGGCGAAGCTGTGAATACTGTGAAAAGGCTAGCAACCCAGCTTCTTTCGATCTGGCATCATGGCCGTATACGGCAAGATTCACAACACGCCGCAACCACAACTGATACTCGCATTAGGTACGGGAGGTACCCCATGACAGCGGAGAATCACAACAACAAACAGCTGACGTCCGAGGACGTCGCCAAGCGAGGCATGTGCCCCTATTCCGGGCCGTCCACGAACGTCAACGGAGCACCCGTTCACACCGAGGAGCACTCGGTCACTGTTGGTGAGCAAGGCCCCTTGCTGCTGACGGACGTGCATCTCACCGAGAAGCACGGCCACTTCAACCGCGAGCGCATCCCGGAGCGCATCGTGCACGCCAAGGGCGGCGGCGCCTTCGGCGAGCTGACGATCACCGAGGATGTCTCCAAGTACACCAAGGCAGATGTGTTCCAGCCCGGTCGCAAGACCCCCATGCTGGCCCGCTTCTCCACCGTCGCCGGCGAGCAGGGCTTCCCCGATACCGTCCGCGACGTGCGCGGCTTCTCGCTGAAGTTCTACACCCAAGAGGGCAACCTCGACATCGTGGGCAATAACACCCCGGTGTTCTTCGTGCGTGACGGCGTGAAGTTCCCCGACTTCATCCGCTCCCAGAAGCGCCTGGCCGATTCGGGTGCTCGTTCCAACGACATGCAGTGGGACTTCTGGACCCGCAGCCCAGAGTCCGCTCACCAAGTGACCTACCTGATGGGCGACCGCGGCATCCCGACCGACTTCCGCCACATGGACGGATTCGGCAGCCACACCTACCAGTGGATCAACGCCGAGGGCGAGCGCTTCTGGGTGAAGTATCACTTCAAGACCCGCCAGGGCTGGGAGTTTTACACCGACGACGAAGCCTCCGAGGTGCTCGCGAAGGGCGACTTCGACCACTCCCGCGAGGATCTGTACAACGCGATCGAGCGCGGCGATTACCCAGAGTGGGACTTCAAGGTGCAGATCATGCCCATCGATGAGGCCGAGGGCTACCGCTATAACCCTTTCGACCTGACGAAGACCTGGTCGCAGAAGGACTACCCGCTGATTCCGGTGGGCCACTTCGTGCTCAACGAGAACCCCCAGAACTTCTTCGCCCAGATCGAGCAGGCTGCGTTCGCGCCGTCGAACCTGGTGCCCGGCACCGGCCTGTCCCCGGACAAGATGTTGATGGCCCGCGCGTTTGCCTACGCCGACACGCAGCGTTACCGCCTGGGAACCAACTACTACCAGCTGCCGCCGAACCGCCCGGTCGTGGCACAGCGGAACTACTACACGGCCAAGGATGGTGCGGGCACGCAGGAGTTCCCGCCCGCTGGCACCCCGACGTACTCCCCGAACCGCTTCGAGCGCCAAGAGGGCTTGGACGATGTCAACGACGGCTCCGGCGCAGTAGAGAAGGGCGTGGAGCCCGGTCAGTCCAAGTACGGCTTCGGCCGGGGTCAGGAGTCTGGCACCGGACTGGCTGCTGACCTGGGCCTGTTCGATGACCTTCACGGCACCGATCTGACCCGCGGAGCCTACGTGCGCCACCCGGAGGATGACGACTTCATCCAGCCCGGAATCCTGGTGCGCGAGGTCATGGACGACGCCGCCCGAGAGCGCCTGGCCAACAACATTGCCGGCGCTATGGAGGGTGTCTCCGACCAGGTCGCCGAGCAGTGCTGGGTGTACTGGGGCAAGGTGGATGAGAACCTGCGCGATCGCGTGAAGGAGATCTTCGAAGGATAGCGGCAACGGCGGGCAGCCCCGCCGCCCGCTGAATTCTGTGTTATACATCACTACAGGTGCTCTTGATCTTTCTCGGTGCCCCTGAGGCGTCGAGGAAGAGACGAGAGCACGCGGCTTCAGCGACTGCGCTGCGCCCACACGATCTAACCCACAACACTTACTAGTAGCGAGAAACCAGCCCAAACCACCGCGTTTGCCTGGGAAAGGATGAACCATGAGCGAAAAACTGTACACCGCAAAGGCACTGTCTACCGGTGGCGGCCGCGACGGCCACGTAGCCACTGATGATCGCCAGATCGATCTGGATGTCCGTCCGCCCAAGGCAATGGGCGGCTCCGGTGAGGGCACCAACCCGGAGCAGCTGGTAGCCGCTGGTTGGGCAGCCTGCTTCAACGGCGCCCTGCAGCACACCATGAAGAGCGAGGGCGTGGAGATCGACAAGTCCCCCGAGGTCGTCATTGAGTGCAGCATCAACAAGATCGACGACGGCTTTAAGATCACCGCCGCAATCCAGGCCACCGTGTTTGGTGTGGACCAGGAGACTGCAGAAAAGCTGGTGAGCAAGGCTCACCAGTTCTGCCCCTATTCCCGCGCTTTCCGCGGCAACGTTGATCCCGAGGTCACTGCCATCGCCGGCTAGTGGGCCTAGCCCGACGAGGCACACTAAGAAAGGGAGTTCCTATCCACGCTGTAACGTGGCCAGGAACTCCCTTTTTCCAGTTCGGGCTACTTCTGCTTGTCAGCATTTTCTTGGAGTCGTTGAGTGGCCATGATGGTCCCCATTATTCCAAGAAGAGTGCATAGTGAAGCACTCACGATGAGTGGAGCAGAACGGATCTCATCAATCGTGATGGACATGCTGAGCACAGTCACTCCTAGAACAAGCCCTATGATGCCGAGCGTTAGAGCGATTGATTTTTTGATGAGAACTCACTTCTCTCTAGTTTCCGGGATATTCGGCTGCAGCGCCGCCGATCGTTCCGGCTATCCCAGATGCAGCAGCAACCCTGTCAAGATGGGGCTGCTGTTCGCAGGGGGTGCTATCAATTAGAACGAATCCTTTGCTCGTTTTCCGCCGGACAGCGGCACAGTGTGGTCCCAGTGCGTGGCATGCAGGGCTCGGCCCATCACGCTGGAGCCAACGGAACTAACCACCAGCAGCGCGGTGATCGCCACGATCGCCCGAATCAGGTAGCCCAGAACAAAGCCCTCGGTGGCGAAGGAATACACCAGGTTCGCGGCGATGAGCAGGGGAAGCCCCAGCCCAACCGCCGGGCCAACCATGTTGACTTGGCTCAGCGCGTCCGGAGCCAGGTACATGGCGCGGGCCGTGACGAAGATGAAGATCGAGCCCGTGATGGCCAGGGCACCCGTGAGGATCACCGCAAACCAACTCGGATCGGAATACTGAACCTGTTCCTGCGCGGCAGCCAGAACAAAAGACTGCCCGGAAGCAAGGGGAGTGTTCACGATAGTCGTCATGTCAGCGCCTTCCTCGAGTGATGATGCGGGCGTAGGCCACGGTGGAGAGCACACCGAAGAGACCGGCAAACATCGCGACCTCGTAGGTGATGCTGCTGCGGTTGAGCAGCGTGTAACACAGGAACAATCCAGCCATAGCCATAAAGACAATGTCTGCCGTCACGGCACGGCGGGCGTCGTTATCCGTGGTGCTCGCGTGCCACAGCACGGTAATGAGCGCCAGCAGCACGATGGCCCCGGCGATACACACCATGATGGTGAGCAGATCGGTGGGTTCCATTAGTTTTCCTGCCTCTTCTTTTGCTCAGCCTTTTTCTTCTTTGCCCGCTCCCTCTCGCGAGCTGCCTTCTCTTCCTCAGCCCAGCTCTTCGGCGGATTCTTCCAGCGCTCAGAGCCATCAACATCGTGATCGCCCTTCGGCCGGTTGTTCGGGTACAGGGGATCGTAGAGCGTCTCGCCGGGCTTCGTGCGACCCTCGCGGTCCGGGCGGGATGCACCCAGATTATCGCCGCTGTGGCTATCCACATCCGGCTTCGCGTTGGCGGCCTTGCGCTGCTTGCGGGCATCGCGGCGCTCAGCCATCTTCTTACCGAAGCGGCCCTTGTTCTTCTCCGGCTGGTCACCCTTGGACTGGCCGAGGCGAGTCCCCGTAGTGGCGTCGGACGAAGAGGACGAGCCGGATGAATCGTCGTCATCATCATCCATCGCCATGATGGCAGACACGAACGCCGAAGCATGGGGCGTGGGATCAACCTTCTCCACATCGAAGACTGTCTCGTCCGAGGCCCTGCCACCACGACTGCCGCGGAAACCACGAGGACCGGGGCGACCACGCTCCACGAGGTTCTCCACCTTGAAGTTCAGCTTCTTTCCACGCACCGACGGCGCGAGCTTCTCCTCCATGTGGGCCAAGTCAGCGAGCAGCTCCTCGGGCTCCGAACCGTACATGGCGTGCACAGCGAGGAAGCGCTGCACGTGGGTCAAACCATGGGTGCCGTACTCAGACCTGGCCACCGCAAAAGCATCCTTAGAAGACCGTTTGCCCGCGGCGGCGTCGTAATCGACTTCCTTGGGGCCAGTGACGCCGAGGGCAAGGGTGCCGGGTGTCATCGTGATCGAGGCCATGAAGGCCGCGATGTCTCGTTCCTTCGTGACCCGCAGCGGGTAGTAGATCACAACCGGTGCGATGTGGCGACCGGTGCCCAGGGTATCGACGGCCATGACCACCGATTCCTTAATGACCTGGCCGGTCAACCACACGGGGTAGGCAATGCAGTGCCCGATGGTGCGAAAGAGGGACATGATTTACTCACCGTCCTTGGGGCCGGGGGAGTTATTGGCGCGCTCGGTGGAATTGTACTGCTCCGGGTCGCGAGCCTGCTTGCGGTCGGTCTGCTCCTGGCGCACACCGGCACCGGCCGTGGACAGCTTGTCCTTCGGCACGTTGTCCAAGCCGGAAGGCCCAGGCGGCAGCACAACGCCCACCGCAGTCTCGGGATCCTTGAGCACCGCCTGCACGTAGGCGGTGGTGTCGGTGAGGTTGTGGGCGGCCTTGCCCGTGAAGTTGAACACGGGTCCGGCGCCGAAGAACATCGCCACGGAAATGATCATGAGCGTGGCAGACGGCCACACGTAGCGCTGCGGAACGCGCAGATTCGGATCCATCTCGTTGGCGTTCATCTGCCGGCCCCAGAAGACTTCACGCCAGGCGTAGATCATCGACATCAGGGCGCCGATCGACCCGACAATCAGCGCGCCGATGCCGATCCACGCGCGCCACGAGCCATCCTGGGCCATGCCCAGCACGAGGGCCAGCTTGCCCCACAGGCCGGAAAACGGCGGCAAACCAACGATGGCCAGCGCACCGGCGGCGAACACGGTAGAGACAAACGGGTCGCGGCGCATGATGCCCGACAGCGGGCGCAGGCGGGAGGTGCCGTACGTCTCCTCGATCGCGCCGGAGGCCATGATCAGCGATGCCGCGACCACCATGTGGTGCAGCATGTAGAACAGCGCGGCGCTGAGCATGAGCTTCGGGTTGTTCGCCAGGAAAGCCAAGGCCAGCAGAATCACGGGGATGCCGTTGACCATCTGGTAGGAGATCACGCGGCGCAAAGTGGACTCAGACAAGCCGCCGAAACCACCGACGATCATGCCCACGGCCATGATGACCACCAGGGCCCACGACCAGGTGCGATCGCCTTCGAAGATGGTCATGAACACGCGGAAGATCGCGTACACGCCCACCTTCGTGTGCAGACCGGAGAACAGCCCCATGACCGCAGGAGAGGTGGACGGGTAGGCCTGCGGCAGCCACGTGTGCACCGGCGCCAGACCGGCCTTAATCGCCAGCGCCAGCAGCACCATGCCCATGGGCACCACGAGCTGCCACTGATCACCGAACACGCCAGAGGCGAACTCTGTTCCGCGCGGGCCGGCGGAACCAGCCAGAGCGGCGATGTTGGTGGTGCCCACCACGCCGTAGACCAGGGCCACGCCCGCGAGCAGCAGGCTGGAGGTCACGAGGTTGACGATGATGAACATGCGCGCAGCGGCCAGGCGTGCCCACGTGCCTGTCATGGCCACCAAACCGAACGAGGGCATGAGCATGACCTCGATGAACACGAACAGGTTGAATAGGTCGGCGGTGAGCAGGGCACCGTACACGCCGCCGATGAGCATGAGCGTCAGCGCGGGGTAGAAGCGGGTGCGGGATTCGCCCACCACGTCAGCGAACCAGTTGGCGGTCAGCGCCACCACGGAGGTGGCCAGCAGCATCACGCCCGTGAGCGTATCTGCGGCGAAGGGGATGGCGATGCCACCCACGAAGTCGCCCACATTGTCGGCGATCACGGTGCCGTCGTAGACCTCGGTGAGGATCCAGATGGAGCCCACGATGCCCGCTGCGGGCACCGCGATGGCGATGATGCGTCGCACGCGACTCCACGGGATCGCCGCGGTGGTCGCCGCGCCGAGCAGGGCCACGACGACGAAGAGCGGGAGGATGTTTCCGGCTGTCATTACTTCTCCGCTCCCTTCTCGTTGTTCTTGTCGGCCTTGTCTGTGGTGTCTGTGGCGTCTGTGGTGTCTGCCTTCGCAGCCTTGCGGCCCTTACGGCCCTTGTGCTCCTTGCGCTCCTGGCCAGCCTTGCCGGAACCCTCGTCCTCGCCGAGCATGTGCGGCTTACCGTCGCAGTTGTGCACCGCTTGGTAGTTGTTGGCGCCGAGGATCGGCGGACGCACCGGGTCCTCATTGCCGGGGCGCAGCCGGCCGGCACCCATGGTCTGCAGCGCGCGGAACTTGCGGCTTGCTGCCTCTGGGTCGTCGGTGCCGCGGGTGTCGTCGTCTCGGCCGAGCGCCGCCATCGCGAGCATCACGGCGGTGGCCGCCATGGAAATCACGATTGCGGTCAGCACGAAGGCCTGCGGCAGCGGGTCTGCAGCCTCTCCCGCGTTCGCGCGGTTCATGATCGGCTCGGTACGCCAAGCTCCGATGCCGGTGGCGAGAATGAGCAGGTTAACCGCGTGGGTGAGGAGGGCGATTCCCATGATCAGTCGCAGCATGCCGCGCTGAAGCACGAGGTACGTTCCTCCGGCTACCAGGATTGCGATGGTCGCTGCGATGATCATTTGTCGTCTCCCTCGCTGCGGTTGGTGCGGTTGTCGTCTTTGTTATCGACGCCAGAAGCGTCCCCCGATCCACCACCCGATGGAACAGGAGCTCGCGCGGCCTCGCGCTCAGCGCGGTGCCGAGCCTCCTCTTCCCGTGCGGCTTCCGTGACCTCAGTGGGGTTCAGCGGTACGTGGCTACCACCGGCGTTGATAGCAACCGGGGAAGGCTGATTGGGCGCGTGGTGCTCCTCAATCGGCGCGGCCTTCTTGCCCTTCTTGTCCGGCGAGCGCGTGGCCTTGTAGGCGGCCATGTACGCGCCGGGGTCGGCACCGGGGCGATCGCGACCGCCCATGTAGTTGACCACCAAGACGATGAGTCCGAGCACAGCCAAGTACACGCCCAAGTCGAAGATGAGCGAGGTGCTGACGTGCTGACCCAGGATTTCCCCGTGGATGGGGGCCAGGAAGTTGCCCTCGAGGAAACCGATGATGCCGGTGATCAGCGCCGTGGCGACACCCGAGCCCACCAAGGTGTATCCCAGTTGATCGGTTCCCAGCTTCTGGGCCTTGGATTGGGCAACGTAGAAGTACAGCAACCCACCGCCGGTGATGAGGGCAGCAACGAAGCCGCCACCCGGCGCCTGGTGGCCACGCCAGAAAGTCACGACCGTGAGGATGCCCAGAACCGGCATGAGCGGGTAGGCCGTCATGCGGCTCAGGATCGAGTTCAGGTGGGTGGAGCGCAGGTACTTGGAGTAGAACGGTGCCAGCTCCGGAACCTTGTGCACATCGGCGAAACGGGTCGTTCCCGGCGCGCGGAAGAGCTCAGAGGTGGAGCCGGGGCCGTAGCCTGGCAGCGGGGACTTCGGGATGGACTTGATCATCGCGGCAATAACGATGCCGGCCATGCCCAGAACCGTCAGCTCGCCCAAAGTATCGAGTGCACGGAACTCCACCAGGATCACGGCGACAACGTTGTTGCCGCCCGAGATCTCGTGAGTGTTGTCCAGGTACCATTGGGCAATTTCTGGCTTGTCGTGCCGGCCCAGCAGCAGCCACAGGCCGAAGAAGGTCAGCAGCCCCATGATGATGGCCATGGCCGTGGCGAAGCGGGTGCGGTTATCGCCTTCCTTGAGATACAGGCGTGGCTGGTGGCGGACCACCAGCATCATCAGCACGATGACCGCGAACTCCACCAGCAGCTGGGTGGTTGCCACATCGGGTGCACCGAGCGTCAGCATCTGCCAGGACACGCCCACACCGACGATGCTCACCAGTGCCACAGAGGCGAGGCGGGAACGGGTGGAAATCAGGCTGATTGTAGCCAGCGCCACGATGATGAGGGCGATGAGGTCCGAGGCGCGATCGATGCCGGACACGCGCGGCTCGAGATCGCGGAGGCTCTCCAAGCGGCCGGGGCCGAGGATAGCGAACGCTCCCAGGGTGATCAGCGAGCCAAAGATCCACATGACGTGGCGGTAGGGGCTGATGGAGTTTGCCGGGGTGGCAACGATCCGGCCGAGGCGCGTGCACAGGTTCGTGAACGCGCGAATCATCTCGTTGCCCGTGGCTACTCCCAGGCGCTTCCCTGCTAGCGGATCCACCAGCGTGCGCCTCTTAGCGACGACGATAACGCCGAGCACGATCACGATCATCGAGATGATGAACGGCACGTTGACCCCGTGGAACAGGGCGAGGTGCGTCTCCGGTTCGCCGACTCCGGTGTCGCGGACTATGGCGTCGAGAGGCTTGTCGAAGATGCCCATAAACAGCACGACCGGCAACGACAGAACACCAGGGATGGCGGCCGGCAACCACAGCGAGATGCTTGCTTCGTTGACCTTGGAGACGTCGCGCTTGCCGTCGATGAAAGCACCGAAGACATAGCGAGCGGAGTAAACGAACGTGGCCAGTGCGCCGACACCAGCGGCGATGAGGAGGATCACGATACCCACGTGGTGGAACGGTGCTTCCTCGAAGGAGGCGAGCATGCCCTCCTTGGAAACGAAGCCGAAGGTCGGGGGGATGGCGGCCATGGACGCGGCGGCGATAGCGGCGGCGCCGAAGGTGAACGGCATCCGCTTGTACAGCGGGCCGAGGCGGCGAATGTCGCGCGAACCGGCTTGGTGATCAACCACGCCAACGAGCATGAACAGCGAGGACTTGAACAACGCGTGAGCGGCGGTGTGCACCAGGGCCGCAGCGAGAGCGAAGGGAGTGCCCACGCCGATGGTGGCCACGATCCAGCCGAGCTGGGACACCGTGGAGTAAGCGGTGAGCTTCTTGAGGTCCGTCTTCTGCATGGCGAAGACGGCCGCCATGATTGCGGTGGTCATGCCCACGACGATGAGGAGGGTGTGCCACATCATGACGCCCTCGAACAGGCCGGAGAAGCGCATCAGCAGGTACACACCGGCCTTGACCACCGCGGCGGCGTGGAGGAATGCCGAGACGGGGGTGTCTGCGGCCATGGCCTCGGGCAGCCAGAAGTGGAATGGGATCTGCGCGGCCTTCGAGAAGCCGGCCAGCGCCATGAGAACGGCGATGATGGCCAAGCGGGTGTGGTGGCCCTCCCACGCATCCGAGGAAATGATCTCCGAAACGCGCATCGTGCCAGTGGTGGCGACAGCCAGCATGAGAGCAACGATGAGGAACAGACCACCGATGAAGGTGAGCAGCAACGTGCGGATGGAGCCGGCCTCACCACCCGAACCGGAGCGGGCGATGAGGAAGAAGGACGCGAGGCTCACCAGCTCCCAACCGATAAACAGCAGGGCTACGTCATCGGCCAGCACGAGCAGCAGAACCGCCAGCATGAAAGCTGTCATGAGGAGGTAGAAGCTCAGGATCTTGTCGCCACGGTGCAGGTAGCGGGTGGAGTAGATGAACACCACCGCGCCGATGAGCAGCGCCAGCAAGGTGAAGAAGAGGCCGAGCCCATCCATGCGAAGGGCGAAGGAAATGTTCTTGCCAACCTGCGATTCAGCCGCGCTGGGGCCACCGGCCCCGCCGTTGGTAAGGAACGCTGAGACCCACGTTGCGGAAACCGTGACAGGTTTGCCGTCGAGGATGGGTTGAGCGTGCTTGAGGACATAACCGGCGAGGGCTATGAACGTGATGCCGAGGGGCCAACCTGCATTGCGGTCCAGGACCTTCACAAGTAAAGGAACCAGAATGAGGGCCACGGCTATGGTGACTGGAACGGCTAAAAGGGCCACGTCAGTACAACACCCCAACTATCTGTAGGCGATTTTCAGTTTCCTCACACACATGACCCACAGGTTCCGAGCGGGAACGACCGCTCACATGCTGGCGCGTACCAGGGGCGCACCCCTTGGGGCGGTCCCGTGCGAAACGTCAGCGCTGCGATAACAGTTGAGGCAACACGCGCTGCCACGGTGGAAGCCGTGGCGAGTGCTCCTCATCCTTCGGTGTCCTTCGTTGTTCCTCGGGTTCTTCGCTGTATTTCTAGGACGGCGACGATCCCGAAGAACGTACCGGAGAACAAGCTGGGGTGGTGGCCACAACTTGGAAACCGGCATTGTGATCCGACACGTCGGAACATGGACGGAAAGTTATGCGATATGGCTATCTTAGCAGGTCATTAATCTACCCCGAACGGGGGTGGTAAAGGTGGGGTGATCGGTGGATATAGAAAACACCGGCGGGCTCACAATGTGAGCCCGCCGGTGCGGTGTGCCCCGGGGGGCTGATGGTCGGGATAACAGGATTTGAACCTGCGACCTCTTCGTCCCGAACGAAGCGCGCTACCAAGCTGCGCCATATCCCGGTCTGGAGCGACACGGTTCGAAACCGAACCAATGAAGCAACGTTGAACACTATAGCCCGCTACCCTCGGCGCTGCCAAAATGCCCTGGGTTAAGCGCCTAGGAGCGCTCAGCTCGTAGACGTTTTCCGTGGATCATTCCGGTGGTTTTCCAGGAGTTTTTCCTTAACGGGTCTTCTCCGTGACATGGACGAGCGTGGCCGAGGGGCGGCAGAACGTGCGGAACGGCACGTACTTTGAGTTGCCCAAGCCGTTGCTGACATGCAGCCACATCCGCTCAGTCCACCGCGACAGGCCCGCGACCCGCGTGCGGTCGATGCCGCAGTTGGTCACGATCGCGCGGCCACCGGGGAGGCAGAGCTGCCCACCATGAGTGTGGCCGGATAGGACGAGCTGGTAACCGTCGGCGGCGAAGCGGTCCAGCACAGCAGGCTCGGGGGAGTGGCTCAGGCCAATGGCAAGGTCGGCATCCGGGTTGGGTGGTCCGGCGATGGCATCGTAATCATCGAGGTCGTGGTGCGGGTCATCCACACCGGCGATAGCCAGCTTTAGCTTCGGCGCCCCAGACAGAGACCCCGTAGCTTCCGGATCAATGGCGAATTCGACTCTGGTGTTGGTGGCATCGAACCAACCCCGCTCGATAAAGGCCGCCCGCATGCCTTTCCACGGAAGCTCCACAGAGGAGGGCTTGCGCTTCTTGCCCAACAAGTAGATGAAGGGATTGACCGGGCGGGGTGCGAAGTAATCGTTGGAGCCGAAGACGAACACGCCGGGGCGATCGAGGAGGGGGCCGAGGGCGTTGAGTACGCCGGGAACACCTTCGGCCTCGCCAAGGTTGTCGCCGGTGTTGATGACGAGATCGGGGTCCAGATCATCCAGCTGGGAAATCCACCGCTGCTTAGTGGTCTGGTTGGCGAGCATGTGGAAGTCGCTGACGTGGAGAATGCGGAAGGACTCCCAATCGTCCGGCAGGCTACCGGGTTCCAGCAGCGGCACCTCTACGTGGTGCAGGCGGAACTGCGTGATTTCGCGATTCGCTGCGGCGAGAGTGCCCAAGCCGGCCACAGTGGCGGCTCCCGCAGCGGCAGCCAACTTGGCGGCCAGCGTACTGCCGGGCGTGTGCCCAGATGTGGCGCTTGTAGTAGTCCGATGGTTCTTTCGCTTCCTTCCGCCACGAAGGGTGGTGAGCGGTGAGGGCGAAGGCAAGAGAATCAGTCCTAACTGCGGTCGATGGGTGTTCGAAGCGTGAATAGTTGGTGGTTATTGGCCGAGCCGGTTGAGGAACCGGTTGAGGTCATCGAGGCCCCGTTGTACCTCCGGGGAAATGGGAGGAAGCCCGACCCCTGGGTTGCTGGGCGCCTGTGCGTAGGGGGAGAACCCGTTCGACCGCGAGTTGCCGGTGGGGGCGGAAATATCCGCCCAGGCCTGCGGGTTCGTGCCCGCATTGTAACGCGGGTCGTACGGCGGCAATTGCGGGCCGCCGTAGCGGTTGATGTTGGGGATCGTGGTGGTGAAGTAGATCTGAGCGGGCTCCTCACCACCGTAGAGATCACCCTTGGCGCATTGCCGCACGGGAGCGGTGCACAGGTTCGCAGGCGTTCCACCATCGTTGAAGATGTAGGAGGAGCCAGCCCAGCCGGGCGTGAAGCCTAGGAAGGCTGCGGAGTAGCTGGTCTCCGTGGTACCGGTCTTTGTGGAGATGGGCCCGCTCCAGCCGGTCGCGCGGGCGGCGTTGGCGGCGGTGCCCGTGGACACGTCGCTTCCCATGCCGTTGGCGAGGGCATGGGCAACATTGCTGTCCAGAACCTGCTCGCAGGGCTTCTTCTTCAGTTCCTGCGGGATGCCCTTGCGGTCGGTGACGGACAGCACCGGGGTGGGTTCGCACCAGCGACCGTTATCCGCCAGCGTGGTGGCCACGTTGGACAGCTCGAGGGGGTTGACCGGTGTGGGGCCCAGCACGAAGGAACCGAGGTTCGCGTTCTTGACGTAATCCTGGATGGAGCTCTTCCCGTCAAAGGTGCCGTCTTGTGCGTAGGAGCGCAGTCCCAGCTTCACCGCGAGGTCCACGATGCGGCCCATGCCGATCTTGTGCGCCATGTTGATAAATGGCGTGTTCGGACTGGTCGCCAGCGCTTCGCGCAGCGTCATCGAGGGCTTGTAGTTGGTGGCGTTTTCCACGCAGTACTTGTTGGGCGGGCAGCCTTCGGCGCCGCCATCGCCCATGCCATCGACTTCCACGCGCTTCGGCACGGCCAGGTTCGTGTCCAGTCCCATTCCGTCCTGGATAGCGATGGCCGCGGCGAAGATCTTGAAGATTGAGCCTGCGCCGTGGCCCTGCAGTGAGTGCGTGAGCGGCATGACGGTCTGGTGAGCGTCGGTGTTGAGGCCGTAGTCGCGTGATGCGGCCATGGCGACAACCTCGTGGGTGTCTTTGCGCGGCACCAGGTAGTTGGTGGCCGCCGCCACGCCTGGGGTGGTGGGGTCCACATTGGCCCGCGCGGCGTTTTCGGCCGACTTCTGCGCGGCCGGATCCAGAGTGGTCTTGATGGTGTAGCCACCCGCGGCGATCTTTTCCCGGCTGTAGCCCTGGTCGGCGAGCCATTCGAGCACGTAGTCGCAGAAGAAGCCCGCGCCATCGGCTCCAATGCAGCCATTTTGCGGAATGGCCGGCTTGTCCTTGACACCCAACGGTTCCTGGGAGAGCTGGTCTGCCTGCTGCTGCTGCAGGGTTCCCGCTGTCACGCGGGCCTGGAGCACGTCGTTGCGGCGAGCAAGTGCACCTTCCGGATTGGTGTAAGGGTTCAGTCCGCTGGTGGACTGTACGATTCCGGCCAGGAACGCCGCCTGGGTGTCGTTGAGGTCGGCGGCGTTCACCCCAAAGTAGGTCTGCGCGGCGGCCTGTACGCCGTAGGCCCCGTTTCCGAAGGACACGAGGTTGAGGTAGCGGGTGAGAATCTCGTCTTTGTTGAACTGTTTATCCAGCTCGGAGGCCATCTTCATTTCGCGAAGCTTGCGCGGGATAGAGGTTTCGATAGCCGCGTTTTGCTCCGCTTCGCTCTTCGCACTGATGAGCCACAGGTAGTTCTTCACGTACTGCTGGTCCAGCGTGGATGCGCCTTCTTCCACTCCACCGCTGGAGAGGTTGGACACCGTTGCGCGCAACGTGCCGCGCAGGTCCACGCCACCGTGTTCGTAGAAGCGCCGATCCTCGATCGCCACGATGCTGTCTTTCATCGCCTGCGAAATCTTGTTGGACGGAACTTCGGTGCGGTTTTGCTCGTAGAGCCAAGCCAGCGTGTTGCCCTCCCGGTCGGTGATCCGGCTGGTGAGCGGCAAGGTGTTGTTTTCGCTGATGTCCTCGAGGTTCGAGTTCATCGTCTTTGTGCTGGCATTGACGGCCCATCCACCTGCTCCGGCGATGGGCAGAATGGCCACGGCTAGGAGCACGCCACCGGTGAGGATGGCGAGCAAGAGCTTGTTGAAGGCCTGAGAACGTTCCACCCGTTACACATTAGCCGACTGTGAGACGGTCTCCTTTGTCTTTAGCGTTCCCGCTAGGTTTCCCGTTGGCTTTCTCTTCTTTCTCGACGCCACCCCACGGCCGCCCCACCCGGCGGGGGTAATAGGTGACATGCCCGCTTCTTCGGCGGTAACGGAAGAGTCTCGCGGGGCAGATGTGACGGGAACCGCCGACCCCCAGGGCTGCGCACTGTGATGCGAATCACGCGCCGAACCCCTGTGACCTGCGAGTGCTGGTGGTAATGCGCGCTGGGTTTCGGGTTCTGCGCCTCACGTTTCACGGTTCCGCGATCGCCGATCGTGGAGCGATCTGGCTGCATTGTCGGCCATATCTCATGAATGTCTTTCCCGGCCTAAGTACCCCCAAACTGTGATCCATTCGACAGTTCTAAAAACGTGTGAATAAGATTACGTTCACCGCGAAAACGAAGACCCCACTGACATCTATCGCGCACAACGATGAAGCGTATTCGCGGGATCCGCCCCAAACGGATCAGCGCTTTTCTGGAGGAGATCATGACTGCATCGCTCGCACGCCCCACCGCAACCACCAGCGTGGGTGCTCAACCCACCCGCATGCCGGCGAAGCAGCTCACCCACCGCGATTCGTTCCGCAATCGTGGCGAGTGGATCACCGAGGCGCACTGCCGCAACGTGGACCCGGACGAGCTCTTCGTCAAGGGTGCAGAGCAGCGCAAGGCCGTGGCGATCTGCCGTCACTGCCCGGTGGTTCTGCAGTGCCGCGCTGATGCCCTGGATAACAAGGTGGAGTTCGGCGTATGGGGCGGCATGACCGAGCGCCAGCGCCGCGCGCTGCTGCGCAAGCACCCCGAGATCGATAGCTGGGCGGACTTCTTCGCCGGCCAGCTGGAGGCCGTCGCGAACACGCGCGACTAGCCTCACCACTGCTACAACACCCGCCACGTACCGAACGCACATGCCACGCATGTGAGCCCTCGGTGCGTGGCTCGTTACGTATAGTGGTGCCATGACTAAATGGGAATACGTGACCGTTCCGCTTCTGACCCACGCCACCAAGCAGATCCTCGATAACTGGGGCCAGGATGGCTGGGAGCTCGTCTCTGTGCTGCCCGGCCCGACCGGTGAGCAGCACGTCGCTTACATGAAGCGGGAGCTGAACTAACGATGGCCGCACAGACTTTTAGCCAGCGCCTGACGGATCTCGGCATCACCCTTCCCCCGGTGGCCGCCCCCGTCGCCGCTTATGTTCCTGCCGTGAAGTCCGGCGACATGGTCTACACCTCCGGCCAGCTTCCCTTCGTTGATGGATCCCTCCCCCAGACCGGTCTGGTCGGCGAGGACAATCACCAGGGCGCATCCGTGACCCCCAAGGAGGGTTACGATCACGCCCGCCAGGCCACCCTCAACGCACTCGCCGCCCTCGACGATCTCGTGGGGATCGATAACGTCGAGCAGATCGTCAAGGTCAATGGTTTTGTGGCCTCAGCTGCAGGTTTCGGCGGTCAACCTGGTGTGATCAATGGTGCCTCGGAACTGCTCGGGGAGATTTTTGGCGACGCCGGTACGCACGCCCGCGCCGCAGTGGGTGTTGCCGAGTTGCCGTTGAACGCCCCCGTAGAGGTAGAAATCATCGCGCGGGTCACCACCGCGTAAGCTATTCGTTCTAAACTGGGAGCCATGGAGCATCCTGCTTATAGCGAATTACGTCCAGTGACCCCGAACGTCGGCGTGGTTCTTGCGCCGAACCCCAGCTATGCAGCGCTGGAGGGAACCAACTCGTGGGTCATCCGTGGGGAAAACGACTCGGTTGCCGTGGTCGTGGACCCAGGCCCGCAGGACGAAGGTCACCTCAACGTCCTCAACGCCAAGGCCACCCAGAACGGCGCCACCATCGCGCTGGTGATCCTGACTCACCGTCACGCGGATCACGCTAATGGCGCGCAGCGCTTCCGCCAGATTTCGCAGGCGCCGGTGCGCGCCTACGACAAGCAGTACTGCATCGCTGCGGAAGAGCTGAAGGATGGAGAGATCATCTCCTTCGAGGGGCTCACTCCCACCATCGAAGTTGTGCACACCCCCGGCCACACCTCTGATTCCGTCTGCCTGTTCGTCCACTCGAAGGGCGGCAATGACGATTCGGACGTGGAAGGCATCCTGACCGGCGATACGATCGCTGGCCGCCACACCACCATGATTTCCGAGACGGACGGCGATCTGGGCGACTACCTGGAGACGCTCACCAAGCTGCGCGACCGCGGCAAGGGTATCCCGCTGCTTCCCGGCCACGGCCCGGATCAGCCGGATCTGTCCGAGGTTGCCGAGCGCTACATTGAGCGCCGCGAGCAGCGCCTAGACCAGGTCAAGGAGGCCCTGCAGGAGCTGGGTGATGACGCTCCGGTGATGGACATTGTGGATCACATCTACACGGACGTGGATCCGGTTCTGCGTGACGCCGCTGCTCAGTCCACGCGCGTCACGCTGCGTTTCTTGCGCGGCGACAAGTAGTCGGCACGCAGCTATACCCCGCTGGATTCAGCTAGACCCAGCTAGATCTAGCGATGCGGGGTGGCGCGCTCCCCAGCGCGCCTTTGCCCTCCCCCTAGTGCCCTTGCAGCCCTAGCGCTCTCGCGCTAGAGCGCTAGCGGGCGCGCTTGGCCAGACGCTCCGTGTCGGAAATCAGCACAGATTTGCCCTCGAGGCGGATCCATCCGCGGTGCGCAAACTCGGCCAGTGCCTTGTTCACGGTCTCGCGGGATGCGCCCACGAGCTGCGCGATCTCTTCCTGCGTGAGGTCGTGGTGCACGCGCAGCGCGGTGCCTTCCTGGGTGCCGAAGCGGTTCGCCAGCTGCAGCAGCGCCTTGGCCACGCGGCCGGGCACGTCGGTGAAGATGAGGTCGGCCAGCGAGTTGTTCGTCCGGCGCAGGCGGCGGGCCAGCACGCGCAGCAGCTGCTCGGAAATCTCCGGGTGCTCGCCGATCCAATCGTGCAGCATGGTGGAATCCATGGTTGCTGCGGATACCTCGGTCACGCACACGGCGGACGAGGTGCGCGGACCCGGGTCGAAGATGGACAGCTCGCCGAACATGTCGGACGGGCCCATGACCGTGAGGAGGTTCTCGCGGCCATCCGCCGCGTGGCGTGCCAGCTTCACCTTGCCGCTGATGATGATGTACAGGCGGTCGCCGGGCTCACCTTCCTCGAAGATGGTGGTGCCTCGGGAATACTTGACGGTGTCTAACTGTTCGATCAAGGCTCGAACGGCTACTGGATCCACTCCTTGAAAAATCCCTGCGCGGGACAGGATCTCGGATACTTCAGACATCGTGTGTACTCACTCCTGATCAATTGCTGGCGACTGTGGTGAGGTGCAGCCTACCTTCTTGTGTATGTTTGGTTACTCCAGGTACACAATACCCGGAAATGTCACACTTCAGCTCAAATAGGGTGCTTTTTCCGGCCACTCACAGTCAATTGGTGGTTTCGCACATTTTTGGGCCCCGCTGTGAGCCAGATGACGGCCTGAATGACGGGTCGCACTACTGTTGTGGGCATGGCACCTTCCCGAACGCACATCGCCGCCCGCGGCAAGGAGACTCCGCTGGGGCGCAAGCGCCGGGCCCGCAAGATCAACCGCATGCTGGCCGTCGCCTATCCCGATGCCCACGCCGAGCTGGACTTTAGCAATCCCCTCGAGCTACTGGTCGCCACCGTCCTATCCGCCCAGTGCACCGACGTGCGCGTCAACCAGGTCACTCCGGAGCTGTTCCGCCGCTATCCCACGGCCGCCGATTATGCGGAGGCCAACCCCGATGAGCTGGAAGAACTCATCCGCCCCACCGGCTTCTTCCGCGCGAAGGCGAGGTCCATCCAGGGGCTCGCCAGCGCCATCGTCGACCGGCACGGTGGCGAGGTCCCGCGCACCCTCGACGAGCTCGTGAAGCTCCCCGGCGTGGGCCGCAAGACCGCAAACGTGGTGCTCGGCAACGCGTTCGGCGTGCCCGGCATCACCGTGGACACCCACCTGGGCCGCCTCGCGCGGCGCTGGATGCTCACGGAGCAGCAGGACCCAGTGAAAGTCGAGCGCGACCTCATGGATCTCATCGAGCCCGCCGAGTGGACGATGTTCTCCCATCGCGCCATCTTCCATGGTCGCCGTGTGTGCCACTCGCGCCGCCCGGCGTGCGGTGCGTGCCTGCTGGCCAAGCAGTGCCCGAGCTTCGGGGTGGACGGCCCCGCCGACCCGCTCGCCGCGATGGAACTCATCCGCTCGGAGGACAGGGATCACCTGTTGTCTCTCGCCGGATTAGAGTAGGTACGCAATGAGTACCGAGTCGACCAGCGAGCAGCCAGACACGCCCCCATCGACCGACCGCACCCGCATGATCATCGTGACCATCACGGTGCTCGTCGGGCTAGTTGTCGCGAGCATTCCGCTGCTCACCACGCTGATGTCCAGCGACGATGCGTCGTCGTCCTCGTCAACACCAGCCACATCTGCCCCGTCCCTGTCCGAGCCCCAGTCCGCTCCTTCTTCTCCCGACGCCACCAGCGCCCCAGCCGCCCCCGGTCCCGTTGAGGTATCGCACCGGGTGGCCTGCCCGAAGCCCACCAACGGCGCCACCCCCAGCCCCACTGCCGAACTGCGGGATGTCCGACTGCCCTGCCTGACGGAGGGAGACGCCCCCTCCGAGACGTCCATGGCAGAACAACTGGCAGGAAAGCCCAGCGTCATCAACGTCTGGGCGTGGTGGTGCGGTCCCTGCCGCGAGGAACTGCCGATCATCCAGCAGCTCGCGCAGGACAACCCGCAGTGGAACGTGGTGGGCGTGCACCTCGATGCCAAGGCTCAGGCCGGCGCTGATCTGCTCAAAACACTCAACGTCACCGACCTGGCGAGCTACCAGGACTCCAACCACACCTTCGACGCCGCCACGGGGATCCCCAAGGTCGTGCCCGTGACCATCGTCTACCGCGCAGACGGCACCCGCGCGGCCACCTTCGCGCAGACCTTTGATTCCGAGGCCGAGCTGCAACAGAAAATCCAGGAGGCACTGTAGCCATGCCATACTCCCAACAGCAGTGGCTCCACGCCGCGCAGCAGCAGCCCACACTGCCGGAGAACGTCCCCACCTGGCTGCGACGATTCGCTGCAGACTGCCGCACAGGGGACATCCACGATCTACTCAACGACAAGGCACGAATTGTGCCCGATAAGGACGCGGACGGCCATCCGCCCCGCTACTCAGCGGTGCTTATTCTCATCGGTGGCGACCCCGAATGGGAGCCCAAAGACGGTGCCGCCCGCGGGGTGGCGTCGTACCCCAAGGATGCAACCGTGCTGCTGACCCACCGGGCACCGACCATGCGGAAGCACAGCGGGCAGGTCGCTTTTCCCGGCGGCGGGCGGGAGGATCAGGATGACGGGCCGATCGCCACCGCCATCCGCGAAGCGCAGGAGGAAACCGGGCTGAACCCCGAGAGCGTGGAACCGCTGGCGATCATGCAGCCGATCTACATCGACCGCAGCAACTTCGCGGTCATCCCCGTGCTCGCCTACTGGCGCACCCCACACCGCGTGTACTGCGCGAGTGCGGAAAACGACTGGGTGGAACCGTATCCGATCAGCGAACTGGCCAACCCGGAGCGTCGATTCCGGGTGGAATTCATGCAGTGGAACGGGCCCGCATGGAAACTCGGCAACCTGGTGCTGTGGGGCTTCACCGGCGGAGTGATCAGCGCAATGCTGCAACGCGCCGGGTGGGACCAGCCGTGGAACGATTCCGATAGGGTAGATCTATTCAGCGCACTGAAACAATCCGACAACGGGGAGGCCCTGGGACAGATGCACCGTGACTTCACCCACGCAGGCCCCGAGGGAGGCGCTCCATGATCAGCGGGTCGCTCATCGTCGATATCGTGCTGGTGCTCATCGCCATCGGCGCGATGATGTCCGGCTACCGTCAGGGAGGATTCAGCGCATTCCTGAGCCTCATCGGCGTGCTTGTGGGCGGGTACTTGGGCGTGAAGCTCATCCCGACCTCGTTCACCCTGGTGGACAAGTTCTGGCCGGGGCACTCCGGGGCGCGCTTCATCGCTGCGCTGGTGACGGTCACGCTGCTCGTGGTGATCGGTTATGCGCTGGGCTCCGGGTTGGGGCTGCGGTTGCGCAACGCGATCCGCACCCGGGCCGTGTTCAAGCTGGAATCCCTGGTGGGAGCGATCGTGCAGGTCGTGACAACGCTGCTGGTGATCTGGCTGATCGTGGTGCCCATCGTGGCCAACAGCAACGGGTCGCTGGCGAAGTCTGTGCGCGGCTCGGCCATCCTCGGGGCTGTCGGAAACGTGGTGCCGGAGTGGCTCAAGCAGCTGCCATCTGAGACCGCAGCACTGATCAACGCCTCCGGCTTCCCGGTCATTACTGACCCCCTCGAGACTCTGCCGAACGCCAACGTGGAGGCGCCCAATAGCGAGCTGAACAACTCGCCCGAGGTGCAGGCCACGCGGGAGAGCGTGGTGCACGTCGTTGGCCAGGCCGAGCAGTGCAGCAGGCTGCTACAGGGCTCGGGCTGGGTCGTGGCGGACAACGTGGTGATGACCAACGCGCACGTCGTGGCCGGAACGGATCACGTGCAGCTCGCCACAGATAAGGGGCCGGTGAACACCGAGGTGGTGTACTTCAACCCCCAGGCAGATATTGCGCTGCTTCGGGCATCGGACCTCAACCTCGTGCCGATGAAGTGGGCGCAGGAATCCGGCACGCAGGGCCAGGACGCGATCGTCATGGGATACCCGCTCGGCGGCCCGTTCAAGGCCACACCCGCGCGCATCCGTGATGCATTCATGGTCAGCGGGCCCAATATCTACGGCGACAAGCGCGTGGAGCGCGAGGCGTACTCGCTGCGCGGCGAAGTGGTGCAAGGTAACTCTGGCGGACCGCTGATCGATACGAGCGGGCACGTGTTGGGCCTGGTGTTCGGCGCGGACGTCAACGAGAGCGATACCGGTTACGCGCTCACCCGCGATGAAGTTCAGGGGCAGGTCGGGGACGTGAACCAGTGGCGCACGCCCGTGGAGACCGGCGCCTGCGTGATGAAGTAGGGGGTACCAGGCCCGCTGCTGGAGTCGCTAGCGCTGCTAGAACAGTCCGCGGATCTGGTCCGCCACGGCCTCGGGGTCCTCGATGTGCGGGTAGTGGCCCACGCCGTAGAGGAGCTCGGAGCGGAACGATGCGGCCCGCTTGGCGGACTTGCGGGCCACGGCGGAGCTGTAGTTGGGGTCCATGTTGCCGTCGATGGCCAGCACCGGCGGCTTGATCTTCCGGGGGAAGCTGCTGTCGAAGATCGCCCCCTCGGGGCGGAAGCGGCTGCGGAACGGCCAGCGCTGGTATTCGGAGGACAGGTGCGCGACCTTATCCACCTGCATGGCGGCGCGGCGCTGCGCGGCCATGTAAGAATACAATTCGGTGTCGCGGAAGCCGGGGCCCACGTGAGCGCGAAAGATTTTCTCGGCCAGGGCGGCGTCGGATTTCACGAGACGGTGCTCCGGGAGGCGCGGTACCTGAGCGGCGAGAGTGCGCCGCAGCAAACGCCACTGAGAAAACGGGTGGGAGGCAACGTACCGGAACATCACCACGGGGTGCGCCGAGGAGAGCGATACGAGATTGCGCACGCGATCCGGAGCGTGCGCGGCGAGCGTCCAGCCCACCATGCCCCCGAAGCCGTGGCCCACAACCGTAGCCCGCGTGTGGCCGAGCCCGCGGACGGCGCCGGCCATGTCGCTGGCAGCGGTGGTGAGATCGTAGCCGCGCGGGGTCTTATCCGACCGGCCGTAACCGCGCAGATCAACGGCGGCCACGCAGAGATGATCGCCGGAGAGCTGCTCCATCAAGGGAGCGAAGTCGAAGGCCCCGCCGCCCCAGCCGTGGATGAGGAGCACGAGGGGCGCGCGGCGGGGTCCCTGGACATCGACATGAAGCCGCACGCTCCGGGAGTGCACGAAGGCGGCTTCCGGAGCGTGCGGCGGTGCTCCATCATGAGAGGTCATGAAACTCGTTGCCCTTGGGGAACGGTCGCGCGCTGAACAGCGGGGCGCAACCGGTGAGGGGTTCTTAGGTGTACATGCCCGGGTCGCGGGAATCCGCGCGGGATTTGCCCTTCTGCGGAACAACGGTCTTGAGTTCGCCGAGCGACTCGATGGTCTTTTCTGGCTTCTTGACCTTCTTGATCTGCTTGAGGCCGATCAGGGCCAGCACGGCCACGAGGGCCAGCATGATGAGGAAGACGATGAGGAAGGCCAGCCAGCGCGGCAGGAAGGTATCGAAGACCTCGGCCAGGGTGAAGAACAGGAAGAAGGAGCTGTAGGCCAGGATCACGGCAGCGCCGGCGAACAGGCCGATGCCGATGCCGGCCTTCTTGGCGGAGGTGGCAACCTCGGCCTTGGCGAGCTCAACCTCAGAACGAACGAGCGAGGAGATCTGAGCCGATGCGTCCTTGACCAGGTCGCCAATGCTTCCCTGACCCTTCGGGTGGGTGTCTACATCGGACAGAGGGATGGAATTGACCTGCGGGTTGAAGCTATCGCGGTCAGTGAACATGCCATCGCTATTGTTGTTGCTCACGGGTATTCTCCTGAATTCGCACCTAAATGACTCCCTATAGTTTGCCAGACTATGTGGGATCTCGCGTAATAGGGTGAATTATTGTTGTTTCTATGGCTGATTTTACGAACGGATCTTCGTCCAACTCGGTGAGTGCTGGGGCTCCCGATCCGTTGGCACCACTGGCGGACTTGCCGGGCGTGCCCGACGCCGTGGAGAAGGCCAACGACTTCCTAGCCCGAGTACACCGCCACCCCGCCAACCTCCGCGGCTGGGATGTGACGGGTTCGGAAGCGGTGCTGCGCGGTGCCCGCGCCTCGGCGCAGCTCGATGGCGGAAGCCCCCGCCTGCCCGAGGATGGGCAGGTAGAGGATGCTGTGCTCGCCGGCGCACTGCGCGCTGCCGAGATGCTGGCGCCGGACGGTATCACGGAGACCCAGACCACCTGGCGGCGAGCGCCGTCGCAGATCATGGCGAAAATCAACGCGGTGGCCAGCCCGCAGATGTCCGACCCCAGCTTCCGCAGCAAGGTGGCTGGATCTGCTGAGTTCCTCGTGCCCGGTCGGCCGAAGCGGGCCACGGATGGGCGATTGCAGCTGCTCGGCAATTTCATTACCGGCGGCACGAAGGTTAATGCAGTGGTGCTCTCCGCCGTGATCCACGGCGAGCTGCTCACGTTGCAGCCTTTCGCCGACGCCAACGGGGTCACCGCCCGCGCGTGTTCGCGCTTGGCCACGATTTCTACTGGTTTGGATCCGCGTGGCCTTGGCGTGCCGGAGGTGTGGTGGAATCGCCACCGAGCGGAGTATGCGGAGAAGGCGGAAGGGTTCGCGTCCGGTGCGCCCGATGCCGTGGCGGAGTGGATCGTGTTCCACGCGACGGGCCTGGCGGAAGGAACGTTGGAGGCGAAGTCCATCGCCGACGCGAAGCAGGGCTAAGTTGGG
Organism: Corynebacterium falsenii; assembly: GCF_020099275.1. Taxonomy (NCBI): domain Bacteria; kingdom Bacillati; phylum Actinomycetota; class Actinomycetes; order Mycobacteriales; family Corynebacteriaceae; genus Corynebacterium; species Corynebacterium falsenii. Next base: position 249,596 of record NZ_CP083646.1, on the reverse strand, counting down.
CTAAGCAGCCCTATGTTGGGCTAGGCGTTATCGTCTTTGCTCTTGAGCCACATCGCCAGTCCGGTCGCCGCCGCGCCGAGCAGCGCGAGCGTTGCGCCGGCTCCCACCAGCACCGCGCTTTGGGGGAACAGTGGTTCGGGCCGGCTGAAGTTCTTAATCTCCCAGCCGCGTTCTTGCGCGAGCTTGCGCAGCGTCCGGTCGGGATTGACGGCGGTGGGGTGTCCGGCGAGTTCGAGCATCGGTACGTCGGTGGCGGAATCGGAGTAGGCGTAGCTTTCGGCGAGGTCGTAGCCTTGCTGGTCCGCTAGCTCCTTGATGCGGTCGGTCTTGGCTGTGCCCTTGTTGAAGTGCAGCACCTCGCCGGTGAGTGTGCCGTCGATCTCTTCGAGTTCGGTGGCGATGAGGTGATCGACCTCGAGTTCTGCGGCAATCGGTTCCACCATGATCGAAGCCGATGCCGTGACAATTGCAATGTGGTGGCCCTGGGCTTTGTGCCAATCCAGCAGCTCGCGCGCCTCCGCATAGATAAACGGCGTGATGACCTCCGTGAGGGCATCTTGGGCCACGCTGCGTAGCGCCGCAGAATCGCGACCTTTGATGATGCTGGTCAGCGCATCTTTCGTGGCGACCATGCTTTCCTCGGTGTGCGCGCTGAGCATGTAATTGCCGAGCAGCGTGAGCATCTTGAGGACTTCCCCGGTGCTGATCAGGCCGCGTTGAGCCATGGGCCGTCGGTAGGCCAGGGATGCGGATGTGTCGATGATCGTCTTGTCGAGGTCGAACACCGCGAGAATCGTCGAGGATGCGCGCCGAGGTGTCACGGAATCAAGCGTATTATCTTCTGTCACATTTGTCACTCCAGTCACAATTTTGGCTACTTATCCACAGGGGTGGCTCCCTCTTTTTCTCGACGCCACCCCACTTATCCACACACCAGCACGCCGGGGCTGGCTAGTCTCCCCGGCCCGCTGGGAAAGTCTGGGGCATGACACGACGGACTTCGCGCTCTCCACACACTTCACGCTCCACACGCACCTCACACAGCCCACGCACTTCACACAAGCCGCGCGCATCTCGTGGGGCCGCGGCCACATCGGCGCTCATGCCCGTGTTCGTCAACGTGGCCGATCCGGCATGGATGCAAGAAGTCCGCATGGTTGTTGCCGTGACCGGGCGCATTCTCGTGCCGGTGACGGACGAGATGGAACCGCCCGCCGAAGCAGGATCAGCGTGCCGGACCATCGGGTATCTCGTCGCTGACCACGCAACCCCCTGGGACAAACACCCCAACCTCACCGTGATCCGAGTGGATACCTGCACCCCGTCGCTAGATGACGGAGGTGCACTCACCCTCGCTGAACGCATCGGTGCTGATGATCGCCCACTCATCGCCGTCACGGGTGCCGTGGGAGGCGCGGGAACCAGCTTGTTTGCCGCCAGCATCGCCCACTATCTCCATGCCCAGGGAACACCGGTGTTGGTAGTCGACGCCGACCGAGACTCCGCCGGCGTGGACGTGGTGTACGGGCTGGAAAACCAGCCCGGATGGCGGTTGGGTGACCTCCCGGAGGATGCCACCTGGGAGGACGTCGCGGCGAACACTCCCCAGCTTTGTGACGTGGACGGTGCCGGCATCCCCGTCCTCGCGGCGAGCCGGGATGTTACGGCGAGCTCCCGAGATTCCTCTGGCAGCATGCCCGGTTGGGGTGGACGCGTTGCATCGGTACTGCGAGGCACGCAGCGACCAGCCACGGTGATGGACTGCGGGCGCAGCCTTCCCGACGAGCTGGGGGAGCTCGGCCGGGAGATCGACCTGCACGTCATGATGGTTCCCCTCACCGTGCCGAGCATCGTGGCGGCGCGTGACCGCATCGCGCGGATCGCTGCAGATGGGCGTACCGAGCCGGTGGTCGTTGTTCGGGACATCCCCGGTAGCACCACCACGGTAAACCTGGCCGCAACCATGTTGGCGATCCGCCCCGCAGCGCGCATCCCCGAAGATCGACACTGCCTACAAGCCGTCGAGACCGGTCAAGTCTCTCACTGGCTCACCTCCACCCATCGCAACGGGCATCCAGCGGCCGCCACAGTGATAAAGGCCTTCGATAACGCCCGTGCGGAGCTGATCACTGACGTGCTTTCGAGCTATACGGTGGCGCGGGCGGGCTAGTGGCGTCGAGACGAAAAGAAGAGATCAGCACAGACAGGGTAGGGGTGAGCATGCGGGGGAAACGTGCGTTGCTGGGCGCGTGGGCCGGTAAGCAGCTGGCGGCGGAACGGGAGCGGGCGCTGCCGGACCTCGACGATCGGGCGGCGGTGGTTGATTTTGTGCGCAACGAGCTGGCTGAACAGGGCATCGTCGCGCCGGATGAGCAGGCGATCTCGGCAAGTTTGCGAGGCGCGGCGACGGTTGATGCGGTGGTGCACGTCCAGCAGGAACTGTCCGGGCTGGGGGCGCTGGCCGAGCCGCTAATGGATCCGCGTGTGACGGACGTGGTGCTCAACGGCGATGGCAGTGTGTGGTGCGATGCCGGCAGCGGCATGACCCGCTACCCGTGCGCGCCGATTGCCGCCGATGCGGCCAGGTCCATTGCGGTGCGGCTGGCCATGGCATGCGGGCAGCGGCTCGACGACGCCCAACCGTGCGCAGACGGCGTGCTCATCAACCTGCCGCCGGGCGTGTGCGCCGGGGCCGTGCGCGTCCACGCCGTGCTGGCGCCTCCCGCGGCAGGGGCAGCGTGCGTGAGCCTGCGCGCGCTCAGCAAGAGTTTCACCACCCTGGATGACCTGCGGAAAACCGGCATGATGAGCGCTCAGATGACTAGCGTGCTGCGGGGCGTGGTACGCGGTCGGCGCAACGTGGTCATTAGCGGCGGGACGGGCGCGGGTAAGACCACGCTGCTGGCTGCACTCATGGCTGAGGTGGGGCCGGACGAGCGAACCGTGGTGATTGAGGACACCCCAGAGCTGCTCATCGAGCATCCGCACGTGGTGGCCATGAGCACGCGCCGGGGCAACGCGGAGGGGGCCGGGGAGATTTCCATGCGCTACCTGGTGAGGCAGAGCCTGCGGATGCGCCCCGATCGCATCGTGGTCGGGGAGATCCGCGGCGCGGAGGTGGCCGACCTCCTCGTCGCGCTCAACACCGGGCACGCGGGTAGTGCCGGGACGATCCACGCGAACAGTCCGCATGCGGTACCGGGGCGGTTGGAGGCGTTGGCGGCGATGGGCGGGATGCCGTTGGCGTCGTTGAGGAGGCAGGCCGCTGACGGGATTGACGTGCTCGTTCATGTGGTGAAGACGGATGGTGGGCGGCGCGTTACGCACCTGGCCACGCTCGACCGGCGTGGTGAGGATCTGGCGATCCGCGAAGTGTGGAACGGCCGCCCCAAAGCGGGGTGGCAGGAGTTTTGCCACGGACTTCCCGGCGTGGGTGAGGCGGGTGCTGCATGATTGCCGCAGTGTGGTGCGCGTTGGTGGCCATCGTTGGGCTGACCGTCTCGGTTGTGGTGCGGCATGCCCGGGACATGCACAGGGACCGCACCCGCGTGGCGCATGTGCGTGACAGCGTGGACTTCATCTCCCGGGAACTTGCGGCGGGGTCGCTGCCGCTGGCCGCTCTGGCGCGGGCGGCGGATGTCGCGGGTGATGCCCAGGTTGGCACAGCCTTGCGGACCCGCTCGGCGGCGGTGCGCATGGGTGCCGATGTGGTTGGTGATGCGGGCAGTGAGCGACCAAGCGTGCCCGAGCTCGGCCACCTGTTTCGGCTCTGGTCGATCAGCCACACTCACGGCGTGGGGTTGTCCGGCCTTACGCGTTCATACGTTGTTGATCTCGACGCCCAACTGGCCCACATCTCCCGATCGCAATCGGCGATGGCGGGAGCCCGGCTGACAGTGGTTGTGCTGCTGGCTTTGCCGTGCGGGGCGGTTGCCCTGGGGCAAACGATGGGGTTCGGCACGCTGCGGTTTCTTACGGCGAACGGCCTGGGCTTGATGCTCAGCACAGCCGGAGTGGTACTGATCTGCGCGGGTGCATTGTGGGCGGAGAGGCTCACCATAACTGTTCTCGGCGGAGTGGGCGGACGCGCCGGGCCGGGCCACGGCCCCTTGACGGCCGCCCGCAATCTCGATGTCGTTGCGGCTGCATTGACGTCGGGGATGCCCCTAGTTCTCGCGTGGGCCACAGGGGTGGGGGATAACAAGGAAACAGCGCTGCTTCGCCTGGGTGCGGATAGCGCTGCCTGGGATGCCGTAAGTTCCGACCCGTTTTACGGGCCGGTGGCGCGGCAGGCGGCGCATCATGCCAGGTCGGGAGCTGCGTTAGCAGAGGGGATGAGAGATCAAGCAGAGCGTCTCAGACGGCTCGCGGCTGATCAATCCACCGCCGGGGCGGAGCGGGTGCTCATCGCGCTGGCGGCCCCGCTGACCTTGTGTTTCCTCCCCGCATTCGTCCTCGTGGGACTGGTGCCGTTGGCCATCGGCCTGGCGGGGCTGTGAGGTGCACGATGTGCGGCCTAGAGGGGCTGATCGTGCGCTGTACGAACCAACACAATTCAACGACAACACATCACGCGCATGCCCACCGATGGGCATGCCCAATCCGAAAGGACGATCACCATGACCACTACGACCACGACCGCTGTTTCCAACACCCCCTCGATCGATGTTGCGGAGCCGATGCCGGCACACACCGAGGATGCATTACTCGACTGCCCCGCACAAGACCTGTGCGTGTGCAGCGACCGAAACTTCATCGAACGCCAGTGGGATGCCTTCGTTGGTGCCGCCCGCAAGCACTGGGATGACGAAGAGGGAATGAGCACCATCGAGTACGCCCTCGGATGTGTCGCGGCGGCCGCGCTGGGCGCGTTGCTCTACACCGTGGTGACCTCGGACACCGTTGAGCAGGCACTGTCCCAGATTTTCGAGCGAGCCCTTAAGCAGGGCTAACACTCGCAGCCTGGTTGCGCGTCAGTCTTTGGGAAAGACTGCTGATCGAGCGTTCACGGCGATAACAAGAAAGGAGAGCACATCATGAACACAGTGGAAGGGGCTATCGTCATGTCCGCCTTAACGGTGGTCGTAGGAGGACTCCTTGCGGGGTTCGGCACCATGGCCACTGCTTCGGCTACTCAGTCACTGGCTCGGGATGTTGCCCGAGCTGAGGCGATGGGGGCCGACGGCCAGGCGCTGGCTCACGCCAAAGATCCCGATGCTGTGGTGGACATCAGCCCCACGGTGCATGCTGGGGTCAACTCCGTCACCGTCAGGGTGACAGCCCCGGCTCCACTGTTCGATGTCCATGCTGAGGCTGTGGTGGTGGCAGAACCGTGAGCACAACCTACGCAGTGAGTGCGACTCTTGCGATTCTGTCTCTTGGCGCGTTCATCGTCGCGAGCATGGCTCTGTTGGGAGAGCACGTTCGAGCCGTGAACGCTGCAGACCTCACCGCCCTATCAGCAGCAGCCATCAACGCTACCGGGGACGGTGATCCCTGCGCGGCGGCGGGCACTTTTGCCCAAGCAAACGGCACCACGCTCGAGAGCTGCGAGGTTGCGGGCGACCGGGTCACCGTTACGGTGGCAACCTCTGCCCGCAGCGCCACCGCAGCCGCCGAAACTGCTGTTGATGCAGGCTGATCATCCCTAGCTAGGGTCCGTGAGAGCCCGCTACTGGTCGATCCTTGCCAACTTAGTCCTAGTAGAGATTCAGTTCCTCCGTCAGGGCTGTTAGCTCATCGGCGGCTTGGCGTGCCGTGAGCTCGGCATCGTGTGCCGAACCTGAGCGATTGGAGGCATTGTCTAGAGGATGAGAAGCCTCTGGGGAAGAAGCTAGGGCCTGGGGATTCGTGGTCAACTTATGTTCGGCTGGCCCCTCGGTGGTGTTCGCATTTGCCATGAAAACAACATTAGTGAACCGTCTGCATATTGTGAATGCCCCGCCGCACCCCGATGGCGGCAGGTTTTAAGAATCGCCGGAGGTGGCGTCGGACAAAAAGGAGAGCAATTCCAGCGCACCCGTTTTGAAGAGAGGATCGTTGCCGTTGCCGCACTTCGGGGACTGCACGCAGGAAGGGCAGCCGGAATCGCAGCCGCACGACCCCACGGCGTCCGCGGTGGCGCGCATCCACTCGGCGAAGCGCGCGAAACCTTGCTCGGAAAAGCCCGCGCCGCCGGCGTAGCCGTCGTAGACGAACACGGTCGGCAGGCCCGTGTCCGGGTGCTCCACGGTGGACACGCCACCGATGTCCCACCGATCGCACGTGGCCAGCAGCGGCAACAAACCGATGGCGGCATGCTCCGCAGCGTGTAGCGAGCCCGGCCACGTGGGCTCCGGCAAGCCCAGGTCAAGCAGCACATCCGGTTCCACCGTGTACGCCACGGCGCGGGTGCGCAGCTCATCAGGCGGCACGTCGAGGGGGACAGTCTCCAAGATCTCGCCACTGGGCAGGCGCTTGCGGTAGCCCGTGACCTGGTGGCTCACGCGCACGTCGACATCCGCGAGCCACACGCCATCCGTGATCTTGACGGTCTGGCGGGTGCGCAAAAGCTCAATGTCCGTGGTGCGCACCGCGCTGGTGGAGTATTCCGGATAGGCCTGGTGAACCCAGGCCACGTTGTCGGCGAGGTTGAGCTCGTCCACGATGAACGTTTCGCCCTGGTGCACGTACACGGCGCCCGTGTGGACGTCGGACGTAGCGCGCGTGGCATCGACAGTGCCCAGCATGCGGCCGGTTTCCTGCTCCACGATCGCCACGTGCTCCGCCGCGCCACCGCGCAGCGCAACCTGCCCGTGGACCTCCTTGGCGCGGCGCAGATCCGCGAAGATGCCGCGGGGCCGACGCTTGAGATCGCCGCGGCGAAGCAAATAATCCACCACACGCTGCACATTCGCGGCGGCATCGGTAGCGCCCTCCGCGTCTGCCGTGTCCGTTGCGCCGCCAGCCCACGCCGCGATCTCCGCGTCCGTCAGCGGCTTCTCCGCCGCCGCGCACAGCAGGTGATCCGCCAGCACATAGGGATTCGTAGGGTCGAACACCGTATTCTCCACCGGCCGATCCAGCAGCGCTTCCGGGTGGTGCACCAGGTACGTATCCATCGGATCATCCGCGCCGACGAGCACCACCACAGCACCCTGCCCGCGCCGACCCGCGCGCCCCGCCTGCTGCCGGAAGCTCGCGATCGTGCCCGGGAAACCGCTGGTCACCACAGCATCAAGACCGCCGACGTCAATGCCGAGCTCCAGTGCATTCGTCGCAGCCACGCCCAGTAGCTCGCCGTTGTCCAGTCGCCGCTCCAGCTCCCGGCGGTCCTCCGGCGTGTACCCCGCGCGGTAGGCCGCCACCCGCACCGCGTCCTGGCTGCGCCCTAGTTGCGCCAGCTTTTCCGCCGCGTTGATCGCCACCATCTCCGCGCCGCGCCGGGAGCGCACGAACGTGAGCGTCCGCGCACCCGTGGCGATGATGTGCCCCATGATGTCCGCCGCCTCGCTGTTCGCCGCGCGGCGCACTGGCGCATCGTGTTCACCCTGCGTATCGGGCAGGAATCCCGGCTCCCAAAGCGCGATGGTGCGCTGGCCGGTCGGGGCGCCGTCGTCGGTGACGGCCAGGATGTCCGTGCGCCCGGTGAGACGCCGCGCGTGGGCGGCCGGATCCACGCTGGTGGCGCTGGCCATGATCACGGTGACGTCGTTGCTCGCCAGCCGCAGCAGCCTGCGCAGCACCATCGACACGTGCGCGCCGAACACGCCGCGGTACACGTGGCATTCGTCAATGACTAGGTAGCGCAGGGTTTTCAGCAGCCGTGTCCACGCGCCGGGGTTGCCTAGGATGCTGGCGTGCAGCATGTCGGGGTTGGTGATGACAATCCGCGCGCTCTCGCGGATCGTGCGGCGCGCCTCGGGTGGGGTGTCGCCGTCGTAGCTGGCCACGAGCACGTCGGCCAGACTCGCCGCTCCCGAACACATCGCCGCCAGGCTGGCTTTCTGGTCCTGCGCGAGCGCTTTCGTGGGGCTGATGTAGAGGGCAGTCGCCGTCGAGTTGGCGGCCAAGTGGCTCAGGATGGGCAGCTGATAGCCCAAACTTTTTCCCGACGCCGTTCCGGTCGCACAAATCACATCTCCACCCGACCACGCACGCTCCGCCGTCTCGGCCTGATGCGACCACGGCTGTGTTATTCCACGGTCGGCGAGGTAAGCCAGCAGGTCGGCATCTGCCCAATCAGGCCAGCTCACAGGGGTGCTGGACTGTGCGGGGACGTGCCGGATGTGGGTCAGGGTGGACCGCGGGAAGAAGCCGGTGATCTGGTCCAGAATTTCCTGGCCGAAGCTGGATTGAGTCATGATTATTCGGTCGCCATTCTAAACCCATTAGGGGGTGGGCAAAAAAACTTTGCCTCCCGGGTACTAATTAATAGTGTTTCGTGGCACACTGGTCAGCAGGTCGAAGAATACTGCCTGTTACTTGTGGGGCGAAAGCTGCAGTTGTACAGGGTGTGTAGGTTTTTTCACCCAATTTCCGCCCAACATGTAAGTACGTTGGGCGGCAGCGTTCACCACGAACGGCTCACAGAAGTTGATTGTGGCTAGGTGGATGCTGATCGTTTCACATACAGTTAGGTTTTAACATGGCACAGGGAACCGTCAAGTGGTTCAACGCTGAGAAGGGCTTCGGCTTCATTGCTCCGGAGGACGGCTCTGCGGACGTTTTCGTTCACTACTCCGAGATCCAGGGCAACGGCTTCCGTACCCTCGAGGAGAACCAGCAGGTCGAGTTCGAGGTCGGCGAGGGCGCTAAGGGCCCGCAGGCTCAGAACGTTACCGCCCTGTAAGACGTTCTTACTTCGCATATAACCACCGGTGCCCCCGCGCGGCGGTTCTGCTTCACTTCTTGGTGAGGCGGACTGTCGCTCGGGGGCATTAGTGTTGCTGAAGGTGACCCCCTTTTTGGAAAAAGTCGGTAGGCTCACCTAGAAAAGCATGTAAAGGTTCGCGGGGAAGCGCACTATATATAAGGAATAAACCGAACTAAGGAAGTGTGATCAAGCCCAATGGCTAGTGATGGCGTCAAGCGCCTGGTGATTGTGGAGTCTGGAACGAAGGCTCAAAAGATCGCCCCTTACCTGGGGTCGGATTACATCGTGGAGGCCTCCGTGGGGCACATCCGCGATCTTCCCCGCGGTGCGGCCGATGTTCCGGCAAAGTACAAGAAGGAGCCTTGGGCTCGGTTGGGCGTGAACGTAGACAAGGGCTTCGAACCCCTCTACGTGGTCAGCCCGGACAAGAAAAAGAAGGTCTCCGACCTCAAAGCCAAGCTCAAGCAGGTAGACGAGCTCTACCTGGCCACAGACCCCGACCGCGAGGGCGAGGCCATTGCGTGGCACCTCCTGGAGGTTCTCAAGCCCAAGGTGCCGGTGCGCCGCATGGTGTTCCACGAGATCACGAAGCCTGCCATCCTCGAAGCCGCGAACAACACCCGCGAGCTCGACACGGACCTTGTTGACGCCCAAGAGGCCCGCCGCGTGCTGGACCGCCTGTACGGCTACGAGGTGTCCCCGGTGCTGTGGAAGAAGGTCATGCCGCGCCTGTCCGCCGGCCGCGTGCAGTCCGTGGCGACCCGCGTGATCGTGGAACGCGAGCGCGAGCGCATGAAGTTTGTGGCAGCCGAGTACTGGGACCTGCAGGCACAGATGCAGCTCAGCGACTCAGCGATCTCGGCCCTCACCAGCGGTGGATCCGGTAGCGCTGGCAGCGCCGCCGATGCGGCCAGCCAGAACCCCCGTTCCTTCGAGGCTCGCCTGGCCACCGTTGATGGCCAGCGCGTGGCACAGGGTCGGGACTTCGGCGATGACGGCAAGCTCAAGGCCAGCAAGTCCTCCCAGGGTTCCAAGGAATCCGTCCTGGTGCTCGATCAGCAGCGCGCCCAGGCCCTGGCCAAGGGCCTCGAGGGTGCGGAGATGCTGGTCAGCTCGGTGGAGGACAAGCCCTACACGCGCCGCCCCTACCCACCGTTCATGACCTCCACGCTGCAGCAGGAGGCCGGCCGCAAGCTGCGCTTCACCTCGGAGCGCACGATGCGCATCGCCCAGCGCCTGTACGAAAACGGCCACATCACCTATATGCGTACGGACTCGACCACGCTGTCCAAGTCCGGCATCGATGCCGCCCGCGCTCAAGCCCGCGAGCTCTATGGCGATAAGTACGTGGCCGACGCACCCCGCCAGTACTCCCGCAAGGTCAAGAACTCCCAGGAGGCCCACGAGGCTATCCGCCCCGCCGGCGAAACCTTCGCCACCCCGGGGCAGCTCTCCGGCCGCCTCGACGCGGAGGAGTACAAGCTCTACGAGCTGATTTGGCAGCGCACCGTGGCCTCGCAGATGGCTGATGCCAAGGGCATGTCCATGAAGGTCACTGTCACTGGTGAGGCGTCGACGGGCGAGACCACCGAGTTCACCGCCACCGGTCGCACCATCACCTTCCCCGGCTTCCTCAAGGCCTACGTGGAGGTCTCCGAAACTGCGGACGGCCGCAATGTCGCCGACAATGCTGAGAAGCGCCTGCCGCAGCTCACCCCCGGCGACGAGCTTCGCGCCACCGAGGTCAGCGCCGACGGTCACACCACCAACCCGCCGGCCCGCTACACCGAAGCGAGCCTGGTCAAGCGCATGGAGGAGCTCGGCATCGGCCGTCCGTCCACATACGCCTCGATCATCCGCACCATCCAGGACCGCGGCTACGTGCTGCCGCGCGGCAATGCGCTGGTGCCTTCGTGGGTGGCGTTTGCCGTGGTCGGGTTGCTGGAGGAGAACTTCGGTTCCCTCGTGGACTACGACTTCACCTCCGCGATGGAAGACGAACTCGATGCCATCGCAGCAGGCCGTGAGGACCGCGAAAACTGGCTGCAGGGCTTCTACTTCGGTGACACGTCCCGGCCCGAATCCCCCTCGGCGGCTATCCCGCGGATGGGCGGGCTGAAGCACATCGTGGGCGACAACCTGGAGCAGATCGACGCACGCCGCGTGAACTCACTCCATCTTTTCGACGACGCCAACGGGGTGCCCATCGTCGTGCGTGTCGGGCGCTATGGGCCGTACCTCGAGCGGGTCAAGCCGGTTCCCGCTGGCTCCCCGGAGGGCACGGAGCCGGAAGTCCAGCGTGCCAACCTGCCCGAATCGATGACCCCCGACGAACTGACGTTGGAGGTTGCCGAAAAGCTCTTTGCGACACCGCAGACGGGGCGAGAGTTGGGCGTCAACCCTGACAATGGCCGCACGATCGTGGCGCGCGAGGGGCGCTACGGACCGTACGTGACCGAACTGCTGGGCGAGGACGAAGAGGCCACCGTGGCCGCGAAGGCCGAGAAGCAGTGGGAGGCCGAGCGCGACGAGCAGGACAAGGAGCGCGAGGCCGAGGGCAAGAAGCCACTCAGTCGCGAAACCAAGACGGCGCAGAACCAGAAGGCCAAGCGCGTCAAGGAGATCGTGGAGGCCACGCTGAAGCCGAAGACGGCTAGCCTGTTCAGCGACATGGAGCCGGCGACGGTGACCTTGGACGAGGCGCTGAAGCTCATGAGCCTGCCGCGTGAGGTGGGTGTGGATCCGTCAGACGGCGAGGTCATCACTGCGCAAAATGGCCGGTACGGGCCGTACCTGAAGAAGGGCAACGACTCGCGGTCGCTGGCGAATGAGCAGCAGATCTTCGACATCACGCTTGACGAGGCGCGGCGGATTTACGCTGAGCCAAAGCGTCGCGGGCGGGCTGCGGCGCAGCCGCCGCTGAAGCAGCTGGGCGACAATGACGTCTCCGGCAAGCCGATGAGCGTGAAGGACGGCCGCTTCGGGGCGTATGTCACGGACGGCACGACGAATGCGTCGCTGCGCAAGGGCGATACGCCGGAGACGATGACGGACGCGCGTGCCAACGAGCTCCTGTCGGAGCGCCGGGCGAAGGAGGCTGCCGAGGGCGCTGGTGGCGCGAAGAAGTCTGGCAAGAAGGCCGGGAAGAAGTCTGGCACCAAGGCGGCGAAGAAGTCCGGTGCTAAGAAGGCTGCGAAGAGCTCGGCCGCTGCCCGCAACGCCACGACCCGCACGGTCAAGCGCGGTGCGACGCGGAAGGCTGCAAAGAAGAGCTAGCCCAGGGCGACCTGCTCGCCTGGGTGCCTAGGTTCGTGGGCCAGGTTTGCGGCTAGGTTGGTGCCTAGGTCCGTGGCTGCGGTGTACGAATGCCGTGGTTTGTGCATTGTGGATTTCTAAAACTCCAGGTCGCGATTTTCCAAAAGGCACAAAACACAACATTGTCGCATCTGCAGCCCCTGCGACCTGCTCTGAGGTGGTGATCGGGGTGGTGATTGTGGTGGCGATCGCTCCAGCGACAAGGGAGATAGGGATGGGCCAGGAGGCAGGGGTCCACGTTCGGGCAGGTTGCTCATGGCAAGAATAGTGCAGCCTGGGTGCACCCTCGCATTTGTAGACCGAGCTGTCCGTGGGGTAGTTTTCTACAAAATGAACAGCTCGGTCTAGTTTTGGGAGACTTCACAGTGAAGCGCTTTTTCGGACGCCACTCGGCAACTCACGACTCATCTGCTACAAAGCCAGCCTCCGGCACACGTGCCAACGGTCGCAAGAAGGTGCTGGCGGCCGCGATGGTAGCGGCGACGGGACTCTCCATCGCGGCATGTGGGCAGGGGAGTGATGATGGTGGCGTCGTAAAAATTGGTGCAACCGAGCCAGAACAGAAGCAGTGGGAAGCATTCAAGGAAGAAGTAAAGAAGCTTGATTTCCCCGTGGAGGTCGTGAGCTTCAGCGACTACAACACGCCTAACCAGGCGTTGCTGGATGGCTCTATCGACGTAAACAATTTCCAGCACATGCTGTTTCTCGCGCAGCAAAACACCGGCAGTGGGTCGAACCTCGTGCCCATCGGCGCTACCCAGATCTACACCCTCGGTGTGTACTACAAGGGGCGCAATGACCTAGATTCGGTCGCCAAGGCTGGTGAAGTGGCGATCCCTAATGATGTGACCAACCAGGGTCGAGCGATTCACGTTCTGTCTCAGGCTGGCCTGCTTAAGCTGAAGGACAACAACATTTTGGTGCCTACCCCTGCAGACATTGATGAGTCAGCGTCCAAGGTCAAGGTTGTTCCGGTTGATGCTGCTCAGACGTCTATGTCTTACCTCGACGGTAAGCCCGCGGTCATTAACAACACGTTCCTGACCCGCGCGGGGATCGACCCCAAGTCCGTGATTTTCCACGATGATCCAAACTCGCCGGAGTCTAAGCCATACATCAATGGCTTCGTGACGACCGAAGATCGCAAGGATGACCCGAAGCTGCAGAAGCTGGTTGAGGTGTGGCACAGTGAGCCGGTGCAGAAGGGCTTGGCTGAGGAAACAAACGGCACTGCGGTCCCGGTGCGCATGAGTGGTCCCGAGCTCAATGAGGTGCTCCAGGACACGGAGAAGAAGATGAAGGAGCAGAACTAACTCCGACGCCGCCAGTCGGCCCATCTGCCTTTAGCCTTCGGGTGTGGAGGTTTTTAGAATTCCACCTCGGCAAGTCTCCGGTGATGTTACGGTCAGGAAAAGTTGCCGTGCAAAACTATCTAAACGCGGCACCAGCGATACCCAGCGCTACCCAGTACCACCCAGCATTAGTTACTAGACGTGGAGACAAAGGCAGTGTCGTCCGATTCGGAAGCCCTCAGCGTGCCCGCGGTTCCGCCCGCGACCGCGTACATAGACGCGCCTAGTGCGCACGTCACCCCACACCGCGTGGTCAGCATCGCCACGAACCTGCCAGGCCCCCTCGCCGCGCGCCGGTTCGCCGAGCTCGGCATGCACGTCACCAAGGTCGAGCCACCCAGCGGCGACCTGATGGAGCATTACTGCCGCGCCTACTACGGCGAGCTCATCGCAGGTCAGCACGTCTGCACTATCGACCTCAAATCAGAGGACGGGGCCGCGGAACTGCGCGACCTCCTCGCCCAGGCCGACCTGCTGCTGACCTCTCACCGACCCGCCGCGCTCGAACGCCTCGGCCTTGGCTGGGAGCAACTCCACGCCGATTTTCCGCAGCTCAGCCAGGTTGCCATCGTCGGCCACTCCGGCGACCGCGCCGCGATGGCCGGCCACGACCTCACGTACCAGGCCCACGCGGGCACCCTCGACCCACCGCACATGCCCCGCATCCCCGTCGCGGACATGGCCGGTTCGGAGCGCGCGGTGTCCGAGGGCCTCGCCGCGCTCCTGGACCGCACCCACACCGGTTCCGGCAGCTACCGCGAAGTCGCTCTCGCCGACATGGCCGAGCACTTCGGCGGCCCCGCGCGGCACGGCCTGACCAGCAACGATGGACTCCTCGGCGGCGGCATCCCGCAGTACGGCCTGTACCCCGCCCGCGAAGGCTGGGTGGCCGTGGCCCTGCTGGAGCCCCACTTCCTCGCCGACGGCCTCGAGCTCCTCGGCATCTCCGGCGACCGGGAAGAATTCCAGCGCATACTTGCCACCAAAACCGCCTCGGAGTGGGAGGTTTTTGCTCGACGCCACAACCTTCCCCTCGCCGCCGTCCGCGAAGGACCTCACGCGCCAGACCCTGGGGAGGGGTAGGGGCGTGGGCGCGTGGTGGCGTCGAGAAGAAGAAAACTACACACGGAAAAGAGAACACCCATGAGCGCACTAGATGACCACCGTTCGCCTTGGATGAACGAGGAATTGGACAGTCTGCGGGAACATGCCCGCGCGTTTTTCGAGCGTGAGGCGCTGCCGAACCAGGAGCGTTGGCTGAAAGAGCACGCAGTGGACCGCGAGTTTTGGAACAAGGCGGGCGACGCGGGCCTGCTGTGCCTCGGCATCCCCGAGGAGTACGGCGGGGGCGGCGGCACGTTCGCGCATGAAGCCGTGGTGATGGAGGAGCAGGCGCGGATTTTCGACTCGAGCTGGGGAAACACGATCCACAGCGGCATCGTGGCCCCGTACTTCGTGCACTACGGCACCGAGGAACAGAAGCAGAAGTACCTACCGAAGGCGGCGACGGGTGAGATCGTGTTCGCGATCGCGATGACCGAGCCGGGAACGGGCTCTGACCTGCAGAACATCAAGACCACTGCGGTGCGTGACGGCGACGACTACGTGATCAACGGTTCTAAGACCTTCATCACTAACGGCACGCACGCGGACGTGATCCTCGTGGTGGCGCGGACCGGCGGAAACGAGGTGAAGGGTGCGAAGGGCATCAGCCTCATGATCGTGGAGGCCGAGCGCGAGGGCTTCAGCCGCGGGCGCGTGCTGGACAAGCTGGGGTTGCGCGGGCAGGACACGCGGGAACTGTTCTTCGAGGATGTGCGCGTGCCGAAGGAAAACCTGCTCGGCGAGGTTGAGGGGCAGGGCTTTGTGCAGCTCATGCAACAGCTGGGGCAGGAGCGGCTGGGCATCGCCGTGGGCAGCATCGGCGCGATTGAGGCGGCGTTGCGCGAGACGATCCAGTACACAAAGGACCGCACGGCCTTCGGGCAGCGGCTGCTGGACTTCCAAAACACGCGATTTGAGCTGGCGGAATGCGTGAGCGAGGCGCTGGCCGTGCGAACGCTGGTGGATCTGTGCATCCAGGAGCTGGTGGCGGGGCGGTTGGATCCGGCTCGGGCGTCGATGGCAAAGCTGCTGGCGACGGACAAACAGGGTCAGATCATCGACCGCTGTTTGCAGCTGTTTGGCGGGTATGGCTTCATGCTGGAATACCCGATCGCGCGGGCGTACGCGGATGCGCGTGTGCAGCGGATCTACGGCGGGACGAACGAGATCATGAAGGAGCTGATCGCCCGGAGCCTGTAGGGGTTGGTTACCGGATGACCTTGCGCACCGTCTTGGCGGACTTACCCATCAACAACCGGGTGAAATACGCCCGATCCTCCGGGCCGAACTTAAACCCAGCCGCCGACCGACCACCACCAGACCGCGACGCCGCCCGACCACCAGCACCGGCACCGGCACCGAACCCAGCAGCACCTACACCGCCGGTACCAAAGCCCGAAGCGGCAGACGCCCGACCAAAACCACCCCGCTGACCAACAGCACCCGCAGCAGAACCACCACCAACACCGGCACCCACACCAGGACCAGAGCCGATACCAAGACCAGTACCAGCACCGGTGCCGGTGCTGAAGCGCTGAGCCATCTGCCGGGAGACTTCCCGCGCCATCACCGCCTGACGCGCATGCTGCGGCAACTGCGGCAACCGCTGCCCCACACCACCACGAGATACACCCTGCCCACCAAACGACAGCGCAGGCGACGAGGCAGACCGCTGACCCGAAGCCCGACCACCACCATCGGTCACCACCCCAGGCCGGGAAGCCACACCACCACCGGTGGCCCCCACCCCACCGGCAGACGCAGGTGCCATCAGACCACCAGCAGACTGCGGAGACACCACCGGGGAGGGAGTCGGCTGTGACAGTCCACCGGATGCCGCCGGTGCCGTCGGCGCAGCACCCGCCACCGACGGCGCTTGAGGGGTGCTCGCAGCCGGGGCGGGTTGGGACGCCGAGGCCGCCACCGCCGCGTCATTACCCCGACCAGCCGACCCGGCCGCGGCATCCGCGGCCTGCCCGAACGCATGGGTAGCGGTGCTGGCGGCCGTGGTGGTCAGACCCGTGATCTGACTGACCGGCGTGACCGTGGAACCCTGCCCCACGGTGGAAGTGGTCAACACTCCCCCACCGGTGTGGCCAACGATCGGCACCCCCAGGTTCATAATCGGTGGGCGAACGAGCTCAAGGGAGGGCTGCAGCTGAGTGGAGACGAACGTGGCGACGGCGGATTGTTCCGCAGCCAGTTTCGCCGCGGGGTCGGTGATGGTCGCGGTGGAGGCTTCAATGGCATGTAAGGCCGCGAGGTTGGCCGTACGGATGGTGGGGAATTGAGCGACGGTGGCGGACATGATCTGGGCATTAGCCGCGACGATGCGGCCGGTGCGGACCACGGAGTCGATGGCCTCTCGTGCCATGTCGAATGATGTGCCTATGGTCGTGGCGCTGAGTTGGCGACCGGCGGCATCGAGCTGATCCATGATCGACGATAATCGGGTGGATACTTTCGCCCAGTCGTTGGATATGGCCAGCGGTGCGGCATCGTCGGTACTGAACGCGGCGATCAGTGCTTGCAGCGGCATCGTCGCTTCGGCGGCGGTGACCGGGTCGGTGTACAGGAAATTATGGATGGTGTCTTGCGGGCGGGTATCGGCCATCATTGTGCTGAGGTCTTCGCACCGTGGCGCGTCGGAGTTGATGGAATCAAAGCTGTGCTGGTTATCCCGTTCCTGATCATCCAAACAATCCGTCTGTTGCCGGAGGTGATCGGTGACCCATCCGATGTTCTTGCCCAAATATTCACAGGCCTTCAGACCGCACCCTGGCTGCGAGGCCCACAGGCTCTGGTGAACACCGAACGCCAAGTTCACAGCAGGCGAACCCGTGTACGTCGGAATCTGTGGAATATTGTCAACATTTAACCAAGTGCTTTGAACTAATGCCAGGTGGAGCTTCTGGATGGTAGCCATTAAATCTTCAATTTCGAATCGAATCATTTTTCCCCCGAATTTCCTGTTATGTTTACAAATACTTGTCGTGAGTAGGCTGCACGCAAGCAAGCGGTTCGCAGCTCTGGCTCCATCGTTGCTTCGATCTGAGATGCGTAAATAACCGGCGTACCTTTACTTTTGATCATCGCTACGCAGTCCCGCGGAAGACCTGTGCCGGGAATCGAAAAGACTTCTGGAATGCCAAAATTCTCTATTTCGGAAATCACCTTGTCGGGCGAATGCAGTGGCCAAGAATTGGAGTACCAAACGGCATAGCTGAAGTAGTTGTCCTTACCTATGTCTTCAGGGGTATGGGTGAAGACGCACATTCTCCTTCCCAATCCCTCCTGAGTGCTCTCAGCTACAAGATCGATGGAGGCCAGCCTGCGTTCGACCTCTGGCGCACAGTAATCGGGCAGGCCCTTCAAGCCCGCGCCGAACTCCGCGCTTTCCCCCAGCACTGGCAATTCCAACGGATCCCCCACAAACTTCTGCGACCGCCAAACGTATTTCCCCCACGGGTCGTCCGGCTCAGTCTCGAACCAGATTCCCTCGTGCCCCTGTGGTTGTAGCATACGGCCGTCGTCCGTCACCACCGGTTTGTCAGGGTTATCCACAGCTCCGGCCTGTGAGTCGTTGGCTGTGGATACCGAAAGTTTGGTGGTGGCTGGCGGCCGCGTGTTGGCGTCGAATATAGAGCAACCAACCAAACAAACGGACAATAGAGCAGCGAGAACACCGCTGGTCAGACGTGTAATCCCCAAGAAAACCCCCTTGAATTCTCGACGCTGCCGCGTACAGCAGACAAGTTCAAGATAGCGGCAGCGCAAGAGGTTTGCACGGCGAAAGCTAGCCGCGAGGGGGCTCCTTGGTGTCCATCACGCTGTCGTGGCCGTCGCCGAAGGGGCCGGTCGAGGTGGGACCTGCACTGCCCGAGCCGCCCGCACCCGAACCACCAGCGGAACCGCCAGCCCCCCGCTGCGCGGCATCGCGGTCCGCCAACGTGGGGCGAATCGGCCGCGCGAGTTGCGTCATCTCACGCCGACCGCGCAGCTCCACGGACTTCATCAGCGTCCACCGGCGCTGCTCCGCCTCGTTCGCGGCCCGCAGCGTGGCGGCGCTCGTGAGCACCTGGCCGGGCGTCTGCTTCGCCAGATCCGTGAGGCGCGCTGCCTGATTCACGGCGTCACCGATCACGGTGTACTCGAAGCGATCCTTCGCGCCGATGTGCCCGGCCACCACGGACCCAGCGGCCACACCCACGCCGGCCACGAACTCCAGGCCCTGCAGCTTCGCCTTCAACTGCCGCGCGGCAGCCAAGGCGTGGCCGGCCACATCATCCAACGGCATAGGTGCGCCGAAGACGGCCAGCGCTGCGTCGCCCTCGAACTTGTTGATGATGCCCTTGTTGGCGTGCACCACTTCCACCACGCGGTCGAAGAACTCGTTGAGCGCCTTGACCACGTATTCCGGGTCGCGTTCCGTGGCAAATCCGGTGGACCCAATCACGTCCACGAACAGTACGGCCACATGCCGGGTTTCGCCGCCTAGCTCGGGCTTTTCCTCCAGCGCTCGGCGCGCCACCTCGGTGCCCACGTAGCGCCCGAACAGGTCAGAGACTTGCTGGCGCTGCTGCAATCCGCGCATCATCTCGTTGAAGCCTGCCTGCAGCACGCCGATCTCGGAGGAGTCGTAGATCCGCACGTCCGTGTTTACTTCGCCCCGTCGCACGCGGTTGATGGCGTATTGCAGCTCGCGGATGGGATCCGCCACCGCCATGGAGAATAGCTGCGTGCCGGAGAAGCCTGTCACCAGCGTGGTCAGCGCCAGCGCTAACAGAGCGGGCATGACCTGGTTGCTGTCGTCCGGGAAGTACCCCACCACCGCGGCGAGCATCATCAGCACCATGCCCAGCACCGGCACCGCCGAGGTCAGCGCCCACGTGGTCATCAGCCGGTGCGACAGCGGCGATAGGCGCGAATGATCCGGTGCGCCCTTCGCCAACGCGCGGGCCGCGACGGGGCGCACGAGCCGCTCGGCTTCCATGTACGTCATGAGCCCCACCATCAGGCCGCCGAGCACGGCGCAGACCGCCACGGTCACGCCCCACCGGGTGGAGTATTGCAGCGCCACCACGGTAAACACGATCACGCCGATGCCCCACAGGATTGCCCCGGTCACGGTCTGCAGCAGGGGAATGCGCAGCACCAGGTCCCGCACCATGTTCGGGTCGTAGGCCTTGGGGTTGCGTTGCCAGCGCAGCACCGGTGCGAAGAAATACAGTGTCATCGCAATGCCCGCGACCACGGCGAAGGCGAAGTATGCCACGTAGAGGGTCGCAGTGGTGGTGTTGAGGCTGGTCAGTTCCTTGGCTTCCGGGAGGGGGATGAGGAAGCGGAGGAACGTTGCGACCGCCAACGCGCCCATGACGTTGGTGGTGAGGACCGTCGCTGCGTACAGGGGCCAGGAGGTTCCCCAGGCCCACGAGAGGTAGCGCAGCAATTGTTTCATGCCCTCCAGACTATCGAACGTTGGTGGTTTAGTTGTCGCATCGGTTATCCCATCCGGTGTCGTATCCGGTGTCCCATCTGTTGTCTAGACTGTGGGTGTGAGTGAGACTCAGGATCTTTCGGCGCCGGAGGGCGTATTCGCGCGGATCACGTCGCCTGCCGTGCGCGTGCCGTTGCGCCGTGCGGTGACGGATCTGCAGTCGATGACGCACTCGTGGTTGTTTACGGGCCCGCCGGGTTCGGGGCGCTCGATCGCCGCGAAGGTTTTTGCCACGGCGTTGGTGTGCCCGCATGGTGGGTGCGGTCGTTGCGAGCAGTGCCGTTCGGCGGACGCGGGCACACATCCGGATATTTTGTGGGTGTCGACGTCGGGTGTGGTCCTCGCTGTCGATGACATCCGCGAGGTCGTGCGGGAGGCTGCGAATATGCCGACCGTGGCGCGCTGGCGTGTGGTCGTTGTCGAGGACGCTGACCGGCTTTCGGACGGTGCCGCGAACGCCTTGTTGAAGTCGGTGGAGGAGCCGCCGCCGCGCACGGTGTTCCTGCTCTGCGCGCCGTCGACCGATCCGCAGGACATTTCGATCACGCTGCGGTCGCGGTGCCGCCACGTCTATGTGCCCACTCCTGGTGTGGCTGCGGTTAAGGATGTTCTTTTGTCCGACGCCACCCTAGGGCTCACCGATGAACAAGCTCAATGGGCCGCCAGTGTCTCCGGCGGACACATCGGCAGGGCGCGGCATCTGGCGCGGGAGGAGCGTGCCCGTGCCAAGCGAGCGACTGCCCTGAAACTTCCGCAGATGGTGTACGAGTCGGGCAGGTTGTTCCTGTTCACCTCCGAGCTGGTGAAGAAGGCCACGGAGGAGGCCGCGAGTGCCCTTGAGGCCGATGAGCAGCGCGAAAAGGCGGAGCTGGAAAACAGCCTGGGCGTGGGCGCGAAGGGACGCGGCGCGGCGAAGGCGCAGCGCGGTGCTTCTGGCCAGATGAAGGAGCTGGAGAAGGAGCAGAAGAATCGCCGTACCCGCCAAACACGCGATGCCCTGGATCTGGCGCTCATCGATGTGGCGGGTCTGTACCGGGATGCGATGATGCAGGCTGTGGGCGCGGTGGATGACGATGGGGCGCCGATCGGTGGCTACCAACACCCGGATATGGCTGCGACGTCTCGGGAGTTGGCGCGCCGCAATTCCGGCGAGGCGTTGGTGCGGTGCATCGATGCGGTCAGTGAGTGCCGCGAGGTGCTGGGATATAACGTGAAGCCGGAGGTAGCGTTGGACGCGATGGCCGGGCGCCTGCGGGAATGCTGTGGCGTTGTCTAGTTGCAGGCCTGTTTTGGTGCCGGGGCTGGTGGTGCACTAGGATAACGCTTCGTACAACATCCGCTTCTCACGGCGGTGTTGCTACGCGCCGCTTTAGCTCAGTCGGCAGAGCGTTTCACTCGTAATGAAAAGGTCGCGAGTTCGATTCTCGCAAGCGGCTCCAGCAAAACATCAGGTAAAAGCCACTTTCTCGAAACTTGAGAAGGTGGCTTTACCCGTTCACCTGGTTCCCGCAGGATCGGACGAGGTCAGCAGCGTTGGTCGATACACCGGCTCCCGCGGCGTCACGATCACAGAGACTGGGTCCTGCCCACCACTCTCAATGACCAGCTCAGCGGCGTTATCCGCAGATACCACCCTGCCATTCGTCACCCGCACCGTGTACCCGCCCGGGAACGCAGTCGGCGGAATCCGCACCACGCTGCGGGAGCCAGCCGGGAATACCCCATCGCGCGCGGGCCGTTCTGAGCTCCACGTCAGAGCGAACGTCCCGCGGTCGTCCGTGCCCCACCGCAGCGGCGTGCCGGCGATCGCTTGCGGGTACGCCCGCTGAATGTCGCGCAGGTTATCCCAGTTCACATTCACCCCAGCCGGCGCCTGATGCGGGTCGATCACAATGGCCTGATCCTCGGGCGAGGGCGCTGAGGTCGTATGATCCGGTCCGCCATAGCTCCAGTGGAACCAGCTGATCATGTTGGCGTCGGCGATAGAGCTTTGCGTGCGCAGCACCCCCGGGTTACCGATGGCGCCAAATTCGGTCATGGCAAACGGGATGTTCCACTTCTCGGCGTACTCACGCGAGCGTTGCGCGTTGAGCCGTTCCTGAGGGTCGCAGACGAAACCGGGCAGGTCGAGGCCGATATTGCACAGGAACGAATAGGAGTTGAACGGGTAGACCTCGTTGGGATCCACCGGCGGGCCCATGTTGGGGTGCGCGCCCAGCGCCGAGGTGATGTAGGCCATCGGCCAGATGCTCGTCTTTTTGTCCGACGCCCGAATCGCGCCCGCAACCTCGGCATTGAGGGTGCGCAACTTGTCCGTGACCTGGGGTGGGCACAGATCTGCCTGGCAGAGGAGGAAAGTCCACCCCGGCGTGGGCTCGTTAATGGGACTGTAGCCGATGATCCCCGGAACCGAGGCGAAGCGCCGTGCTACGTGCCCCCACATGGTGACGTAATGCGTGCGGATGCCCACGCCGTCCGGGCCCGGGGCGTTGTTGAAGAAGTTGCCGACCGCTTGGTAGACGGCCGGGCTGAACTGGGCGGCGATGAGCCCGCCTGGGATGGCGGGGAAGTTGTCGTCGATGCTGGCCCACTCCGGTGCACCCTCGCCACCGTACTTGCTGGACCAGGCATCTTGGTGCACTTCCAGCAGAGTTTCGATGCCGGCGCGTGAGAGCTGGCGGACGGTGTCCTCAATGGTGTCCAGGTAGTGGTCGTCGTAGTGGCCCGGCGTGGGCTCCACGGCTTCCCAAATGATGCCGAGGCGAACGGCGTTGTAGCCCTGTTCCTTGAGGAAGGCGATATCGTCTGCGCCGAAGCCGATAGAGCCTGGCGTGTAGGGCGGCTTCTTGGCCACCACGTTTTCGCCGTGATAGATCACGGCTCGACCTTGCGGGTCGACGATCCATCGGTTGGCCGTTGCCGGGCGTGAGACCTCGGTGGTGGAGGCGGGTGCTGCGACTGCGGTGACCCCGGCGGTGGCTCCGACCGTGAGGGCGATGGCGCAGAAGCTTGCGAGAAGGCTGGTGAAGCGGCTGGTGAGACGGGAGCGGCTCATGAGATCACCGCCTGCACTGCGGTGGTCTTGCTGGCGCGTTGGCTGGTGGCCCGGCTGGTGGTCCGATGCGCGAGTTGGCTTTCGATGATGTCAGCGGCACGCTCTGCACCACCGGCGCGGGCGAGCTGCCGAGCCACTGCGGCGGTGCGGGATTTCAGCGCCATGGCTGCGGTGACTTTGGAGTGCAAAGCGGAGGCGGTGAGCTTGGTGGGGGAGAGCACTTCACCTGCGCGGCAGTGCCGAACCCGTTCGGCCACTTCTCGTTGATCCCGTCCGAAGGGCACAACCACGATCGGAATGCCCTTGACCAGAGCTTTCTGGGTGATGCCCATTCCGCCGTGGCAGATCACGACAGCACAGCGGTCCAGGATGGCATCGTGAGACAGGAAATCCACGACTGTCGCCTGGGATTTCGGGCGGAAAGTCAGCGGGTCCAGGGCGCCGGTGGTTACGACGGTATGCAGGCCAGTGCCTTCCAAGGCGTCGATGGCGACTTGTCCCAGCTCGGCATCGTCTTGGAACTCGGTGGAGCAGGTGACCAGCGCGATGGGATCGGTGACGTCGCGGAGCACGTCCGAGTCGCTGACGGGTGGTGACCAGGTGCCGGGGCCGACGAGGTGAACATTGTCTGGCCACTGTTTCCTCGAATATTCGAGGGGCTCGGCGGTGAAGTTGATGATGGCGGGCGGGCGCTGGAGCAGGTCCGTGGTGTGCCGGAGAGGTTCCAGCCCGTGTGTGGTGCGCAGCGCGTTGACGTCTCTGATGCTGAAGCGATCCCACAGGTGCGTGAGAACGCGGCGCAGTGCCTTGTCGCGCAGTGCGCCGGTCGTACCGGTGGAACGCTTGAGGCCCATGCCGAATGGCGGGTCGTCGGGAAGGTTGAGCGGCAGGAAGGTGGGGCTCCAGAGTGCCCACGGAAGGCCGGAGGCTTCCGCCGCGATCTGGCCGCCAAAGGTCGTGAAATCCACCATGACCATGTCCGGTTGTGTTTCCGCGATGAGGCTGGTGAGCTCGCGGAAATCATGAGGCATACGGCTGACGAGCTGGCGAAGCACCGCGTTGAGCGCCCCGATGGAGTTGGTGGCTTGCCAGTCGTCGAGCTGGGCGTCGTTGAGAGTGTCGCTGAGCGGGATTGCCGTGAAACCGAGATCTTCGAGTGTCTGCGTTTCGCTGGAGAGTGTTTTCACCACGATGGAGTGGCCGCGTGAGCGGAGTTTGATGAGGGTATCCACGAGGGGATAGAGATGCCCCTTGGCAGGGGATGTCATCACTGCGATTGTTGACATGTGAACGTCGTCCTAAAGGTAGGCACGTCTTCCAGTAGGTCCTGATCCGGCCGGTGTTGCAGCGTGATTGAGGGACACGAATGCGAGTGGACGAATTAAGGGTGTTCCGAAAAGCTGCGAAACAATTCGGATGGAGACGTGATGCTGATGAGGAGCATTGATAAGCGTACCTTATACGGAAGCTGAGTAAAGGGGCCGCAGCAGATGCTGCGACCCCTTTTGGTCAGTGTTGATAGGTTTCCGATGATGGATTGGCTCAAGCTTCTCAAGCTACCTATCAACGCGCGGATACCGCGACCTACCGATTCCCACTAATTCCCACGGGTGGTAATGGGATCCGTAGCGCGATCAGCGGTTAGATCCGCGTGCGGGTTCCTCGGGTAGACGGCTCGAAGTTGTCCGCGCTGGCCTGCTTCCAGTACTCGGCCCACACGCCCTTCGGCTCCTCAAGCAGCTCGCCGTCGGAGAGCCAGGTGAACAGGTCGAGGTAGGTTTTGGTCTCGGTAGCGCTGATCACCTTGCGCAGCATGTGCGGAGCCAGCTTGGATGGGTGGTCAACACCCATGGCAGCCATGAGGTTTTCGGCCTCCTTGGCGGTGGCATCGTGGTAGTTGCGCACGCGGATGGCCTTTTCATCCACATCCAGAGCGCGCTGGCGCCACTGGCTCTGGGTGGCCACGCCCACGGGGCACTTACCGGTGTTGCAGACTCGCGCCTGGATGCAGCCGGCGGCCATCATCATGGGGCGGGCGGCCAGGGTGATGTCCGCGCCCTGGATCAAGCGGCGAACGATGTCGTTGCCGCCCGTGATCTTGCCGGAAGCGCCGAGGGCGATCTTGTCGCGCAGGCCGGTGCCCACCAAAGCGTTGTGTACAGCCATGAGGCCATCGGTGAGGCGCATGCCCACGCGGTCCTCGAACTCCACGGGCGCTGCGCCGGTGCCGCCTTCTGCACCATCGACGATGATGTAGTCCGGTCCGGTGCCGACGGCGAGGATGGCCTTGCAAATAGCCAAAATGTCGGTGTGGTTGCCCACGCACAGCTTGAAGCCGATCGGCTTTCCGCCGGAGAGCTCGCGGAGCTCCGCGATGAACTCGATGAGCTCGGTGGGGGTGGAGAATTCCTTGTGGGATGCGGGGCTGATGCAGTCCTGACCACGGGGAACGCCGCGGATCTCGGCGATTTCAGCGCTGATCTTCGATGCCGGAAGCTCGCCACCAATGCCGGGCTTGGCGCCCTGGGAGATCTTGATGGTGATCATCTTGACGTTGTCGATCTGCGACTTCTCCTTGAACAGGCCGCGGTCCAAGTGTCCGTCTTTGGTGCGTGCGGAGAAGTAGCCGGAGCCGAGCTGCCAGATGACGTCGCCGCCATAGCGCAGGTGGTACTGCGTGAGGCCACCCTCGCCCGTGCTCTGTGCGAAGCCACCGAGGGCTGCGCCCTTGTTCATGGCCATCACAGCGTTGGCGGAGAGGGCGCCGAAGCTCATGTCGCTGATGTTGTAGCGAGAGATATCGTAGGGCTTCTTGCAGTCCGGGCCGCCGATGGTGGCGCGGAAAGGAATGTCGATGTGATCCAGCGGGAATGCTGAGTGCGCCAGCGTTTCGTAGCCGAACTTGTCCATGTCCGACTCGGTGCCAAACGCGGTGGCGGAGCCGAGGCCCTTGGCGCGCTGGTAGATCATTGAGCGGGTGGTGCGGTCGAAGGGGCGGCCTTCGCCATCGCCCTCGATGAAGTACTGACGAATCTCCGGCCGGATGGTCTCCATGGCGTAGCGCAGGTGACCGGCAACTGGGTAGTTGCGGAGGATGGAGTGTTTCTTCTGGGTGAGGTCGCGAGCAGCGAGCCCAGCGGTAGCTGCGGCCGCTACGGCAGCGATTTTCTGTGGCAGTTGCATAGTGGTAGTCCGAACTTTCTCGTCGCGTAAGTTCTTTACCCAACCCATGCTAATACCGTTTATTGCTATCGCGCCGGGGCTGGCACCATTCTGGTGCATTCTGCACAGTATCTTAATAGGCATTCACCCAGCTCAGGGGCTGCAGAATTGCAAAAATATACCGTTTTACCAGCCTGCTCGAATAGCAGCCGTGGCTAGTTTTAATCGCGATGAGGCATCAAATTTTTGCATCAGAGACGATACGTGCTTTTTGACGGTCGATTCTGCATACCTGGACTCCAGCGCTATTTCCTTATTGGACAGCCCTTGAACGATAAGTCGAAGCACGGCCTTCTCGCCGTCGGTGAGTTGTGCCGGAGATGTGGCTCGAGTTTTCGACCAACTTCCGCGACCGTCCTCTGCTGCGTCGACCGGAGGGATGTAGTCCAGTAGGCGGGAAAGGCACTCGGGGGACACGGCCGTGCCACCGTTAACTGCGTCTTCGACCGCGGCGATGAAGCGCTGGGGGCGAGAGTTTTTGATGATGTAGCCGCTGCCGCCGTGGCTCAGGATCTCGAGCATGGTTTCGTCTGTATCCATGCTTGTCATGGCGACAAAGGCGGGGACGTGCGACAGGTGCTGGATGTTCTGGAGCAGTTCCAGGCCACCCATCTCTGGCATGTGGATATCGGCCAGCACGACGTCGATGGCAGCTGGGTCTGCGCTGATGCGCTGGAGGGCGGCGCGACCGTTTTCTTCCTCGCCGACAATTTGAATGGTGTCACTGACAGCAAAATAATGCCGCAGTGCGGTCAGCACGGCGGCATCATCATCCACTAACAAAGTGCGGATGGGGGAGGTGTTCATAGGCCTAGCCTACGTCCTCAAGGCAAGTTAGCACCACACCATTTCAGGGTGGACGCGGCAGCTGAAGATCATGTACGGAGCCTCGTAGGGGGTGTACTGAATTTTCTGGGTGGTCGGTGCGGGTTGTGCGGCTGCGATTCCGGTACCGCCGAGCATCATGACGATGCCGGCCCCCGCTGCGACAGCGGCCTTTGCGAAGCGATTGTTCTTGAATGACATGATAGCTGTGTTCTCCCTACGAATAAGAAGCTATATACAAAAGATAGTCTAGAGTCAGGTACTTATATTTGCATCTCATGTGGCGGGCATCACAGGAACCTAGCGCTGGATCTCGATGTCAAGCGACCATAGAGGCCCTGCCGGAGACTCGACGACGTGACCACGCGCGGATCCCTTCGTGCGTTTTGCCCACTGAGTCAAGCTCTCGAGCCCCAAACCTGATGACATGATCGTCTTTCGTTTCGCGGGCAATTCTTCGGCAGTTTTGCATAGGTTCCGAATGTACAAGGTCACTCGCCGCCTGCTGCTGCGAATGGCGAATTCCACGGTGGAACCGGGCTTTGCATACTTGAGGATGTTCGTTGAACCCTCGAACAATGCTCGCTGAGTGAGCATGCGCTGCTGGTTGCCATCTGGCAAGAGAGCTGCGAATTCTCGGGATGACAAGCTGGTGGCCCGTGCCTCGTCGCGGAATTGCACGGTGAAGCCGTGATTCTTGAGAAGACGAATTGCCTGCTCGAGTGACTCCGCTGGGCGAAGCGCAGGGTTGCCCGGTTTTTGCCAGTCGGTGGTGGTGAGAGCATTGAGTAGCTCTCGTAGTTGAGTCATCGCTGTGCGTCCTTCTTCAGCGATGAACTCAAGGGATTCGCGTAAATGCAGAATCTCAATGTCATTCTCTCGAGCAGTGGGCTCAACTATTTTCGCTTGCTGCTTGCGCAGTGCGTCGATCTGAAGGCCGAGAGTTTCGGACTTCATGACGACGGAAGTAAGTGATGAAGCCACGTTGTCATGTAGAGATTCCGCGAGCTGGCTTTGCTTCGTCTCGAGCTCACGGCGCCATTCCTCGGTGAGATCTCTGCGTTGCCGATCCTTATGCCCTAAGAACCACCCCAATGCGTCGGCCACACAAAGAAACCCAGTCCAGATAATTGCTGCCATGAGATCGGCAGATGCGACCGAGTCCGTTAGCGTTTTTGCGGAAGGGTCTAGGACTCCCCAGGCGCCGAGCAAGACTGTGCACATCACCGTTAACCAAATGCGGCCTGAGTAAGCGATGATCCCGCAGAAGACGGGAACCATGAACGTAAAAGCTGCGAACTCGCTCGACGAATGAATGGTCGCGAATCCCAAGGCAGCGATGAACAGCGGTGCTGCGATGCGGGGGAACTTCACCGCAGCGGCGAGCAAAATCGACAGCGCCAACCCCATGAGGATCGTGAACAAGCGAACCTCTTGTGGCTCCAGCAGGAAGTTGAGTGCCACAACCACGAGGCTGGCGACGAGAACCCACAGGTCAGCCCCCACGCGGGGTCGGCGAGCGGGAGACGCCGAGCGCGGCCTGTCCGCCGTAATACCCTGAGAATCCACGATATGGCCTGTCTACGAATGGCTCCGTGGTGGCGTCGGAATAAAGAAAGACTAACCAGAGCCGAAGGTTCCTGGTCATCGCCACCATAAGTACTGAAGAAATTATACGCAGTCCCATCCAGTGAGAAGAACTGGATGGGACTGCGTGAGAAGGCGTATCGTCTCGAAAACTCCTACCGCTGCGCCTCGGAGCGTGCTTGCTCAGACGCGGAAGGGTCAGAGACCCACTTGGGGGTCATGTCCTCGTAGGACTCCATCATCGTGACATTCGTGATCGTGCTCGGGATGCCGAACGCATCCACTAGCACCTGCGACCATGGACCCAGCGAATCGCACAGATCGTTGAGCGCCGCGCGGGCAGCCTTCGTGCGCGTGCCGGAAAGCAGGTTCTGTTCCAAGTACCACGAGGCGTTATCTACGATGCAGCTGAGGAAGAAGACGTCGCGGATCTGCTCCAGAACCTGGCTCCCTTCCTCCGACTCCAGGCGGGATTCGGCATCCACGAAGGCCTCGAAGATGATGCGATCCACGTGCGCCCAACCCACAGCGAGCAGGTGGTCCTGGGCCTTGTCCACGACCTTGGCTGCTTCCTCCACACCCAGCTTGCGAGCCGCGCGTAGGCGGCGAGCGAGCGACAACATCATGCGATCCTCGCGCTCAGTGAGCAGCTCGAGCTGGTAGGCAGGGTCGAACAGGGATGCGTCATCGCTGTCGCTGAATGTATCCACGAGGTTCTGCAGAATTGCATCGGCGGCGGTGCGGCGGCGCAGCAGGGTACCGAAGCTATCCAGGCCGAAGCGGACCATCTCCATCGGCTTGAGGCCGCCGAGCTCCTTGGCGAAGCCGGTCATGAGCTCCTTGGCGGCGAGCTGCATCATCACCACGTTGTCGCCCTCGAAGGTGGTGAACACATCCGAATCGGCCTTGAGTGTGGTGAGCAAGTTCTCCGCCATGTACCCGGCGCCGCCGCAGGCTTCGCGCATGTCCTGAATGGTGTCGGTGGCGTGGGCAGTGTTCGCAGCCTTCAGTGCGGCGGCGTGGGCCTCGACCTCACGCTGGTCGGCCTGCTGCTCCTTGGTGAACACGGCCGGGTTCAGGCCCAGCTGATCGAGCTCGTGCACGCGGGAGATCAGGTGGTTCGTGGCGAACTGTAGGCCATAGCTGCGGGCGATTCGCGGGATGAGGCGCAGGCGGTGCCAGCGGTGCTCGATGAGCCGCTTCTCCGGCAGGGAATCATCCGGTGCGAACTGGCGGCGCAGGTTCGCGTACGTGGCGCCGATATCCAGCGCGGTGCGGGCGGCAGCGCCTGCAGCCGCTCCCACGGTCACGCGACCGCGCACGAGCGCGCCCAGCATGGTGAAGAAGCGGCGGTTCGGGTTGTCGATATCGGAGGAGTAGTTGCCCTGCTCATCGACATCGGCGAAGCGGTTGAGCAGGCCCTCACGCGGGATGCGGACGTTGTTGAAGCTCAGCGTTCCGTTGTCGACGCCTTTAAGCCCGCCCTTGTAGCCATGATCTCCGAGGTGGACACCCTCAACGGCGGAACCGTCGTCCTCGCGGATGCGAACCAGCAGGCAGTGCACACCCTTCGATTCCTCGTCCCCGGGAACGAACAGCTGCGCGAACACCGCAGCCCAGCGACCATCGCGGGCGGCGTTGCCGATGTACCACTTCTCCGACGAGGCCGTGGGGGAGTTGATGATGAACTCCTGGGTCTCCGGATCGTAGGTGGCTGTGGTTTCGAGGTTTTGCACATCGGAACCGTGACCGCGCTCCGTCATGGCGAAGCAGCCCAGGGCGTCGAGGTTGATGAGATCCTTGACCATCTGCTCGTGCCGCTCGGAACCGAGGTTGCCCACAGCGCCGCCGAACAGGCCCCATTGCACGCCGGACTTCACCATGAGCCCCAAGTCAGAGTGCCCCAGCATCTCGATGGAGGTCAGGCAGTAGCCCGTGTCGCCCGTGCCGCCCTGATCCTTGCGGAATGCGGCATGGGGCAGGCCGGTTTCCAGTACCTTGCTGAGCTGATCGGTGGTGTGCGCCCGAGCTTCCTCCAGGTCGAAGTCGGGGCGGGGGATGAAATTACCCGTGGCCAGCAGCTCGCGCATGCGGCTGCGAGCATCGACGAACTCGCCATCGAGGACGGACTTCAGATCCTCGGTCACGTGGGCGGCTACTAGCTCGTCCGGTGCGGCGTTGAGTGTTGCGGGGGCATCCTTCGCGCGGCGGATCGAGAAGCGTCGGGTGGAGTTTTCTCCCTTGTCGTGTCTGCGGTCGTCTCCGCGTTCTTCACTGCGGTCTTCACCGCTGTTTTCTCCACGCATGGGGTTCTCGGTGGAGCTTCCAGCGGAGTTCTGCGGATCTTCCGCAGCAGGGCTAGTGGCGTTGCCCTCGGGCTGGAGTGCATCGTTCCCAGAAGTGGTGTTATGTGACATAACTTAACCTTACCTTCAATTGTGATCTGTGCTGCACAATTTTAATAATAAATTCATGTCTTTTGTCTAGGGGACATAGGTAACTCTCAGCTAACTGTGACAAAGCTGAACTGGAGGCTCCATCAGTGCCGGTCCCATCCCGCTCCTGCGCCGCCCGGAATCCGATAAACGTGACCCGCGCCACCGCGCACACCACCTACAGGCATACACTTGGTGACTATGCCAAGGAATAAAAATGCATGGAAACTCGTAGCTTTTGCCGTGCTCGCCGTGGCATGGGGAGGCAACGAGTTCACCCCCATGATGGTGTTTTACCGCCAAGAACACGTGTTCAGCCGCGTGTTCGTGGATGCCCTCCTGGCGTGCTACGCAGCAGGCATCGCAGTTGCCCTGTTGCTCTCCGGCCCGCTTTCCGACCGCTACGGCCGCCGCGTGGTGATGCTCCCCGCACCGGTCGTCGGCCTCGTGGGCAGTATCCTCATCGCCCTGGGCGAAACCAACGAGCCCCTCATCTTCATCGGGCGCGTCCTCTCCGGCCTATCCATCGGCATGGCTATGACCGCAGGTGGCTCGTGGATCAAGGAACTGTCCACCACTCACTTCGACCCCACAGCCAAGCCAAACTCCGGCGCCAAGCGCGCCACCATGTCCCTCACCTTCGGTTTCGGTGCGGGCGCAGGACTGGCAGGAGTGCTCGCCCAGTGGCTGCCCGCTCCCGGCCAGATCACGTACATCGTCCACATCCTCCTGTCCATCGCCGCGCTCGTGGGTCTCTCCCGCATCCCCGAAACGCGCCAGTCTGCTCACCTCAAAGTGCGCGGATCGTTCTGGACTGACCTGCGTGTGCCGTCGATGTGGAACCCGCGGTTCATCTTCGCCGTGCTTCCCATTGCCCCCTGGGTCTTTGGTTGTGCGGGCGTGGCCTACGCGATCATGCCCAGCCTGGCTCAGTCTGAGTCTTCGACGCCGATTGCGTTCTCCGCTCTCGTCACCGCCCTGGCGCTGGCGCTCGGATTCTCCATCCAACAGGTATCCCACTGGTACATCCGGCCCAACAACTCCCGTGCCCAGCAGGTAGGCCTGGTCATCGTGATCATCGGCATGATCATCGCAGCGTGGACGGCCAAGGTCGGATCCATCGCGGGCACCATCGTGGTCGCAGTTCTGCTCGGCACCGCCTACGGCATTTGCCTCATCACCGGCCTCACGGAGGTGCAACGCATCGCAGGCCCCGATGACCTCGGCGGTCTGACCGCAGTGTTCTACGCCTTCACCTACATCGGCTTCTTCTTCCCGATGATCCTCACCCGCCTGAGCGAGTGGTTCACCTACCCGATCATGCTCGGCTTCGGCGCCGTCATGGCCGCTCTGGCCTTGGTGGTCGTTACGATCACGTCGAAGAAGTTCATCCCCGCCCCTGCCGAGGCCTAGCGCGGTCCGTGAGCCCAGTGGCAGATAGCCCTACCGGAAGAACTCCACTGTCCGCCGGATACCTTCTTCCAGGCTGACCTGCGGGGACCAGCCCAGTACCTCGCGGGCCAGGGACGCGTCCAGTGCCGAGCGCGGCACATCTCCCAGGCGCGCCGGGGCGAACTCAGGGTCGTCATCAGCCCCCGCGGCAGCTGCCACGAGCGAGTGCAGCTCCCGGTCGGTGGTCTCCTTGCCGGTTCCCACGTTGAACCGCAGCCCGTTGCCTTTGTCGCCGGACGCCGCAATGAACGCATCCACTACGTCCCCCACGTACACGTAGTCGCGGGTGTTAGAACCCTCACCGAACACCTTGGTGGGCTTGCCCTGCAGTAGGTGCTGGCTGAAGATCGCCACCACGCCGGCCTCGCCGTGCGGATCCTGCCGCGGCCCGTAGACATTGGCTGGTGCAATGAATGAGCACTCCAACCCATACAGGCGCCGGTACACGTTCAGGTAGATTTCTCCCGCATATTTCGACGCCGCGTAAGGCGATTCTGGCTCCGGAACCACCTTCTCGCTGACAGGGAGCTCGGGCCGGCCGTAGATGGCTCCGCCACTGGAGGTGTGCACAATCTTGCGCACGCCGTGCCGGCGTGCGGCTTCCGCGAGCCGAATGGTGGAGAGGATGTTGAGGGTGGCGTCGTTAATAGGGTCCTCGACCGAGCTGCGCACGTCGATCTGCGCCGCCAGGTGGAAGATGACCTCCGGAGAGGCCTTCGACACGATCGAATCAAGGTCGGCGGTGCGAATGTCGGCGTCGATCACCGTGGCCTTGGGGTTGATGTTCGTGCGCTTGCCGTGGCTGAAGTTATCCACGATGGTGACCTCATCGCCGCGATCGATGAGTTTGTCGACCAGATGAGAGCCGATGAATCCGGCACCGCCTGTGACGATTGCGCGCATGGGCATCTACCTTTCTCTACTTGTCTCTCTGTGACCTCGGATCGGACTTCGGATCGGACCTAGGGCCGGGCTCGGGGCGACCGTAGTGGACGCTCACCTAGTGTTACCGATTGTCGTGCGGAGAGGGGGAAGACTCCACACTAGCGGAATCACTATCATTGTCCGGCTGTGCTGTGTTCTGCTGTGCTGTGTTCTGCTCCGGCGGCACCGCATTCTGCAGTGCAATAGCGCGCGCCAAGCGGGCGTACCGCAGCTCCTGCTCACGCAGGCGCATGTACGTGGACATCGTGGTGAACACAAACCCCACCACCAGCATGTACAGCAGCAAGTCCGTGCCACGGGATACGCCGAGCCAGCGCGCGACCACTGTGAGATCGTCCGGCCGCAGCACCGTCCACACCGAGAGGATGATGAACAGCACGAAGCCGATCTTCACGCCCGCCTTGGCGCGAGCCTTCTTGCGGTTGGAGAGGAAATAGAGGGCCAACCCCAGTACTGCCAGCAGCAGCAGGGTTTGGATGAGCATGGTGGTTCCGGTCATGGCAGCTTCCTCGCAACGAATCCGTCGGCCAGGATGTTCACACCGTTGAGCAGGCTTTGGCCCTTGGACATGGAGTATTCGGTGTAGAGAATGTCCACGGGCTCCTCGCTCACGCGCCAACCCTTGGTTGCCATGAGGGTTACGAACTCGCTGGCGTGGCTCATGCCGTTCATCCGCAGGTTCAACTCATCGGCCACGCGCTTGTTGAACACGCGCAGGCCGTTGTGGGCGTCGGACAGCCCGAGCTTCCGAGTCTTCGGGGAGAGCAGCACCACGGTCTGCAGCACGAGGCGCTTGAGCCACGGAACCTGCGAGTTGTCCTGCCCGCCGAAACGGGTACCCGTGATGATGTCCACCTCTTCGGTGCGCATCCGTCCCAGCATCGTGAGCACGTCCTTGACTTGGTGCTGGCCGTCGGCGTCGAAAGTGACGAAGTACTGGGCTCCCGGCTGGCTGCGGGCGTATTCCACACCTGTCTGCAGGGCAGCGCCCTGCCCCAAGTTCACGGGGTGATTGACTAGGTGTGCACCAGCGGCGTGGATCTGCTCGGCGGAGTCGTCAGCCGAGCCGTCATTGACGGCCACGATGTTGGGGAAGGTGCGCAGGGCGTTGCGGATCACATCCCCGATGACAGTGCCTTCGTTGTAGCAGGGGATGATCAGCCAGACGTCCCGGTTGTCCTTATTGTCCCTGCTGTCGACCGAGTCACGAGCGCTCGAGCCGCTAGGGCTTCCAGCGCTGCTAGAGCCGCCAGCGCTGCGATCGTTGCGCGGTGCAACGTCGCTGGCGGAAGTGTGAGGGTGTGCCATAGCCGGCTTGTGCTCTCCTCGAAATCGTCTGCACTGCCTGAACGAAACGGACGAAAAGTCAGCGCTGGAATAGTACGCGATAGACCAACCGCAGCATGGGGCGCGGCAGAGATCGGTACAGACTACGGAATAACAGGTTAAATATAGCCCGTGGTCGGCTAATCAGCCCGTAATGAAACAGGTTGGCCTGCATCTGCTTCTCTGCGCGCCACATGTCTGTGCCCGTCCGGCGGTCGAACATTGCCTCCGACGTGCGGAAGTAGGTGAGCCCTTCCGGCAGGTTATGCAGCGTGTAGCCACCGGCCACCAACCGCGCCCAGAGGTCGTAGTCCTCCATGAATGGTACGTGCCGGTAGCCGCCGAGTTCGCGCAGCGCGCTGGTGCGCAGGATGGAGGCGGGGTGATTGATCGGGGAATTCCAGGCCACCGCCTTGTGGATCTCCTCGTTTGTCTCCGGCAGCGCCCGGGTGGAGTGGGCTATCGTTGCTACCGCTCCGAGATCCACCGTGAAGTCTCCCGGCGCGGCGACCGGTAGGTCGTGGTCGGTGAACTCCGCCAACGCGGTTCCCAGTGCGTCGATCTCCGGGTGTTCGCGCAGGTAATCGAGCTGTTTTTCCAGCCGGTCGGGGCGCGCGATATCGTCGGCGTCCAGCCGCGCCACCCAGGTGCTCGCGCAGTGTTCCAGCCCCGCGTTCGATGCGATGGCGCTGCCCTGATTCTCTGGCAACTCCACGATCACGGTCGTGTCATGCAGCTTCTTGTACTGCTCGACGACACCCCGAAGCTTCTCACCCACCGGGCCGTCGAGGACGATCACGGTGTGTGCTGGTTGGAGGGTTTGCTGGTGGATGCTGGCCAAAGCCCACGTGAGGTCGCTGGGGTCGATGCGGTGGTAGACGGTCATGAGAACGTCCACAGAGTCGGCCGGTGGCGCATCATGGGAAGAATGGGAGGGCTGGGAAGTCATGGTGAAAGAGGCTAGACCTTATCAGGGAAGGACGTGGTGTCTGCGGGGGTGTCGGGCCTATCGAGCCTGTCGGACCTGTCGGATCCAGTGCCAGCATAATCCGGGGTGGGCAGGAACGAGAGGAGCCCGAGCTGTACGACGGCGCCGACCAGCGGCCCGATGCCCAGCGCCAGGATGGCGCGGGTATCGGCGGAGGCGTTGATGGTAAGAATGCCGATGGTCACCGCTGTGGCCACCAGCCACCCTGTCGTGTAGAGATTGTGCCGGTCTGCAGCGAGCGCTGCGGAACCGCTGATCATGAGGATGGCCGTGGCACCCGAGGCCACCGTGAGCAACCCGAGGGTTGCGGGGGGAGCGATGAGGTCGGCGTCGAAAAAGATTCCCATGAGCGGTGCGGCGATGGCCCATGCGGCCAGGCCACCGACAACCGCCACACCCGCGACCGCGCCAATCGGCAGGGCTGCGGCGCGGAGGACGTGGTTGCGATGCTTCGTGAAGTGCACGATCAGCGCAGGTTGGAAGCGTTGCAGGGGAACGAGGATGGGCGCACGCGTGAGCGTGACCGCGGTGATGGTGGCGGCGAGAGCACCGGGCGGAACATCCGAGGCCGACGTGTAGCGCAGGAGCACCGTGAAGCCGGTGATGAGAATGGCGTTGGCGCCAGCGGCGATCATGGCCTTGCCAGCGCGGCTGAGAAACGCGTTGGTAGCCACGTCCGCGCGTTCGGGGAGCAGCTCGCGGGCCTGGCCGCTGACCAGGAGGATGAACAACCATGTGAGCGCACCGAGGACGGTGACGATAAGGAAGGCCAGGACGTGCCAGCCTACCGCCCACGCCACGGCGGCGAGGACGAGGCGCACGCCGGAATCGATGGCGATGAGCCACGCGAACACACCCCACGCATTCGCTGCGGAGAGCAGTCCGCACACCACCGCCTGGAAGGTGTAACTCGCCAGGCCAATGGCCATGAGTCCGACGCCCCAGCCCGGCATGCTCGGCACGATCTGATCCACCCACAGCGGGCCGGTGGCGGCCATGATGATGGCGATGACCGCAGCGACGATCGCGCTGATCCGGAACGGCGCGGCGGTGCGGGTGTGGGGAACGGCCGGGCCGCCGAGTTCGCGCCGGGTCGTGACGGCGCGGGCGGTCTCCTGCATGAGGCCATCGAGCACGCCCGTGAGCGCGAAGAACATGGACCAGTACACCATGAAGTCTTCGTAGCCCGCCTTCGGCAAAGCCTTCGAGGCTACCCAGATCACCAGGTAACCGGCGGCGGCCACGAATACGGTGGCGTAGGTCATCGCGCGCATGGGTCAGCGCCCTCCTGCGTCGACGTCGGGGGCGTTGGGTCCGGCCGGCAGAGCGGCGGTGGGGATAGCGCCCGCTGCGCCCGCTGCGTCTGCCGCACCTGCTGCCGGCACAGGGAATTCGGGTAGCTCAGCTCCCCGGACCCATGCGTCGAACAGGGCCGTGACATCCGCGCTGCTCACATGTGGCAGCGCCTGGGTGATGTGTTGAACCAGGTTCTCCAGGTCGCGCGTTTCCACCAACCCCATCCGGAACGTGGACGTCCATGTGTGGAGCAGCTCGAAAAACGCCGCATCGCCCAGCAAACAGCGCAGCGCGTGCACGGTCAGTGCGCCGCGCTTGTACACGCGGTCATCGAACATTTCTTGCCCACCCGGCTCGGCGAGCACGAGGTCTTGCGGCTTGATGCGCAGCACATCGTAGTGCGAGCGGGCATGTGTGGCCGCTGGGATGCCGCGGGAGCGCTCGAACCACAGCCATTCCGCGTAGCAGGCGAAGCCCTCATTGAGCCAGATGTCTCGCCATTCCACCAGTCCCACAGAGTTGCCGAACCACTGGTGCGACAACTCGTGGGCGATGAGGCGTTCCCAGGTGCCCCGACCGTTGGCGTGGTTGCTGCCGAACATGGACAGCGCTTGCGCCTCCAGCGGAATCTCCATCACCTCGTTGGTGACCACCACGGAATACTCGGGGAAGGGGTAGGGGCCGAACATCTCGGAAAAGGCCTCCACCATGGCGGTTTGATCCTTGAAGTCCCGATCGATGTTGTCCCGGACGCGCTTGGCGTGGGCGTCGCCGACAGGCACCCACCCGATGACCGGTACCTCCTTGCGCCCCACCTGGGCCTTCGGCCATTCTCGACGCTCATACGGTCCCACATACACAGCCGCCAAATAGGTGGCCATGGGGTAATCGACCTCGAAGACGCGGGTGATGGTGTTGCCAGAGGACGTCGTGGAGGTCAGCAGGCCCGTGGCCACCGCAGTGACATCGCGGTGTGCGGTGATGGCGATGCGGTACGTGGCCTTCTCGTCCGGGGTGTCGTCGCAGGGGAACCAGCTGGGTGCGCCGTTGAGTTGGCCGGCGACGACCGAGCCGGTGTCCGTCTCCTCCCAGCCGACCTCGCCCCACTTGGAGCGCAGCGGGCGGGGATAGCCGGCGTAGGAAATCCGCACGTCAAAGGTGAGATCGGCGGGGATTTCCTCGCGGAAAGTGATGGTGAGTTTGTTGCCAGAGTGGCGGAAACGGCGGATCGTGAGGGTATCCGCGAGACTGGCCTCCCCGTAACCGGTGATGCTCACGCGGTTGACAGCGAGGTTATTCGCCAAGTCGAGCGTGAGGGTTTTCAGGGGGAGGTAATTTTCCACCGAGATGGTGGCAGTTGCCTTCAGATGATTGGGCTCAACGTTGTAGTCGAGATCCAAATCGTAATGCAGTACGTGAAAGCCCAGGTTGTAGGCGATTCCGGTGTAGGAATCGATAGCGCCATCGATGGGTGTACTGCGGCAAGGGCGGGGAAAAGTCACACAAGGCACCCTACCCGCTGGCAGCCCCGGGCACCCAAATGAGAACCGAGGGCTGGCGGGTGGCTAGCTGCGGGGTGGCTACTGCTGCGAGCCGAAGATGTTGCCGGTGGCCGGCTGAGAGTGCGGCTCGGCAGGGCGCGGCACGTTGGTGCCGAGGCCCTTGGTGACGATAGGCCAGAAGTCGCGCAGGTCATCCTGCCAGTAACCCCACTGGTGGGTGCCCTGGGGGCGGAAGTTGTACGTCACGGGGATGTCCAGAGCCCGAGTCTTGGCTTCCAGATCGTGGGTGCACGTGTTCGTGGCGGTTTCGATGGCACCACCTTCCACCATGACTCGGGCGGAGGTCAGCAGGTTGCCATCCACGCGCGGGTCGGAGGGAAGGTCGTGCTCACCGGGCCAACCGGAACCATTGGACACGTAGATGTTTTCCGTGTCACGCAGCTTGTCCGCGTTGATGAGGGCATCGTTGTAGCGAGCCACCTCGGACTGCGGGCCGCCCCACATCTCGTTCATGTTGGAGTTCGCGCGGTTGAGCGTGATGTTCACGAACAACGGTGCAGCACCGGTGGTGGTGGCAGCGCACCCAGAGAACGAGCCGAGCGCATTGTAGAAGCCGGGGTTGTGCTCGGCGTAGAGCAGGGAGGTAGTGCCGGACATCGACATGCCCGCCAGGGCACGCTTGCCGTTGGAACCCAGAGCAGATTCCAGCGGAGCGGGGAGTTCCTTAGTGAGGAAGGTCTCCCACATCTGCTTGCCACCCAGCTGCGGGGCCTCGTTCACCCAGTCGGAGTAGTAGGAAAACGCACCGGACATGGGGATGACGATGTTGGCGCCGATGCCCGGGGAAGGATCTCGCAGGCCAGCCTTAGCACGCAGGCTCTTGGAGGGATCGTCCAAGCCACCGAGGTACTCGACAACGTCGGTCTGCATGAGCCAGTTCGCGCCGCCCTCGCCGCCGTCTGCACCATTGAGGAGGTACAGCGTGGGAGCATTGGCTCGCTTGGCCTTATCCAGCGGACGGATGACGACCAGCGGCACGTATCGGTCCATGGACGGTGAGTAAGCGTAGGCCTCTTCGATGTTGTCGAAACCAGCCTGCTGGTACTGACCCAACGCGAAGCGCCACGACGCCTTATTCGGGTCGAGGTTCGGGGTCTTGCCGAAGTGGATCGTAGCGGGGGTTACCGCCTGGTCAGCCTGACCCGGTTCAGCCTGCGCCGCGGGGGAGACGGCCACGGTCGCTACTGCGGGAGCGAGGGCGGCCAGGGTAGCTGCAACTGCCCGGATGACACCTTTTTTCATGGAATAGCTTTCTCGTGAGGGGTGATCTCAAAACGTCGCTACTGCACACCACACGTATCGCTGTGTCACAGTAGTATTCCTTGCAGACAATACAGTGTCGCATACTGTACTGCCTAGGCATCACAGCAATTTTTCCTCGACCTTCACTCTAGAAAGGCCCCTCATGTCTCCAGATTCCATCATCCTCGCCCTCACCTATGCTCTGGGCTCCGCCAGCCACGCCATCCTCACCGTGGCCTCCACGGTGGGCTACTACCTCAGCACGATCCTCCCGCAGTAGATCGTCCGCTTCAGATGGTCCGCTTCGCCACCCGCCACCTGAACCGCGCAGCCCCGAGCGGCTCTCCCTCTGGGAACTCCGATCGGAGGTGTGAGGGTTGGGGAGGCGTGGGGTGGCGTCGAGATAACAACGCAATAAACGCAATAAATGAGGAACGCCCGCGCGGGGGAGAGCGAATAGTTACCACGGGGGAAGAAAAACCAGCCAGAAACACGTATCCTTGGACACTGTGGCTAAAGAAAATTATGACCTCGTAGTACTCGGAGCAGGCCCCGGCGGATATGTGGCGGCAATTCGCGCTGCTCAGCTGGGCCTCAAAGTAGCAGTTGTGGAAAAGCAGTACTGGGGCGGCGTGTGCCTCAACGTGGGCTGCATCCCGTCCAAGGCGCTGATCCGCAACGCGGAACTGGCACACACCATCACCAAGGAAGCCAAGTTCTACGGCATCACCGGTGACAACATCTCCATGGACTTCGGCGTGGCGCACCAGCGCTCCCGCAAGGTCTCCGAGGGGATCGTCAAGGGCGTGCACTACCTGATGAAGAAGAACAAGATTCAGGAGATCAACGGCCTCGGCACCTTCGTCGATGACCACACCCTGGAGATCACGGACGGCGACGACGAAGGTAAGACCCTCACCTTCGACAACTGCATCATCGCCACCGGCTCCGTGGTGAAGTCGCTGCCTGGCGTGGAGATCGGTGGCAACATCGTCTCCTACGAAGAGCAGATCCTCGACGAAAACAAGCCGGACTCCATGGTCATCATCGGTGCCGGCGCCATCGGCATGGAGTTTGCCTACGTGCTGTCCAACTTCGGCGTGGACGTCACTGTGGTCGAGTTCATGGACCGCGTTCTGCCCAACGAGGACAAGGACGTCTCCAAGGAAATCGCCAAGCAGTACAAGAAGCTGGGTGTGAAGCTCAAGCTCGGTCACAAGACCACCGAGGTTCGCGACCTCGGCGAG
The DNA here is from genome assembly GCF_020099275.1 of Corynebacterium falsenii. NCBI lineage: Bacteria > Bacillati > Actinomycetota > Actinomycetes > Mycobacteriales > Corynebacteriaceae > Corynebacterium > Corynebacterium falsenii. The sequence continues at coordinate 208,292 of NZ_CP083646.1, read as the reverse complement.
GGCAAGGGCGTGGAGGTGGACATCGAGTCCGCCGACGGCAAGAAGAACGAAACCCTCAAGGCAGACCGCGTGATGGTTTCCATCGGTTTCGCCCCGCGCGTGGAAGGCTTCGGCCTGGACAAGACCGGCGTGAAGCTGACCGAGCGCGGAGCCATCGACATTGACGACGAGATGCGTACCAACGTGGATCACATCTACGCCATCGGTGACGTGACCGCGAAGCTGCAGCTCGCCCACGTGGCCGAGGCACAGGGCGTGGTGGCCGCTGAGGTCATCGCCGGTGCCGAAACCGAGCTGCTGGGCGACTACATGATGATGCCCCGCGCAACCTTCTGCTCCCCGCAGGTGGCCAGCTTCGGCTACACCGAGGAAGCCGCCAAGAAGAAGGCAGAAGAGGAAGGCCGCGAGGTGAAGGTCGCCACCTTCCCGTACTCCGCCAACGGCAAGGCCCAGGGTCTCGGCCACGCGGTGGGCTTCGTCAAGCTCGTGGCGGACGCCGAGTATGGTGAACTGCTGGGCGGACACATGGTGGGCCCGGACGTCTCCGAACTGCTGCCGGAGCTGACTCTCGCGCAGCGCTTCGACCTCACTGCTGAGGAAATCGGACGTAACGTGCACACCCACCCGACGCTCTCCGAGGCAATGAAGGAAGCCGCGGAAGGCATCGGCGGACACATGATCAACCTGTAAAAAGGTTGAAGGCGATCCGCACCGCCGCCTGACGTTAGTAGCGCGACAAGAGAGACACCGTTGCCTGAGAAGATTGGTCTTCTGGCAGACCGCGGACTGCCAGAAGCACGGGTGCGATCCCTTCTCCCGGACCTGGAGAAGGCCGCCGAACATCACATATCCGGCGAAACCCCCAGCATTGAATTCCGCACCGGAACGCTGCCCATGGATGACAGCGGAAGCGTGCGCCTCGCCGACAGCGCTGCGGGCATCCTCCGCGACTACGGTTGGGACAGACTGGTGTACGTCACCGACCTGCCCCTAACCACCCGGCGACCCGTCATCTCCCAAACCGTGGAGTGCGGGCGCGCCACCATGCTGTGCCTCCCCGCCTTCGGCTTCCTGCGCGCCAAAGACGGGCTGCGCCAAGAAATGTCCCGCCTCGTGTGCGGCAAGTCCGCAGGGGCAGGAACCAAAGAACGCGGCGTGGAAGACATCGAGGGTGGCGATGTTGAAGCCGACACCACCCGAGTTCTCGAAGGCCGGGGGCGCACACTGCGCCTGCTGCTGGGAATGACGCGGGCGAACCGCCCTGGCCAGCTCGTTAAGGTCCTCTCCAGCTGCCTCGCCACGGGCGTGGCCACCGGTGGGTTCGGCATCTTCTACGGCTCCGTGTGGGAAATGTCGTACCTCATCGCCACGTGGCGGCAGGTCATGATCACCGTCCTGTCCATCAGCCTGCTGACCTTCTGGCTCATCTACAAAAACGGTCTGTGGAACAGCCGCTCGTACAAGAAGAGCCTGGATAGCGTGGCCGCGTGGCGCGCCCGGATGGACAACCTGGCCACCGCGGCAACCGTGCTGATCTCCGCCACAGGCGTGTATGCGCTGCTGTTTCTCACGATGCTGCTGGTCTCCGGGGCGGTGGTTCCCATCCAGTTCTTCGAAAACAAAGTCCATGCCCACATCAGCTTCATTGATTACCTCAAGCTCGCCTGGTTCTCGGCCTCGCTGGGAACCCTCGGCGGCGCGCTGGGTTCCAGCTTCGACACCGACGAATCGGTGCGCGAAGCCACGTACAACCGCCGCGAATTGCGGCGCCGACAGATCACGGGTCTGTTCGACGAGTCTTAGGCCTGGTGGCGTCGAAAAAACAAGAAACCTGCGACGGACGATCTAGTACGGCGACACCGTCGACCGGTGCGGATCAATGCTCAACGGGCGGTGGATCGCCGGGAAGGCGCGCTGCGGGCACTGCGCGCGAGGGCACAAGCGGCAACCGGAACCGATGGGCACGGCCGCCGACGTATCCGCGATATCCAGACCGTCGGAATACACCGTGCGGGAGGCATGCCGCAGCTCGCAGCCCAGTCCGATGGCGAACATCTTGCCCGGCTGGCCCCACGCCGCGCGGTGGTGATTGACGGTGCGGGCGATCCACAGGTACGTGCGCCCATCGGGCATCTCCGCGATCTGGCGCATGATTTTGCCGGGGTAGCTGAACGTCTCGTACACATTCCACAGCGGGCACGTGCCACCGGAGTTGGAAAGGTGCAGGCCCGATGCGGACTGACGCTTGGACATGTTGCCCGCCCGGTCCACGCGCACGAACGTCCACGGAACGCCACGCAGGCTCGGCCGCTGCAGGGTGGAGAGGCGATGGCAGACGGTTTCGTACCCCACGCCGTACTCGCGCATGAGAAACTCCAGGTCATAGCGGGAATTTTCCGCCGAGGCGTGGAACTGTTCGTAGGGGAGGAGCAGCGCGGCGGCCCAATACGTGGCGAGGCCGCGGGAGGCCAGGGCCTTCGTCTCGTCAGACTGGAAGTGGCCGAGCTCCACGAGGGAATCGATGGTGTCGCCGGCCTCGAGATAAGCCAGCTCCGTGGCCATGCGGAACGCGATCTGCCCCGGGCGCATCTTCGAGGACACGTAGAGGGTTTTGGCCTGCACATCGAAGCGGTGCTGCGTGTCGCCGAGGTCGCGGGAATACTGCACAGTCACGCCGTGGGCGTTGGCGAGGTGCTCGCCGATGATCTGTTCGGTGTGGTGGATCTGCTGGGTGCCGATTGCTAGCTCGGCGGCTACGTGCTCGGCCTGGACGTCGAGGACATCCACGTAGTTCTGGCGGGCGTAGAAGTAGTCGCGGACTTCCTCGTGCGGCATGGAAAAGGCTTCGGGGCCGGACGCGCGGCCGAAGATCTCGCCGCGCGGGGTGATGGACATGATCGCCGAACCCTGCATGCGCTCCTCGGTGAGCAGGGAGAGCTTGTCCGAGATGTTGCGATAGCGCGAGTGCATGTCCACGAACGCGCGGGCGAGGGTGGGGTGGTTCTTCACCAACTCCGCCAATTCGGTGACATCCACGGGTTCGGACAGCAGCTCGGAATCGAGCGTGACATCCTGCACCTCCGCCAGTAGGCGGGTGGAATCCTGGTCCGCGAAGAAGGTGGGATCAACCCCGAAAGTGTTGGTGATCTTCTTGAGCACCGAGACCGTCAGCGGGCGCCCATCGTGTTCGATCTGGTTGACGTAGGACGCGGATAATCCCAGTACCTCAGCGAGCCGAGCTTGGGAAATGCCGCGTTCGTGGCGCAGTTGCCGCAGCCGCGAACCCACGAAGGGGCGATCCTTTCCTTCCATTCCCATACTGTGCAATGCTAACTAGTTTCACCGATCTGTGTGCTTCGGGTTATCGTTTTTGTGAAGAACGCTCAGGGTCACCACACGTTTGCCTCAGGACTCACCATCCGCCGACCGTTGTGCTGGGCACAGATTCACGTGGCCGAACACCGTTGAACAGTCGCCACACACCACAACCAACACCGATTACCGCTGACCGCAACCGACCGCCACCGACCACCACAACCACAGAAGACACCGAGGGGCCACCTATGCGCACAGAAAAAGCAGCCAAGTTGAGTAGATGGGTGACGCTTGCGCTCATCCTCCTGGCCGGAGCACTCATCGGGATGGGCCCTATGGCCCAGCCCAAGGATCAGACTGCCACCCTCCCCGACGGCGCGGAATCCACCGTGGTCGCCCAGCTGCAGCAGCGCAGCGAGGACCCGGCCGCCGATAGTGCCCTCGTGCTGTTCACCGCCCCCGATGGCGCGGACAGCCCGCAAGCCAAGGCCGTGGGCCAGAACTTGGGAATGCTGCGCGACAAGGCCAAGCAGCTCGGCGGCCCGCTGATCCCGAACGACCAGGGCACGGCGGCGCTGAGTTTCATCAACATCACGTCCGATTCCTCCACACAGAACGCGGAGAAGGTCACTGAGCTGCGGGAGAAGGCCAACGAGGGCTTGCCGGAGGGCATCGTCGCGAAGGTCACGGGTCCGGCGGCTGTCCAGGCCGATCTGGCGAATGTGTTCAAGAATGCCAATTTCCTGCTGCTCAGCGTGACGGCCATCATCGTGGCGGTGCTACTCATCATCACGTACCGCTCGCCGGTGTTGTGGCTAATCCCCCTGCTGGTCATCGCGCTTGCTGACCGTTTGGCGGCGGTGCTGTTCACGTACGTGTTGAGCGCGGTGGACGTGCCGTGGAACGAGTCCACCTCCGGCATCTTGTCCGTGCTGGTCTTCGGCGCGGGCACGAACTACGCGTTGCTGCTCATCAGTCGTTATCGCGATGAGCTGCATGAACATGACAGCCGTTTCGCTGCCATGGCTGCGGCGTGGTGGCCGACGGTGAAGACGATCACCGCCTCTGCCTCCACCGTGGTGCTCGGCGTGGCCTGCCTGCTGCTATCTGCCGTGCCGACCACTCGCGGCCTGGGCTTGGCCGCCGTCGTGGGTGTGTTGGTGGCGCTGTTCTTCGGTGCGTTTGTCCTTCCCGGTGCCATGGTGCTGTTCGGCCGGTGGATTTTCTGGCCTCGACGCCCACAGGTCGGCACCGCCGTGGAGCACAAGTTCTGGGATCGCATTGGTGGCTTCGTGAAGGCGAAGCCGCTGCCGATCACGATTGTGTCCTTGCTGGTGTTGGGCCTGGCCTGCATTGGTGCCACGCAGATGCGCACGGGCTTGAACCAATCTGATCAGTTCATTGATACCCCGGAGTCCATCGCTACCGCTCCGCTGCTGGAGCAAGCATTCCCGGACCAGGATGCCACGCCGGCTACGGTGATGACGCTCAACCCGAAGCAGGTGGAGACGGCGCTGCGGGATAACGGGCTGTCTGAGCGCGCGGTGCAGAGCGCCGTCAACGAGGGCCAGCAGATTACCGTGCCGAACGGCGAGATCGATGGTGCCGCTGGCGGCACGTGGACGAGCATGCGTGTGTCCGGTCTGAGTGTGGAGGAGCTGCGGCACATCTTTGCGGGTGAGGGCAAGGACGGCAATATGCCCGGTGGCCAGGTGATCCGCGATACCTACGTGGGTGGGCAGGATGCTCAGCTCATCGATGCGGAAACATCCTCGGCGCATGACCGCCTGGTGATCTTCCCGCTGGTGTTGGGACTGGTGTTCGTGGCGCTGGCCGTGCTGCTGCGCTCGCTGCTGGCGCCGTTGATCATGGTGGCCACGGTGCTGCTGACGAACATCTCCGCACTGGGCATCGGTTGGTGGATCTCCACGGGCGTGTTTGGGTTCAAGGCCTTCGCGGACACGACTCCGCTGTATGCATTCGTCTTCCTCGTGGCCTTGGGCGTGGATTACACCATCTTCCTCATCACTCGAACGCGCGAGGAAGCGCGGCGGGTGGGCACAAAGGAAGGCGTGCTGCGCGCGCTGACCTCCACGGGTGGCGTGATCACCTCGGCGGGTATCCTCTTGGCCGCGGTGTTCGCTGCGCTGGGTGTGCTCCCGCTGGTGGTGTTGGCGCAGCTTGGCGTGGTGATCTTCGTCGGCGTGCTGCTGGACACCTTGATCGTCCGCACGCTGCTCATCCCGTCGGTGGTCCAGTTGCTGGGTGAGAAGTTCTGGTGGCCTGGCTCGGTGAGCCGAAATAAAAAAGATTAAAAAGATTAAAAGCAATAAAGAAGCGCGCTCCGCAGAGTGCGCTTCGGGGTGTTGCGCCACAGAAAGCCACAGAAAGCCACAGAAAGCCACAGAAAGCCACAGAAAGCCACAGAAAGCCACAGCAAGCTTTAGAAGGACACAGAAATAGGGCGGCTCATGCGTGTGCATGAGCCGCCCTATTTCGCCCTATCTGGCACTGTGATCAGCCCCGAGGAAGCTCGGGAAGCTGGTCAGCGCTGCGGGGATGGCCTAGTGGAACTGGCCTTCCTCGGTGGAGCCCTTCAGTGCGGTGGTGGAGGAGTTCGGGTCCACGGTGGTGGCGATGGAGTCGAAGTAGCCGGCGCCAACCTCGCGCTGGTGCTTCACAGCGGTGAAGCCGCGCTCCTCGGCTGCCTTGAACTCGCGGTTCTGCAGGTCCACGAAGGCGGACATCTGGTTGCGGGCGTAGCCGTAAGCCAGGTCGAACATGGAGTAGTTGAGGGCGTGGAAGCCAGCCAGGGTGATGAACTGGAACTTGAAGCCCATGGCGCCGAGCTCGTTCTGGAACTTGGCGATGGTGTCGTCGTCCAGGTGAGCGGACCAGTTGAAGGACGGGGAGCAGTTGTAAGCCAGCAGCTGGTCCGGGTACTCGGAGCGAACAGCCTCGGCGAACTTCTTGGCCAGCTCCAGGTCCGGGGTACCGGTCTCCATCCAGATCAGGTCTGCGTAGGGAGCGTATGCCTTGGCGCGGGCGATGCAGGGCTCGATGCCGTTCTGCACGTTGTAGAAGCCCTCGGAGGTGCGGCCGCCGGTCAGGAACGGCTTGTCGCGATCGTCAACGTCGGAGGTCAGCAGGGTAGCGGCCTCGGCGTCGGTACGTGCCACAACCAGGGTGGGGGTGTTGGCAACGTCAGCTGCCAGGCGGGCAGCGTTCAGGGTGCGGATGTGCTGCTGGGTGGGGATCAGCACCTTGCCGCCCAGGTGGCCACACTTCTTCTCGGAAGCGAGCTGGTCCTCCCAGTGGGTACCAGCGGCGCCGGCCTTGATCATGGCCTTCTGCAGCTCGTAGACGTTCAGAGCACCGCCGAAGCCAGCCTCGCCGTCGGCAACGATCGGAACGACCCAGTTGTCAACGGAGGTGTCGCCCTCAACGCGAGCGATCTCATCGGCACGCATCAGAGCGTTGTTGATGCGCTGCACAACGTTGGGGACGGAGTTGGCGGGGTACAGGGACTGGTCGGGGTAGGTGTGGCCGGAGAGGTTGGCGTCACCTGCGACCTGCCAACCGGACAGGTACACAGCCTTCAGGCCTGCGCGGACCTGCTGCACAGCCTGGTTACCGGTCAGAGCGCCGAGGGCGTTGATGTAGGAGTCGTCGCCCTTGTTGATGGCTTCCCAGAGGATTTCAGCGCCGCGGCGAGCGAGGGTGTGCTCCTCGACAACGGTGCCCTGCAGCTTCTCGACCTGCTCAGCGGTGTAGTCGCGCTTGACGTGCTGCCAGCGGGGGTTCTCGTCCCAATCCTTCTGGATCTCTGCTGCGGTACGTGCCTTACCAACGTTTGACATGTGGTGTTCACTTCTTTCTTTAGTCGAAGACTCTTGTCTCGAATGCCCCGTTAGTTGTGGCTGGACGGTCTCGTGCATGAGTGATCCACCCACGGATAGGGGCACGACGAGGGTCGTGTGGGACTTGGAGTGAATGTCCGCTTGTGCTCACCGATGGCGAGCCGTTTGAGGATTTTCACTGCGGTGAAGCCCGCGGCCAAAGTCGCTAACTATCACACTACCAACACAAAATTGCCCGTCAATGGCGGTGTAGCAGTTATTTATGTGTGGGGGTGTAGCCCATTTTTGTAAACTTTGTGAAGATCCCACTCGTGAAATTTTTCTCGTTCGACGCCACCAGCCCGCGTGATCTACGTCTCTAACTGGGTTTATAGGACAATGCACCACAGCGCGGCTTGTGGAGTAGGAACAAGGAAACGTGTCCGCAGATCTTTGGGATTCCCCAGGGGTGGGGGTGATGAAAATGTTGCGCACGTCCAAAGGGGTGCCGATCGTGAGCGCGGTCACCTATCTTTGGATAGTAGAAACTCCATACGCAATCTGAGAATGAGGAGTCACCATGACCCAGACCCAGCAGACGGAACGAATCTCTGCGGGCGGCCTTCAGGTCGCCACAACTCTGTATGACTTTGTCAACAACGAGGTACTTCCTCGCATCGGCAAGGGCTCGGAGGAGGAGCAGAAGAAGTTCTGGGACGGCTTCGGCAAGATCGTGGAGGAGTTCACTCCGCGCAACCGCGAGCTGCTGGCAAAGCGTGAAGACCTGCAGAAGAAGATGGATCAGTGGTACGCCGATCACACCGGCGCCCAGGATCCGGACGAGTACACCGCATTCCTGAAGGAGATCGGCTACCTCGTTGAGGAGCCCGGCGACTTCGAGATCTCCACCGCCAACATCGACTCCGAAATCGCAGAAACTGCCGGCCCCCAGCTGGTGGTGCCGGTGCTCAATGCCCGCTTCGCCATCAACGCATCCAACGCTCGCTGGGGCAGCCTGTACGACGCCCTGTACGGCACCAACGCCATCTCTGAGGAAAACGGCCAGGAAAAGGGCAAGGGCTACAACAAGGTCCGCGGCGATAAGGTCATCGAGTGGTCCCGCAAGTTCCTCGACCGCGCCGTGCCGCTGGAGTCCGGTTCCCACGTGGACGTGACCAAGTACTCCGTGGAGTCCGGCCAGTTCACCGCTGAGATCGACGGCCAGGACGTTCACCTGCGTGAGCCCGAGGTGTACGTGGGTTACGCCGGTGACAAGGCTGATCCGACCAACATCCTGCTGCGCCACAATGGCCTGTACATCGACATCCAGATTGACCCCGAGTCCCCCATCGGCAAGACCGACAAGGCGGGCGTGAAGGACGTCTTCCTGGAGTCCGCTGTCTCCACCATCATGGACTTCGAGGATTCCGTGGCTGCCGTCGACGCCACCGATAAGACCCTCGGCTACCACAACTGGTTGGGTCTGAACACCGGCGAGCTGACCGAGGAAGTCTCCAAGGGCGGCAAGACCTTCACCCGTGAGCTCAACAAGGACCGCATCTTCACCTCCCGCGAGGGCGAGGAGCTGCGTTTGCATGGTCGTTCCCTGCTGTTCGTGCGTAACGTTGGTCACCTTATGCAGAATCCCGCGATCCTGGATAAGGATGGTGAGGAGATCTTCGAGGGCATCATGGATGGTGTGATCACTTCTGCCGCGGCTATCCCTGGCCTGGCGGAAGATAACGAGCGTCGTAATTCTCGTACTGGTTCGATCTACATCGTGAAGCCGAAGCAGCACGGTCCGGAGGAGGTGGCTTTCACCAATGATCTGTTCGCCGCCATCGAGGACCTGCTCGGTTTGGATCGGTACACCCTGAAGGTCGGTGTGATGGATGAGGAGCGTCGCACCACTGCCAACCTGGATGCTTGCATCGCGGCTGTGAAGGATCGTGTTGCCTTCATCAACACTGGCTTCCTGGATCGCACTGGTGATGAGATCCACACTTCGATGGTTGCTGGCCCGATGATCCGTAAGGGTGAGATGAAGACCAGTGACTGGATGCTGGCCTACGAGGACAACAACGTTGATGCTGGTTTGGCACACGGTCTGCCCGGTAAGGCTCAGATCGGTAAGGGCATGTGGGCCATGACTGAGCTGATGGCTGAGATGCTGGAGCAGAAGATCAACCAGCCCAAGCAGGGCGCGTCGACTGCGTGGGTTCCGTCGCCGACGGGTGCAACTTTGCACGCTACGCACTACCACGATGTGGATGTTTTCGAGGTGCAGGAGAAGCTGCGTACCGAGGGTCGCCGCGATACCTTGGGCAAGATCCTGACTGTGCCGGTGGCCGGTGCGAAGTTCGGTGAGGGTAATGCCACCTGGTCTGAGGATGAGATCAAGGAGGAGCTGGATAACAACTGCCAGTCCATCCTGGGTTACGTGGTGCGCTGGGTTGAGCAGGGCGTTGGTTGCTCGAAGGTGCCGGATATTCACGACATCGATCTGATGGAGGACCGTGCGACGCTGCGTATTTCCTCCCAGTTGCTGGCCAACTGGCTAAAGCACGGTGTGATTTCCGAGGAGCAGGTCATCGAGGCTTTGGAGCGTATGGCCAAGAAGGTTGATGCGCAGAATGAGGGTGATGCGGCTTACCGCAACATGGCTCCGAATTACGATGAGTCTGTTGCTTTCCAGGCCGCTAAGGACCTGATCCTGAAGGGTGAGCAGCAGCCTTCTGGTTACACGGAGCCGATCCTGCATGCTCGTCGTCGTGAGTTCAAGGAGAAGAACAACATCGCCTAGCGCGATAGCGTTGTTCTACCCCTGAGCCCCGGCATCGTCCTCAGCGAACGCGCATGGGCGGCCGGGGCGTGGCGAGGACGGCAGCAACAGGAATAGGATTGGCTGCCATGTCCACTTCCAAGCTGTACGAAGCACTTGAGTTCCCCGCCGCGCACAACGGCTCAACCATCTCTAACCGCATCACCATGGCCGCGCTGACCCGCCAGCGCGCCGGCGAAAATGGCACGCCCACCGAGCTTCACCGGGAGTATTACTCCCAGCGAGCCTCCGCAGGCATTGTGGTCACCGAGGGCACCTTCACCGCGTTCACCAACCGTGCCTTCCCCGGCCAGGCCGGGATGGTCAACGACGAACACCAGAACGCCTGGCGCGAGGTGGCGGATGCTGTTCACGAGCGCGGAGGTACCCTGTTTATGCAACTTATGCACGGCGGCCGGATGTGCTCCCCGGGGCTCCTCCGCGGCGCGCAACCCGAGGCTCCGTCGGCCATCGCTCCGGGCGTGCCCGTTCGCGATTTCAACGGCAAGTCGGAGGCACCCATCCCGCGCGCCCTCCGGACTAACGAGCTTCCTCGCATCATTCAAGAGTTCGTTGCCGCTGCCCGCCGTGCCGTGGATGCCGGCGTAGACGGCGTAGAAATCCACAGCGCCAACGGCTACCTGCTCCACGAATTCCTCAGCCCCGTCTCCAACACTCGCGAGGACAACTACGGTGGCAGCCCGGCCAACCGTGCTCGCCTGACCGGCGACGTTGTCCGCGCGGTCGCCAACGAGATCGGCGCCGAGCGCGTCGGGCTGCGGATCTCCCCGGAACACAACATCCAGGGCGTGCTCGAAGAGGACCGCGAGGACGTGCTGGCCACCTACGGTGCCCTGCTCGATAGCCTGTCCGACCTGAACTTCGGCTACGTCTCCGTTCTGCACAGGGAAGCCGCTGAGGATCCGACCGACGGCGAAATCAGCGAGTTGCTGGCCTTCTTGAAGGCCAAGTCCACGGGCGCGTTCATCCTCAACTCGGGCTTTAGCTCCTTCACGCAGAAGGACGAAGCTGAGCGCCTCGTCGATTCGGGATGGGCAGACGCGGTCGCCGTGGGTCGCATGCTTATTGCTAACCCGGATCTCGCCGAGCGCTGGGAAAATGATTGGGAGCTCAACGAACCCGATCAATCCACCTTCTACTCCAGGGGCGCCAAGGGGTACACGGATTACCCATTCCACGAGGCCTAAGCGCTGACCCCAGCCCCGGCTACCGCGGGTGCCGGGTGCCTAGTACAGGTACACCGTGTGCTCGGCCGGGTTGTTCACACCAGCGCAGCGGATTCCATCTCCGGCGATAGCCTCGCACCGCATGGAATCGGCCCCACCCGGCGTATCAGCGGGAAGGGTGACGGTCACGGGAACGAAGCTCCGCACGTTCTCGCTCGGCGCATGGCCGTGGAACAGTGCGCCAGCGGTGGCATCCGCGACACCGCACGGAGTTCCCTGCCCGGCCACGATGAAGCCCACGCCGAACCCGTTGCCCATTCGGCACATTGTGGCGGCCTGCCCATGAGCGACCACGGCCTGGCCTGGCTGCAACCCAGCGGGGTGATCTTCCATGCGCGGCGCACCGCCGGGCTGGGAAGCGTCGCTCATTCCTGCGTTGCCCGCGGTTGCCGGGGCATTGCCCACGGTGGGATGTGGCGCGGGGGCAGAGGGCTGTGCGCCGCTACCTGCAGAGTCCGTTGCAGCGTTCGCATCCTTCGCGGTGGCAGACGCCGTTGATTCCACGTTCGCGTTGCTGGGTTCGGCCTTGTTGGCGTTGTGATCCATATTGCTGCCGTCTGCGCCCCCGTCGCAGGCGGCGAGGAACAGTCCACCAACCATCAGCGGAACCAGAGCGGCCTGGCGGAGGTGGCGTCGCGAGAATCCCTGGCGCTGTGGTGCGTGGGGAGCCTCATGAGTCAGCTGTGTCCTCGATTGTGTCGTCATATCTCAGATGTATCACCCCATTGCGCTGCACCGCAATTGATTTGCTGGATTGTTACCAACCGGAAACACTAAGGCGTTCTCTGCTGGCCGCCACCGCCCGCGCAGCCGCTGCCGCTGCACATCCCAGCCAGATCATTAGGATGAAATGACGTACCGCAACCAGCCCCGCACTCCACCGCGTTAGGACACAATCACCGATGACCAACGACACCCCCAGCACGCCCGTGGACATCTACTCCTACGAGGCCCTCCTCTTCGACCTCGACGGCGTCATCACCCCCACCGCGAAGCTCCACCGCCAGGCATGGGCCCGCATGTTCAGCGCCTTCCTCGACAGCCGAGGCGCCCGCCCCTACACCGAACAGGATTATTTCGACTTCCTCGACGGCCGCCGCAGGGATGAAGGCATCCAGGCTCTCCTCGACTCTCGCGGCATTTCGCTCCCGCTTGGTTCGGACTCCGACGCCGCTACGGAGGACACCGTCCATGGATTGGGCACGCGGAAAAACGAGGACTTCCTTGCCCTGGTGGCCGAAGGAGTGGACGCTTACGAAGGATCGGTGCAGCTGCTCGATGCGATCCGTGACCGCGGCGCTGACGGCGAGCATGTGCCCCACATCGCCATCGTCTCATCCTCCAAGAACGCCCGGCAGGTCCTTGAGGCGGCGGGACTCCTCGATCGTTTTGAGGTCATTGTGGACGGCGTGGTGGCGTCGGAGGAAAAGCTTCCCGGAAAACCCGCCCCCGATACGTACGAGTACGGTGCGAAGAAGCTGGGCGTGCCAGTGGACAAGGCCGTGGTGCTGGAAGATGCCACCAGCGGTGTCGCCAGTGGACGCGCCGGACACTTCGGCCTTGTCATCGGCGTGGATCGCGGGGCGGGCAAGCAAGCGTTGCTCGACCACGGCGCGGACGTGGTGGTTCAGGACTTGGCGGAGCTGCTGGGGTAGAAGCTGCACCCTAGAACCCGGCGTGGAATAATCACCCGGTATCTATTGAGAACGTTCACGATCTGGAGGAATGATGGGCTCCAAGGCTTCCGCGAAGGCTTCCGAAAAGGCATCGGAGGAACAGCTGAAGAAGTTCCTCGCTGCTCGGCGTACGGGCGAGACGGAGGATTTCCGCCGCCCCATTGACGGCGGGGACCTCTTCGCCCAGGGATACCGCGCGGATTCTAAGCACTCCGCGTTCGATTACAAGGCCTCCATCGACCGAGACATCAACCCCGTGGACGAATGGGCATGGATCGAGACGAAGCCGAACGTGGTGGACCTCGGCGTGTCCGAGACACTGTTTGCGCTGTCCAACGGCTATCTCGGCATGCGTGCCAACCCCGCTGAGGGGCGTGACTCGAAGACGCACGGCACGTACATCAACGGCCTGCACGAGACGTGGGACATTCAGCACGCCGAGGACGCGTACGGCCTAGCCCGGGAAGGCCAATCGATCATCTCCGCCCCCGATGGCAAGGCCATGCGCCTCTACATCGATGACGAACCGCTGCGCCTCGGCAACGCGGAGGTCACTGACTACCGCCGCAGCATCGACTTCCGCGAGGGAGTGCTGCGTCGGCACATGATCTGGCGAACCCCCGGCGGCAAGCGTGTGCGGGTGACCAGCGAGCGCATGGTGAGCTTCCAGGAGCGCCACCTGGCGATCCTGTCGTTGGAGGTCGAGCTGCTCGACGCCCCCGCGGCCGTGGTGATCTCGTCTCAGCTGCTCAACCGCCAGGACGGCGAGGGCGAGTTCCCAGACAACAACTCCAACGCGGGCGAGGAGTTCGACCCTCGCAAGGGCGAGCAGTTCCAGGAGCGAGTGCTCATCCCGAAGTACCAGTCCACCCCGGAGCCGGAACGCGCCACTTTGGGTTACCAGGTCAACCACTCCGGTATGACGGTTACGGCATCGATGGATCACGTCCTCGAAGTCGATAACCCGAAGGATGCAGACGACACTGACGTGGACACCGGCGTGGAAGTCACCACCGAGGTGGAGGACGATGTGGCACGGGTGACGTACCACCTCAACGGCCGCAAGGGCATGAAGCTGCGCCTGGAGAAGTTCCTCAGCTACCACTCCTCGCGCCACGTCGCGCCGCGCGAGCTGGCCTTCCGCTGCGCCCGCACCATCAACCGCGCAAAGTCCGTGGGCTTCGAAAACCTGGTGAAGAACCAGGGGGAGTGGCTGGCCCGCTTCTGGGAGCGCTCCGACGTGCGCATTGGCGGCCAGCCCGAGATCCAGCAGGCCACGCGCTGGAACATCTTCCAGCTCGTACAGGCATCCGCCCGCGCCGAGACGCAGGGTGTGCCGGCTAAGGGCATGACCGGCTCCGGATACGGTGGGCACTACTTCTGGGACACGGAGATCTACGTGATGCCGTTCCTGTGTTACACCAACCCCACGTTCGCGCGGAACGCCCTGCGGTTCCGCTTCGACATGCTGCCCGCGGCACGGCAGCGCGCGTTGGAGCTCTCGCACGATGGTGCGCTGTTCCCGTGGCGAACGATCAACGGCCAGGAATCCTCCGCGTACTACGCGGCGGGCACGGCGCAGTACCACATCGACGCAGACATCACGTTCGCGCTGATGAAGTACGTCTACGCCACGGGAGACGTGGACTTCCTGCTGGAGCAGGGCATCCACCTGCTGGTGGAAACCGCCCGCTTCTGGATGTCTCTGGGCTTTTTCAACCACGATGAGGATCGCTTTGAGATCCACTCCGTGACCGGCCCGGACGAGTACACCACCGTGGTGAACAACAACCTGTACACAAACGTGATGGCCCAGTACAACCTGGAGGTTGCCGAGGCCGTGGTGCGGGAGATGAGCCGCGAGCGGCCGCAGGCCTACGCCGAATTGGTGAAGAACTATAGCCTCACCGACGAGGAGCTGGAGCGCTGGCGCAAGGCCGCCGAGTGCATGTACGTGCCCTTCAACGACAAGCTCGGAGTGAATCCGCAGGACGATCAGTTCCTTCACCGCAAAGTCTGGGACATGGATGACCCGGCTGTGGGGCCGAAGCGCCCGCTGTTGCTGCACTACCACCCGCTGACGATCTACCGGTACCAGATCCTCAAGCAGGCAGACGTCGTGCTGGCACTGTACTTGCAGGGCCAGAAGTTCGACCAGGACGTCAAGCGTGCCGACTACAACTACTACGACATCCTCACCACCGGTGATTCCACCCTGTCTGCGGTGGTGCAGTCGATCATGGCCGCAGAGCTCGGCTATCAGCGCAAGGCCGAGGACTTCTTCTACCGCGGTCTGTTCGTGGACCTGTGCGACCTGCACCACAACACCAGCGACGGCGTTCACATCGCCTCCTGTGGTGGTGCATGGGGCGCACTGACGAGTGGATTCGGTGGATTCCGTGATCATTTCGGCCAGTTCTCGATCGACCCACGCCTGCCCGTGGGCTGGGACTCACTGACGTACTACATCACCCTGTTCGGCGTGCGGCTGGAGGTCCAGGTTCGACCGGGCGAGGTGGAACTGAAGGTGGTTCACGGCGATCACCGCGTTGGCCCCATCTGGGTCATGGGTCACGAGGTCATCGTGGGTGAAGAGCCGGTGATCGTGACCGGTGACACCGTCCTCGACGACAGCGCTGACAGCGCTGAAGCCACGCGGCACGGAATTCAGGCTGCAGCGCCTGAGTCGGAGCCGGAGGCGAAGGATAGCGCTGACAGTGCTGAGAGTGCTGATAGCGCTGCGGCTAGCGCGGCAGACGCATCGGACGCAGCAGATGCTGCGGATGGCCGCAAGACCGAAGGCGTCGACAACACCCGCGATGGCAACGCCACTGACTCGGCGCGGTCACGCGCCGCAGGACCCCTAGGGTCGTCGTTCCGCCGGATCTAAAAACAGCGCGAATCGGCGCGGTTTCCCACTTCCAACTGGCACCTGTGAAAACACACCCCCTTAACGGGGTGCTAAAGGGTCACGATAATCCTTGATAAGTAGTCCAAAAAGGGTCATGCGATTTAAGGTATTTGTGACACTGGAGGTGCCATGACTGTTAAATATGACGACCGGGACGCAATTGTCCACGGAAAAATAAAGACTAAGGGCCTGCGCGAAAAGCCGGGCTTCCCATCATGGGCAATGAAGCTGACGATGGCCATCACGGGCATCATCTTCGCGCTCTTTGTCCTGGTTCACATGG
This sequence comes from Corynebacterium falsenii, assembly GCF_020099275.1. NCBI lineage: Bacteria > Bacillati > Actinomycetota > Actinomycetes > Mycobacteriales > Corynebacteriaceae > Corynebacterium > Corynebacterium falsenii. Next base: position 192,200 of record NZ_CP083646.1, on the reverse strand, counting down.
TTGGAAACCTGAAGGTTTACATGGGAGCCGAAAGCTTCAACACTTACGCCGACTTCCTGCGCGAATTTGGCTACCCGCTTCTGCCTCACGAGTCCTTCCTGTGGATCGCCCGCATTGTTCTGCTGGTGGCCCTGGTTCTCCACGTATGGTGCGCATTCGCCCTGACCGGGCGCGGTCACCAGTCTCGTGGCAAGTTCCGCCGCAAGAACATGGTGAGCAGCTGGAACACCTTCACCGCACGGTCCATGATCGTCACCGGTATCGTTCTGCTGCTGTTCATCATCTTCCACCTGCTGGACCTCACCTTGGGCGTGCAGCCCGCAGCGTCCGCAGACTTCCAGAGCCCCGTGGACGGCAACCACGCTGCTTACCAGAACCTCGTTGCTTCCTTCGAGCGTCCGGGCGTGGCCATCTTCTACATCCTGGCCATGCTGATCCTGTTTATGCACCTGTCCCACGGCATCTGGACCGCATCCTCTGACTTGGGTATCACGGGCCACCGCTGGCGCCAGGTCATGCTGTGGGTGTCCTACCTGCTGCCAGCCATCGTGATGATCGGCAACATCTCCATCCCGCTGGCTGTGATGTTCGGTCTGGTTGATCAGACTGCCTTTGTCCCTACGATGGGGCACTAGCGCCGCGGTTCTGATTGAAGGAGAAGAGAGTTAAATGAGCGAAGTTACCAACCACCCGCACAACCAGACCGCGGACTTCGACTACGACAAGGCCGTTGCGGAATTCACCGCACCTCAGTCCTCTGTTGAGGGCGTCCAGGTCGGCAATGTTCTTAAGGACAATGCTCCGCACGCCGTGAGCCAAGACAAGCAGTGGCAGTACGCGAAGGAACACTTCGGTATGGTGTCGCCGCTGAACCGCAAGAAGTTCCGCATCCTCATCGTCGGCACCGGCCTGGCCGGTGGCGCAGCCGCAGCCGCCCTCGGCGAGCTGGGCTACGACGTTAAGGTGTTCACCTACCACGATTCCCCTCGCCGCGCGCACTCCATCGCCGCGCAGGGTGGTGTGAACTCCTCCCGCGCAAAGAAGCTGGATAACGACTCCACCTACCTGCACGCCAAGGACACCGTCAAGGGTGGCGACTACCGCTGCCGCGAGAACGACTGCTGGCGCCTGGCCATGGAGTCCCCCAAGGTCATCGACCACATGAACGCCATCGGCGCTCCGTTCTCCCGTGAGTACGGCGGCACCCTGGCAACCCGTTCCTTCGGTGGTGTGCAGGTCTCCCGCACCTACTACACCCGTGGACAAACGGGTCAGCAGCTGCAGCTGGCCACCACCTCCGCCCTGTACCGCCAGATCGGCGCAGGCAACGTGGAGATCTTCACCCACAACGACTTGGTCGACCTCATCGTGAAGGACGGCAAGTGTGAGGGTGTCATCATGCGCAACCTCATCACCGGTGAGCTGACCGCTCACACCGGCCACGCAACCGTGCTGGCCACCGGTGGTTACGGCAACGTGTACCACATGTCCACGCTGGCAAAGAATTCCAACGCCTCCGCTCTCATGCGTGCCTACGAGCTCGGCGCCTACATGGCTAGCCCGTCCTTCGTGCAGTTCCACCCGACCGGCCTTCCGGTTAACTCGGACTGGCAGTCCAAGACCATCCTCATGTCCGAGTCGCTGCGTAACGACGGCCGCATCTGGACCCCGAAGAAGAAGGGCGACGACCGCGCCCCGAACGACATCCCGGAAGACGAGCGCGATTACTTCCTGGAGCGTCGCTACCCCGCCTTCGGCAACCTGGTGCCTCGCGATATTGCATCCCGAGCAAATGCACAGCAGATCAACGCTGGCTATGGCGTCGGGCCGAAGAAGAACTCGGTGTACCTCGACCTGGGCGATGCGATCAAGCGCCTGGGCAAGGACACCATCCGTGAGCGTTACTCCAACCTCATCCAGATGTACGAAGAGGCCATCGGTGAGAACGCCTACGAGACCCCGATGCGCATTGCACCGACCTGCCACTACACCATGGGTGGCCTGTGGACCGACTTCAATGAGATGACGTCCATCCAGGGTCTGTTCTGCTCCGGTGAGGCTGCATGGATGTACCACGGCGCCAACCGCCTGGGTGCTAACTCCCTGCTGTCCTCCTCCGTGGAAGGCTGGTTCACCCTGCCCTTCACGATCCCGAACTACCTGGCACCGCTGCTCGGCGACCCGATCCCGGATGCCGACTCCCCGGCAGCCAAGGAAGCTCTCGAGCGCGCCAAGGCGCGCATCGAGCGGATCATGAACATCAAGGGCGACAACCCGCACGGCCCGGAGTACTACCACCGCCAGCTCGGCGAGATCCTGTACTTCTCCTGCGGCGTGGCCCGCAACGTCGAGGACATGAAGGACGGCATCGAGAAGATCCGCGCGCTGCGCAAGGACTTCTGGGCCAACGTCAACATCCCCGGCAACCCCGACGAGATGAACCAGGTTCTGGAGTACGCAACCCGCGTGGCCGACTACCTGGATCTCGGCGAGCTCATGTGCGTGGATGCCCTCGACCGCGACGAGTCCTGTGGTGCCCACTACCGCGATGACCACCTCTCCGAGGACGGCGAAGCCGCACGTGACGACGACAACTGGTGCTTCGTCTCCGCGTGGGAGCCTGCTGGCGAGAACAAGTTCGTTCGCCACTCAGAGCCCCTGTACTTCGACCGAATCCCGCTGATGACAAGGAATTACAAGTAATGAAACTGCATCTTGAAATCTGGCGTCAGGCGGGCCCGAATGCCGAAGGCCACTTCGAGTCTGTCGATGTCGACGACGCCGAACAGCAGATGTCCATCCTGGAGCTGCTCGACCACGTCAACAACAAGTACGTTGAAGCTGGCAAGGAGCCGTTCCACTTCGCCTCCGACTGCCGCGAGGGTATCTGCGGTACCTGTGGCCTCATGGTCAACGACCGCCCGCACGGCCCGGACAAGAACAAGCCGGCCTGCCAGCAGCGCCTGCTGTCCTTCAACGATGGCGACACCATCAAGCTGGAGCCGCTGCGCTCTGCCGCGTACCCCGTGGTCAAGGACATGATCGTGGACCGCTCTGCTCTGGACCGCGTCATGGAAAAGGGTGGCTTCGTGTCCATCATGGCCGGCACCGCTCCGGATGCCGACTCCCTGCTGGTCAACCACTCCGACGCTGAGAAGGCCCTGGATCACGCAGCCTGCATCGGCTGTGGTGCCTGTGTGGCAGCCTGCCCGAACGGTGCTGCCCACCTGTTCACCGGCGCCAAGCTGGTTCACCTCACCCTGTCCCCGACGGGTCGGGAAGAGCGTGGCCGCCGCGCCCGCAAGATGGTGGACGAGATCGAGACCACCTTCGGTTCCTGCTCGCTGTTCGGCGAGTGCGCCGATGTCTGCCCCGCCGGCATCCCGCTGACGGCCGTGGCAGCCATCACCAAGGAACGGACCCGTGCCGCTTTCCGCGGTAAGGACGACTAAGATCGGTTGCATCAACAGTTGCATCGCCGTGGTTCGCCACAGATGCAGCTGTGGCACCGGCTTCACCAGCGACAACTGCTACAACAGCTATATCGGTTAAACGGAAAGTAGGGAAAGAGCATGGCTATTTCCGAGGATCTCTACATGGAGAAGTCCTACAAGGAGGGTTACGTTCCCTCTAGCTTGGACTCCCCGCACTCCTCGCTGCACCGCACGTCTACCTGGGTTGGCATGGGCCTGTGGCTTCTTGCAATCTTCGGCCTGGGCATCGTGATCTTTGGCCTGGAGACCTGGATGGATGACACCCAGGAGTACGGCTTCGAAATCATGATCGGCGGCATCATCGGCGTGGTTGTGGTCGTTGCTACCGCAATTGGCCTGATTCACGCTGGCCGCAGCAACTACCGCGCTTACGTGAAGCGCTCTGGTCGCATCCAGTAACTCTGCTGGGATCAGACTCTGCCGACCGGCATAGCTGTAGGTAGCTGCAGTAGGTAACCTCCACCGCGTAGCGCGGCACCCCGTGGGTAATGTCCACGGTTGGTGTCGCGCTGCGCTTTTTGCGCCCAGGGGTGGGCCGCCGGGGATTTCATCTGCCCGTAACACTTCACGGCCGCTTGGCTTCTAAGCTGGTATCCATATTCGACGCCACGCCACGGTCACCCCGCCTCGGGGATGCGCTCGTGCGCTGGCCATCGCGCGCGGACCAAAGCAGACAAAAGCAAACAAAAGCAGCCAGAAGCAGACGGAGGAGACGATGTCCCTAACCCCACGGGAGCTCGACAAGCTCTACATCTTCACCATGGCGGAAGTCAGCCGCCGCCGGAAGGACCGGGGGTTACAGCTCAACGTCCCAGAGGCCACGGCCATCGTCAGCGAGGCCTGCATCGAGGCCGCCCGTGACGGCAAGACCGTCGCGGAGGTCATGGAGATCGGCACCCAGGTGCTGGGGCCGGACGATGTGATGCCCGGCGTGCGCGAGCGCCTGAGCTTGGTGCAGGTGGAGGCCACGTTCCCCGATGGCACGAAGCTGGTCAGCGTGCACGACCCCATTGGCGAGTAGACGGGTGCGACAAGATCAATGACAGCATCCACGGATAAATCCCACACCATCATTCTCCACGCGGGTCCGGAAGTCCCCGAGCCGCAGAAACTCTCCGCGCTCCTCGAACTGCCGATCGCCACGACCGGCCGCGAGCTGGAGGACGTACTCCGCGCCACGTCCCCGGCGACGGCGGTGACCGTGGTGCCGATGAGTACCGGCCGAGATCTGACGTCCATCACCCAGGCGGCACAGGCGTTGCGCTGGTTCCGCGACCAGAACCCGGGCAGTTCGGTGTGCATCGCCGGCCCGGTGGTCAACGACACGTACACGATCGCCCAGTACCGTAAGCACATTCGCTCCCTCGCGTCGCAGGTGGATGGGGTGATTTTCCTGTCGCAGGCCGTTGATCCTTTCGCTGATGCCGAATTGGTTCGACGCCTCCGCCTTGCCCAGCACTATTCCGAACAGGTGTCGGTCGAGGTGGCTTTCGATGGGACGTGGCCCACGCTGGACACCACCCGAGATCGCCTCGCCCGCCTGGACTGCGATTCGGTGGCAGTGGTACGGGCAGATTTCGGTGTGGCCGGGGGAGACCAGCAGGCGTTGTTTTCACCCGGGGCGCTGCGCACTGCGGTGAGACTGGCGGCGGAGACGGCGGAGCACATGCTCCACCACGGCGATGACGGCATCGCCGCTGCGCTGCTGGCTGATCACGAGCAGGGGTTTGCGCACTCCCACGGCGATGAAGACCACGGCCACTCGCACACCCACGGCCACAGTCATCATCAGCACTCCCACCACCATCACTAGCCGGACGAAGGATTAGGACAACTCATGTCAGGCGGATACTCCCCGTACATCACGCAAGAAGGAAGCATCGAGCTCAACCCGGGCCGGCGCACCACCACCGTCACGGTGGCAAACACGGGCGACCGTGCCGTGCAGGTGGGCTCGCACTACCACTTCTTCGAGGCCAACCCGGCGCTGGACTTCCCCCGGGAGCAGGCGTGGGGCATGCACCTCAACATCCCCGCGGGCCTGGCCATCCGCTTCGAGCCCGGCGACGAGCGCGACGTTGAGCTCGTGGACTTCGGCGGGACACGCACTCTCTACGGGTTCGCCAACCTCGTCAACGGCGAACTCGATGACCCCGAGGTGAAGCAGGCAGCGCTCGAGAAGCTGGACTACTTCCTCACCGCGAACGAAGAACAGGAGTAACGGCCACCATGAGCAGCGTTGATCGCCGCCGATACGCGGACATCTACGGCCCCGCCACCGGCGACCTCGTGCAGTTGGCGGATACGAACCTGCGCATCCGCATCGAGAAGGACCTTTCTGCGGGCACTGTCGGCGATGAGTCCGTCTACGGCGGCGGCAAGGCCGTGCGCGACGGCATGGCCCAGGACCCAACGGCAACCGATCCACTGGATACCGTCATCGTCGGAGCCATCGTGGCCGACCCGATCCTGGGCATCATCAAGGCCGATGTGGGGATTAAGGATGGCCGCATTGCTGGCGTCGGAAAAGCGGGAAACCCCCACACCCAAGATGGCGTGGACATGCTCATCGGCCCCGGCACGGAGGTGATCGCGGGGCAACACCGGATCGTCACCGCGGGTGGCGTGGACACTCACATCCACTACATCACCCCGCAGCAGGCCGAGGAGGGGCTCTCCAACGGCATCACCACGTTCTTCGGCGGCGGCACGGGACCGGCGGAAGGCACACTCGGCACCACCAGCACCCCGGGCGTGGACGGCATCGAGTTCATGCTCCGCGCCGCCGAGGGCATGCCCGTGAACACCGGGTTCCTCGGCAAGGGCACCGCCAGCCTGCCCGAGGCGCTGCGCGACCAGATCCGCGCAGGCGCAGCCGGATTGAAGGTTCACGAGGACTGGGGCGCCACGCCCGCCGCCATCGACAACGCCCTGAGTGTTTGCGACGAGATGGATGTGCAGCTTGCCGTGCACACGGACACCCTCAACGAGGGCGGGTACTTCCAATCCACCGTCCGCGCCATCGACGGCCGCGCGATCCACACCTTCCACTCCGAGGGTGCCGGTGGTGGGCACGCGCCGGATATCCTGCGGGTCACGGGCATGCCGAACGTGCTGCCCTCGTCAACGAACCCCACGCTGCCGTACACCATCAACTCGGTGGAAGAGCTGCTGGACATGGTGATGGTCTGCCACCACCTGTCCCATGACATCCCGGAGGACGTGGCCTTCGCCGATTCCCGCGTGCGCGCCGAGACCATCGCCGCAGAGACCGTGCTGCACGATATGGGCCTGATCAGCATCTTTAGCTCCGATTCGCAGGCCATGGGTCGCGTGGGCGAGTCGTGGTCGCGCGCGTTCCAGACCGCCCATCACTGCAAGGATCAGCTCGGCTCCCTCGAGGGCGACGGTGAGGATGACAACAATCGCGTGCTGCGCTACCTCGCCAAGCTCACCATCAACCCGGCCATCGCCCAAGGCATCGCCGAGCATGTGGGTTCCATCGAGGTCGGCAAGTTGGCCGACCTCGTCGTGTGGCCCATCGATTCCTTCGCCGCCAAGCCGCGCGTGGTGCTGCGGCAGGGCCGGATCTGCTGGGCGGCGATGGGCGACCCGAATGCGTCCCTGGCCACCCCGGAGCCCATTTACTACCGCCCGCAGTTCGGCAATTACGGCTCGGCATTGCAGGCCACGCGCGCCACGTTCATGTCCACGGCCGCGATTGAAGCGGGTGTGCCGGAGAAGCTGGGGCTGAACTCCCTAGTGCTGCCCGTCAAGGGCACCCGTGGCATCGGTAAGAAGGACATGGTGCACAACGACCGCTTGGCGGATATTCAGGTGGACCCCGATACTTACGAGGTGCGCGTGGACGGCCAGATCGCCACCATCGACCCCGCCGAGTCCCTCCCGCTCGCGCAACTGTTCTACCTGTTCTAGCCGCGATGTCTGATCCCGCTCATCCCGCTCATCCCGCTTATCCCGCTGAGCCTGGCCGCCCCACCGCGGCCGTGAGCACCGCCGCGCTCATGCACGCGGTGGTCTTCGGCGACTCCGCCTACCCCTCTGGGCGCTACACCCTCTCGCATGGGTTGGAGGGCTTGGTGCAACGCGGCCGCGTTCACGGCGTGAGTCAGTGCACGGATGCGCTGCTGGATCACCTGCGCATCACGGCCGCCCCCGGTGACGGAGTTGCCACCGCCGTGGCCACGATGATTGCCCTTTCGGTTCCTCCATACGCCGACGCCACCCCGCGCCCCCACCACCCCCAGTCCGTCGATCGGGCCATCCAGTTGGTGGAGTACCTGGATGCGGAACTGGAGGCGATGAAAGTCACCCAGGAACTGCGCAAAGCCTCGACCCGCGTGGGCCGGCAGACGCTGCAGGTGCATGCGCAGGTGGCCGATGCGCTGGGCCAGGACCAGGACGCACCGAGCTCGGACGACCGCGGCGCTTCCGGTGCAGCCCACGTGCTCGCCGCCTACTCGCAGCGCGCCCGCAACCGAGATGTCCCCGGTAGCCAGGCCGTGGCCCTGGGGCTCATCCACGCCACCCAAGGCCTAGACGCCGAACAGGCCGTGGCAGTGGAACTCACCGGCCTCGCAGTGGGCTGGTCCAGCGCGGCGCTGCGGCTCAGCCAGTGCGATCACATCGGCGCGCAAGCGATGGTCGCCCGAGCGATACCGCTCATCGCGGAGCTGGCCGCCCAGTGCGCGGAGCACGCCGACGAGTTATTGGACGCGGCGGATCCCGGCGACCCGCGCAGCTTTGCCACACTCGGCAGATCAAGCCCGGGACTGGATATCGCTTCCGCCCAACACCAGATCGCCCCGGCTCGCCTGTTTATGAGTTGAGGTGGGGCGCGTGGTGGCGTCGGGAAAAAGAAACACCAATGACCAGCGACAACAACGGATACAGGAGAACACCATGACCAACCCAGTGACACTGCGCATCGGCATCGGCGGGCCCGTCGGCAGCGGCAAGACCGCGCTCATCGAGGCGCTCGTGCCGAAGTTCATCGAGGCCGGGCGGAACGTCGGCGTCATCACCAACGACATTTACACGCAGGAGGACGCGCAGCACATCCGCCGCCACCTGGATGGCGTGGTGCCCGCCGATCACATCATTGGTGTGGAGACCGGCAGCTGCCCGCACACCGCGGTGCGCGATGACCCCACGATGAACCTCATGGCGGCCGCCGACCTGCTGGACGAGCACCCCGAGGTGGACACGCTGTTCTTCGAATCGGGTGGCGATAACCTCACGCTGACTTTTAGCCCGGCGCTCGTGGACGTGTTCGTGTTCGTGCTGGACACCGCGGAGGGGGACAAGATGCCACGCAAGCGCGGGCCCGGGATCACGGACTCGCACATCCTGGTGATCAACAAGGTGGATATCGCCCAGTATGTGCGCTGCGACCTGGAGCGGATGCACGCTGATGCGCAGGACGTGCGCGGCGGTAAGCCGGTGGTGCTGACCAATAGTTTGGAGGGAACCGGCATCGACGAGCTGGTCGCGGCGCTGGAGGGCTTCCGCGCCGGGGGTCAGTAATGGCCGATCGGCTGGACCCGTCAGCGCTGACGCCGCCGATTCCGCCTGAGCTGCGGCGGATCGTGGGGGCTGGCGCTGGTGCTGGTGCTGGGGATGGTGCTGGTGTGGCCAGCGGCGATGGCGTGACCAGTGGCGTGCGTGGCGTGGGCCAACCGGGCAAGGTTGGGTTGCTGCAGGCGCAGCTGGTCGCCGGGAGCAGTGGCCGCACGGGGTTGCGCGGGCGGTTCGCCAAGGCGCCGCTGAGCGTGTCTCGGCCCTTATATATCGACGCCACCAGACCGCACCACGCCTACCTCTACACTCGGACGACCGGGGGTGGGCTGGCCGAAAATGATCGGGTGCGGCAGATCGTGGACGTGGAGGATCACGCTTGCGCGACTGTGACCACCCAGGCGGCGACGAATGTGCATCGTATGAATGCTGGGTGCGCGACCCAATGGTCCACGTTCACTGTGGGGGAAGGTGCTGTGCTGGAGTATCTGCCGGGGCACACCACGTTGTTCGCGGGAAGCCGATTGGTGCAGTCCACGGAGTTTCGCTTGGCTGCGAGTGCGACATTGCTGGCGGTGGAAACCGTGATGCTCGGGCGTTTGGCGCGGGGTGAACGCCATGCGTTCGACGCGTTCAGCCAGGGACTGCGCGTGGAGCGCGAGGGGAGGCCGTTGCTGTCTGACATCACGTGTGCCGCTGGGGCCGGGGTGTCGGGCGAGACGGAGAGCGTGACGGCAGGCGGGATGGCATCCAGCCAATCGGAGTTGCTGTTCGGACCGTGGCCGGTGTGGACCACGATGGTGGTTGTGCCACCCGTGGGGTGGGGCGATGGTGCTGCGCGAGAGCACGTGAATCGGCTGGCGGGGGAGCTGGTGAGCGCAGTGCCGGAGGAACGTGCGCCGGAGGGACAGGGAGAAACGCAGTCGGAGAAACAGGAGGAGACACAGCCGGAAACACAGTGGGGCGTGAGCACGTTAGTGGGTGATTCGGGAGTAATCGTGCGTGTTGCGGGCATGTCTACGCGGGAAGTAAACCGAGTTGTAGACGTGCTGTACGACACTGCGCGTCGAGCGGTGCTGGGCGCTGGCGCGGTGGATCTACGCACTATGTAGGGGGTGGTCGGATGACACTCCCTATCGCTAAATCTGGTCATGCAAGATGATCACTGGAGAGAAACGGATGGACGAGGCTTTGCAGCTGCTTCTAAGGCAGGTTGTGGCGTAAGCAGATCTGATTAACCAGTGCAGGACTCGCCCGAAGATCAAATCGCTACCTAGATTCGAAGCGGAAGTGCGACGTGGTTTGCAGGTGGCAGACTCGCTCGGCCCATCAGTTTCAGGTATTATCGCATCGATTTACGTTTGAATTGTGGCAAGCTTAATCAGATATCCGAACATCACAATCGTTTCCGTATATTCATCCGTGTCAAGGAGCAGAGACGTTCCCTTAAGTTGGTCGCGGATCCGGCATGATCAAAAATACAGACCATAATCTGCCAGTCCACGCTATAGCGGATAGCTTCCAAGAGGGAAAACGGGATGTAGATCTCTCTAAAACCTCTCAGAAGTCAAGATTGGATTGGATACTCAAAAAAAAGGCTTAAATTGGAATTAGTCAGTAAAAATGTTCGCGGCGCAGTCTTGACGCTAAGTCCCTACGTCAGTCCTTTCGGCGCTTGTATGAGCTGGGTAAGATATGGTTTTTTGCACCGTGATTATTCTGAACCAAACGAATTAATGCATAATCCAAACCTCTATGACTCGTTTGAGATTGGTTCAGCGCATTCCAGACAATTCGATTGGCGAGACTCGGAAGAGGCTTCCCGAGGGCTGCGTGCATTAACTCAATTCGTCCGCTATGCCAAATGCGAAGATTTTGATGATGAAAAATCATTCCGTTTGTTGCTGGAAGATCTTGAAAATGCTTGTCGGGAAGACGGATTTGAATTTATCGAGAATCCCCCAACTATTTCGCAGAGTAGGGGAATCTCAATCAGTGAGATGAATCTATCTGAGATATCGACAGTCTCGGGAATTCAGCGCAAAGTTAAGAAGCTAAACCGAGCGCTCGTGCAAGAGAAAGATAATCTTGAAGTAATCAGTTACTCAAAAGATCTAATGGAAGCTGTGGCGGGAGCAGTCCTGATGGAGCTGAATTTTCCCCAGCAGCAAGTTAGGAATATGCAAGTTGTTGAGCGGTGCAGTAAGGCGCTTTCTGAACTGGGTGTCACAAATAAGAATGGTGTTGGAAAAGTCGCCGAGGGGTTGACTTTTCTAAGAAAAGGACTTAACAAGATTACCGAAGGAGTGACTGAGATGCGCCGTGAGGACACTGACGAAGGGCATGGTATGCCGACTGAGCGATTTGTGACGGACGCTCAAGTCAACCTTGCGGTTTCGGCAGCGCTTCTTTGGTGCAACTTCTTGTTGGATAAATATCACGAGCCAAACCCTCCATTCTGATACTGATTTCGAGGATTTTGCGTGACTTGCCCTAGCTTTTTCGCTTGGTGCTTATTCGCGCATAAAATCTTGGAATTCCTAGAAAGGGCCGTGTCTTATGCTGTAGGTGATAATGCGTGACGGGGCGGTGTGGCAGCATGGGAAAGATAATACGCGCGACGATGCCCCCAATTGCGAATGTCGTCCAACGTTCGCCGACTGCAGTCCCTGAGCTTCGTTCAAGACGTGTCCTAAGCCATCCCCGGAAACCCCGCCGGAGTCAGCCACAGATGCCCGCCGACAATCGTTCGGCCTACTTTGTTTGCCGTGCTAAGGGAGGGGCGATTTGCGGGGTCGATTTCTCCCCACAGGACAGGCGTGGCGCGCCCCGACGAATCGCCGGGTGCCGTGGGGATGTCGGAGGAACGGAGACACTGGGTCAAGAGTGCCGTCGCGACAGCTGAATAGTTGTTGCCCTGCTGGGAGGGATGAATGCACTTTTCCACCATCTCCCACCCCGTCAGTCCGAAGGCGTTGTTGGGGCGGGCAGCGATGAAACCTACTATGCCCTCCGGGCAAGAAGCACTAGGTAGCTCCGGTTGTGCGGAATCCTCCGTCACCTGCAATGCGAAGAGAAGCCCAGCTTCCTCGCATTCCTCAAGCTCATGCTCATCGGAGGGCCGGGCCCACCAGCGCAAGGAAGGCACCTCCCGTTCGATCGCATCGTAAATGGCGCTGATTCCCTCGGCCGCCTCAGCTGCGTGTGCAGGAACAAGCTGGATCTGCACTCGCTTCGACGTGGTGAAAGAGGTGGTGAGATTTGTCGGGTGGTGTGCCTCCTTGGATCCGGTGGTATCGACCGGGCCGGCGAGCAGAAGCGTGTCTATGTCAGCCCTCAGCCCTAACCCAGAATCATTGATTGCTGTCGCGGTCGATTCAGGATCCGCGACGAATACCCTGACACAGCGCGGATTGAATTCTTCAAAGTAGTGCAACGGCCCCGACTCGGGGTAGGCCAACACAGCAAAGGTAGTTAGTGATGGGGGCAGATCGGTAGCAATGATGTCCACATAGCTTCGGTCAATATCTTGATCGCGGGCTCGCGACGCAGCAAGAATCCAGGGAGTGTCTTCAGATCCCGCCGTTCACAGCTGATCAGCGTGCTGAGGGCGGCCATCCAAGATCCGGTTGGCCCAGAGCATTGGATCGGACACCGTTACGGGAATCGCCGCATCGAGTTGTCCGGCGAACTCCGCGTTGTCGATACGCCATACCTCCTCGGACAGCCACTGCGTCACGGGAGCAGTGGGGTTGTCGGAGGGTAGCCATGAGCGCACAGCTGGCTACAGCCAGGGCATCACGGCTGTGCTGATTGCGTTTGCTGGCAGGGAAGACTGATGGTGCGGCATGTGAGACGGCATACAGGACAAGGTATATCGCACAGCCACCTCAATGGGGTGTGAATGTGCCTTCCTGGTGGCGTCGACCCGAAAAACCACCACACCACCCGCCAACCGTGACCGCACCAGCGGCCGTAACCGCACCGAAATTCAGGAACGAAACTAGAAACATAACTGTCACGAAACTGGCGATCAGGGGAAATATGGAAACCGTAAATTTCTCCCCATGACACCACCGACGAAGCTAGATACACCCCCGGGACCAGCGGCCCAAGCGACCGCCCCCAGCGCGGGACAAGCACCAACGACCATCGCCGGCGCCCCCAACGAGGCCCGCAACGCGAAGCAAACTAAGGGCGCGGAGGACTTCAGCCTCCGCTTCGCTCCCCGCCACTACCGCCGCTGGACCCCAGCCGTGGTGGCAGGCTCCGCACTCGGCGGCATTGCCTACCTGGCGGACTTCTCCATCGGCGCCTCCATCGGCATCCAGCACGGTACGGGCAATGCCATCGGCGGCATCCTCATCGCCGCGGTGCTCATCTTCATCAGCTCCTTCCCGCTGGCTTACTACGCCGCGCGCTACAACGTGGACTTGGACCTCATTAGCCGCGGCTCCGGATTCGGCTACATGGGCTCGATCCTCACGAACCTCATCTTCGTGTCCTTCACTTTCATCCTCTTCGCCACCGAAGGTGCGATCATGGCGCAGGGCCTCAAGGTCGGTTTCGGGCTGCCGCTGTGGGCCGGTTACCTCGTCAGCTCGCTCATGATCATCCCGCTGGTGATGTATGGCATGAAGATCCTGGCGAAGCTGCAGTCCTGGACCAACCCGCTGTGGCTGATCATGATGGTTCTGCCCCTGGCATATCTGCTGATCAAGGAGCCGGAATCCGTTTCCACCTTCATGGCCTACTCCGGCCAAAACGGCGAGGGCGTGAACTTCGCCTCCATGATGCTCGCCGCCGGCGTGTGCCTCTCCCTGACCGCGCAGATCGCGGAGAACATCGACTACCTGCGGTTCATGCCGCCCAAGACCCCTAAGAACAAGCGCAGCTGGTGGACCGCCGTGATCCTCGGTGGCCCGGGCTGGGTATTCCTGGGAGCCGCCAAGCAAATCATCGGGGTGTTCCTGGCCGTCTACATCATCGCCAACCTCAACCAGAGCACGGACATGGCTATGGAGCCGGTCAACCAGTTCCTCAGCATGTACAAGGAAATGATGCCCGGCTGGCTGGCCGTGGCGCTGGCTGTGTTCCTCGTGGTGGTCAGCCAGATTAAGATCAACGTGACTAACGCCTACTCCGGTTCCCTGGCGTGGACAAACATCTACTCCCGCACCTTCAAGCGCTACCCGGGCCGCATCACCTTCGTTGTGCTCAACGTGGGCATAGCCCTGGCGCTGATGGAGTTCAACATGTTCCAGGTGCTCGGCTTCGTGTTGAGCTTCTACTCCAATTTCGCCATCGCCTGGATCTTCACCGTGGCGGCGGACATCGTGTTCAACAAGTACCTGCTGAAGCTCTCGCCGCTGGAGCCGGAGTTCCGTCGCGGCATGCTCTACAACGTCAACCCCGTCGGTGTTGTCTCCGTACTGGCTGCTGGTGGTATCTCCGTGGCGATGTTCTTCGGAGCCTTTGGCGACGGCATCGCGGCGTTCAGCCCGCTGTTTTCCGCCATCATCGCGATCATCGTCACCCCGCTCATGGCGATCGCAACGAAGGGTCGTTACTATCTGCGCCGCTCGCACGATGGCATTGACGTGCCGATGTTCGACGAGCACGGTAACCCCACCGATCACAAGCTCACCTGCGCTATCACGGGTGAAGAGGTGGAGCGCCCGGACATGGTCGCTTCCGCCAAGACGGGCCCCAATGGCGAGACGCTCTATGTGTCCTCCCTGGCCTTGACGTTGGACACCACCGGCGAGCATGTGCTCCCGGCAGACAACAACGTTGTCCGACGCCGAACCCCGCGCCGCCGCATCGTCGAATAGGTAGGGACCGGGTCAGTGGCTCTGGGGGAGGGGCACTGACGGGATAGCTTCCCGAGCGGCTGTCGCCGACGATCGACCGTGAAACACTTTCTCTATATCTTGAGGTGGTGAAGCTACCTCAGGAGGAGGTGATTCGCGGTCGATTTTTCTGTGATCTACAACACCATGGGATCTGATACCGATGGCGAGTCTTGGCAGGGGCCCCGTTCAATAGATGAAAAACATTAATAAAACATAAGAAGAAAATTCATAATTCTTTGTTTGTGATCAGAGGCGTGGTGTATCCGAGAGTGTCGAGGGGGGGGCGATAGGGATTGGGCGGTAATGGTCTTTGACCTGCTGGTTTAGCGAATATTCTCGAGGATATATTGCAGCCGTGCGGCGGGCGAACAAACAAATTGTTTGGCAAAATAGTTTCAGTTTTGCATCTAGGTTCAGGAAAGCTAAATGGCACGTCATGCAGCATCTATGGCCTCAGTGAGATGCAGAAAATCAGTTGGGAAAGCGATTCTTGCGGACTATTCTTATTCGGGTCTGGATAAGGCCGTAAAAGGCCACGTTGAAAACTGAACAGAATAACTGCATGTGCATCACTTCTGGAAGGGAGCATTACATGACGATTCGCACCACGGGTTCTCGCTTCAAGGCACCACTCGCCGCAGCCGCAACGGCAGCCACCCTCGCACTGGGTGTTGCAGGCCTGGCCGCCCCCACCGCCTCCGCCGCTGAGCCACACAACCTGGTCACCTTCGGCGACTCGTACCTGTCCAACCCGACCCCCGCAGAAACCGTGGGCGCGAAGGTGCGCGCCAGCGCCGAAGCGGCCGCTATCCCGCTGGATAACCCCATCGGCGCCAACCTCACCCAGTACTCCCCCACGGCTGCGGCCAGTCTCCCACGAATGCTCCTCGCCAGATCGGCCAGATGAAGAACCTCGAGGTGCGCGACTACTCCTGCCCGGGTGCCATGGCTTACGTCAAGGGCGGCCCCTCCGCAACCCTGGACGGCGAAATCAACAACGCCCTCAACGACCACGCCCTGAACGCTGACACCAGCAACGTGGTCATCCAGTTCGGTTTCAACGATTCCTACACCTGGCTGTCCCAGCAGGTCGCCGCCCGCGGTCTGCCGGACATGCTCCTCTCCCTCCCACAGCGCTACGACGAGCAGCGCGTGCTGTGGACCAACGCGATGAACGCCGCGATCGACCGCATCAAGCAGGCGGCCCCGAACGCCAAGATCACCATCGCCGACTACCCCACGATCTCCAAGACGGAGACTGCCGAGCAGTGCCTCGTCCACGTTGAGATGCTCCCGGGCGATATCGGAATCCCCGCATTCTGGATCCGCGATGCCGAGGTCAACATCCACAACTGGGCCAAGGACCTCGTCAACGCTCGCGCGAAGGACAACGTTGTGTTCGCCGACATCCGCGATAGCACCGAAGGCACCGGCGAATGCGCCCCCGACGATCGTCGCATGATCGCCGGTGTCATCGACACCACCAACGTGTCCGGCTACAACCTGCCTGTTCACATGACCAACAACGGCGTCGCCCACACGGCCAAGGTCATCGCCGGCACGTTCTAGGAACCTCGTCTTCAAGGCGTTCTAGAGACGCCCTAGAGACAACGTTCCTCGCCGGGGCGACGGGCCTAACTCGTCGCCCCGCTCTTTTGGCCTGCTCAGCTGGTCTTTTTCGCTGCCCAGCTGGCCTGCCTGCTGCCTCGTCACACACCGACTCCCGAAGTGAAGATCCCACCATGCATAAGCACAACACCTACGTCTCTGCCCAGCTCAACGTCAGCCAGATGCTGAAATCCCTCAAGCCCCTCATGCGTGCGGGCGTGATCCGCACCGGCGGGCTCAAGGAGTCCAAGACTCTCATCGGGGCGACGAACCGATGGGGCATGTCCCTGGCAGCCCTCGTGGAGACCGGTGCAGCATCGTACCCAGACCGCACCGCCATCATCGACGATGACGGGTCCCTGACCTTCACCGAAGTTCGCGACCAAGGTCGCGCACTCGCCAAGAGCCTGCGCTCCCTGTCCACCGCAGATGGCTCGGACCTGCGCTCGATGTCGCTGATCGTCCGCAACAGCCGCTACATGATGCTGGGCCTGATCGCTGCCGCCTACAACGGCATGGAAACCAAGATCCTCAACCCGGCATCGTCCCTAACCCAGCTGCAGAACATCGCTCTGGAATACCCCAGCGATGCCACGCTCATCGATGCCGAGTTCACGGACGTCATCGCCGGGCTCGACGTAGAGAACAAGATCATCACCGCTGAGTCTTCTGCACCCGAGGATGCCGATGCCCCCAGCGTCGCTGGTTACGCCCGCGCCTCCGACCTCATCGAACGCGGCGCAACCGAGTACCGCAACGTCGCGCTGCCCAAGCACCCGAAGCAGCAGCCGACCGTCATCATGTCCTCCGGAACCCGCGGTGTACCGAAGGCCGTCATGCTGCCCGTTCCCAAGACCCCAAAGGTGCTGGGCAGCATCCTCGACAAGATCCCCTTCCGCCGCAACGACGTGATCCAGCTGTCGGTATCCATGTTCCACGCCTGGGGCTGGCTCAACCTCCACATCGGCTTGGCCACCGGCTCCACCCTCATCACTCACCGGATCATCGAACCCGTCCGCGACGCCGCCGAGATGGAGAAGTACCGCGTCACCGCGATCATCTCTGCAGCCGTGTACCTCCGCGACTTGCTCGACGAGGTGGAAAAGACCGGCGCCGATGCCTCCACCGTCCGCTTCATCGTCTCCGCCGGCAACGCCATCCCGCCGGAGCTGGTGTTCCACCTCAACAAGCGCTTCGGCGACGGCAAGGGCGTGGTGCACAACTTCTACGGCTCCACCGAGCACGGCCAGATCACCGTGGCCACCGCCGAGGACATGCTGGATGATCCCACCACCGCCGGTCGCCCCGGCCCCGGCGTGCGCCTGGCGATCATCGGCGAGGACAATCAGCCGGTCGCGCCCGGCGAAACCGGCGTGATTTACTCCTCCAACTCCATGACCTCCGTCGGCTACCTGTCCGATTCCGACTCCACCGATGTGGTCGATGGCATGCTCTCCACCGGCGACAAAGGCTTCGTGGACGCCAAGGGCCGGCTCTACGTGGGCAGCCGCGCAGACGACATGGTCATCCGCGGCGGCGAGAACATCCACCCGCGCGTCATCGAGGAGTTCCTGCTCACCCTGCCGCAGATCGATGACGTCTTCGTCATCGGCAATCAGGATGACATCGTCGCAAAGCTCACCGCCTACATCATCGAGGCCGAGGAGATCACCGATGAGGACCTCAACAACGCCGTCCTCGCCGGCGTGAGCAAGTTCAGTGCACTGGATTCCATCATCCGCGTGTCCGAACTTCCCCGGAACGATTCCGGCAAGGTTGTGCCGCGCCTGCTTCCGCAGGCCTAGCACTTCCGCAGGCTCAGCACACCCGTTCTAGCGCTCACGCGCCAGCGTGAGCATTCCACTATTCACACACGACATGTGCCCCGCTGCGGGGCAAGGAGACGGTTATGACCCAACGCATTGCAGTGATCGGTTCGGGGCTGTTGGCGTCGCAAATCGCGGCCCAAGCTATCCGGCATAATTTCCTGGTCACGGTGTATAACTACCGCAACGATTTCACCACGTTCGACCGTTACCTCGCCTGGATCGGCGGCGAGTACACGAAGTTTTTCGATACTTTCGACGCCGCCAGCTTCCGCACCAACTGTGCCGCAATCGATCGCACCGGCGACCTAGCGGAGGCCGTCAGCGGGGCGGATATCGTCATCGAATCCGCAGTGGAGGACGTGGAGACGAAGCAGCGCCTGTTTGTGGAGATCGAACGCCACGCAGCACCCGATGCACTCCTGCTGACGAACTCTTCGACCTTCCTGCCCGCTGAGATTGCCGCGCAGATGAATGCCGGTGATCGGCTGGTCTCCATGCACTTCGCCAACCTGATCTGGCGATTCAACATTGCAGAGATCATGGGGCAGGAGTCGACGGCGGCGGAGACCTTCGACCGTGCCACCACGTTTGCCGAGGACCTGGGGATGGTGCCGGCCGTGATCCGCAAACCACTGCGGGGCTACATCCTCAACTCCCTGCTCATTCCTTTCATGGACGCGGGGCTGTCTCTGCTCGCGCGCGGACACGCTAAGCCGGTGGACATCGACAAGGTGTGGAAGATCTCTACCGGGTCGGAATTCGGCCCCTTCGAGATCATTGACGTGGTGGGCTTCAACGTGGTGGTCAAGACGTTGGCGCACAACGAGGACGAGACGCTGCGTGAGCTAGGCAAGAAGTTCGCAGCGGAAATTGAGGCGGGGCATTTCGGCCGCAACTCCGGCGTGGGCTTTTATATCTACAACGCCGAGGGCGAGGTCGTCGGCGAGAACGAGACCTGGGTGCACTAGCGAGGGAAAGGCGGGAAAATCTGAGCTCAGCGCCATTAGTGCAATAATGACCAGGTGACTGATAAGCACCACTCCACCACCGAACCAGATACCAGCCCCGACCTTCTCGAGGTTCCCGGACCGGACCCGGAAACCGAGGCGCAGAAGCGTGCCGAATTGCGCAAGCACAAGGCCATCGCCACAGGCTTGCTGGTCATGGCCACGGCGATCTACATCGCTATGCGCTGGTTGGAGTTCACCGGCAACCCGGGGGCGTGGATTGGCTACGTCCGAGCGGCGAGCGAGGCCGGCATGGTGGGCGCGCTGGCGGACTGGTTCGCGGTCACGGCACTGTTCCGCCACCCGCTGCACATCCCCATTCCGCACACGGCCATCATCAAGCGCAAGAAGGATCAGGTCGGCCACGCCCTCAGCGAGTTCGTCGGCGAAAACTTCCTCAACGCCACCCTCATCAGCGAAAAGCTCCGCAAGGCGCACATCCCGCAGCGCCTCGCGGATTGGGTCGTCGACGGCGTGGGAGCAAAGCGCGTGTCGCAGGAGGCAGGCAAGCTCATTGACCTGGTGGTCAACGGCATCGCCCCCGAGGAGGCCGAGCAGGTCATCAACGCCCTGGTGATCG
The DNA here is from genome assembly GCF_020099275.1 of Corynebacterium falsenii. NCBI lineage: Bacteria > Bacillati > Actinomycetota > Actinomycetes > Mycobacteriales > Corynebacteriaceae > Corynebacterium > Corynebacterium falsenii. The sequence continues at coordinate 172,289 of NZ_CP083646.1, read as the reverse complement.
ACAAAGTCCGCGAGCCGAACTGGGCCCCGCCGCTGGGCCGCGGCTTGGAGCAGCTCATCGAGGAAGGCCGGACCGAGCCGGTCGTCGATGCCATCGTGATTTGGCTCGACGACAAAGCCCGCAACTCCGAGGAGTTCGTGGTTCGCCTCATCGACGAGCGCACCCCCACCTGGGCGCCGCGGTTTGTCCGTGACCTCGTGGGAGACAAGGTCTACCGCGAACTGACCGCCTTCACCGCCGATGTTCGCCGCAACCCGGATCACGATGCCCGCCACCAGCTGCGCACGTTCGTCAAGCAGCTGTCGCAAGACCTCCAGCATGACCAGGCCATGATCGATCGCGTGGAGCGCTTCAAGGATGACATTATGGATTCCACTCCCGTCCGCGCCCTGCCGGGGCGCATGTGGGAGGCCATCCGTTCCACCTTGACCACCATGGCTCGCGATCCGGAGTCCGTGCTGCGCACCCGCATCGCCACGTGGGTGGAGGACTTTGGCCGCCGCGTGCAAAACGAACCGGAGTTGCAGCGCTCCTTGGACCAGCGCATCGTCAATTCCGCCAGCTACCTTGCGGATAACTACGCCGGGGAAGTCACCAGCATCATCGGCGAGACGGTGGAGCGGTGGGATGGCCAAGAGGCCAGCGATCGCATCGAATTGTTGGTCGGCAAGGACCTGCAGTTCATCCGCGTTAACGGTACTTTGGTGGGCGCCTTGGCGGGCCTAGCGATTTACACTCTGACAGAATTCATTTTCGCGATAGCATAGCCATTATGAATGCAGTCTTGTTGGTCGTTAGTGGAGCCTACTTCTACCTCAATCTCTTCCTCGGCTTTGTTGTGCTCGCGTTGGCGATCATCGGCTTGATCCAGCTTGCGAGCACGAGAAATGATGCGTTTACCGTGATCGACAGGAAGAAGGAGAACTGGCTCATGCTCCTCGGCGGCGCGAGTGCCCTGGGGCTGCTCAGCTTGTTTGTGAACATGGAGCTGCTGTGGGTCATCGCCGCAGTCATCGTGGGCATTTACTGGCAAGATATCCGCCCGGCGATCAAGGATGTGTTGGGTAACGCCAGCGGTTCGTGGTGACGCCACCGATGGAAGCTTCTGCTCTGTCCCGCGATCAGGTGGCAGCGGCGATCGACTCCACGTTGCTGGCGCCGGAAGCTACTCGCCAACAGGTCGCTGACCTCATCGGCGAAGCCGAGCAGCTGGGGTGTGGGGCGGTGTGCGTGTCGCCGTCGATGTTGCCGGTCGGTTCTCTCTTTTCCTCCGACGCCACCCTACGGCTCGCGACTGTCTGCGGGTTTCCCAGCGGGAAGCACGCGAGCTTGGTCAAAGCCACGGAGGCACGGTGGGCAGTGGAACAGGGAGCCCACGACATCAACGTGATGGTGGATCTCGCCGCTGCCGTGGCGGGGGATACCTCGGCGCTCATCTCTGAGCTCATGACCATCCGCGAGGCCGTGCCGAAGCCGGTGGTGCTCTCGGTGATCGTGGAGTCTGCTGTGCTGGGCGAGCAGCAGCTGCGCACCGCAGTGCGGACGTGTGCCCAGGTGGGGGCCGACTACGTAAAAACCTCCACGGGCTTTCACCCGGCGGGTGGGGCGACCGTGGAGGCGGTGCGGATCATGGCCGACGAGCTGCGGAGCATGGGAGTGCTCGCGCCGTTCGGCGTGGATGATCAGTCTCGTCAGGCGGCGGGCCTGGTGGGCATCAAAGCGTCCGGGGGAATCCGCGACTGGGATCCTGCAGTGGCCATGATCGCGGCGGGGGCCACGCGGCTGGGCGTTTCCCACGCCGGCGCGATCGTTCCCCGGGAAGCGTAGCGGCTGCGGTGTAGAGCGGTCTACAGCGCACTTTGACGCCTACGAAGAGTTCCTAGGCCTACGAAGAGCCCACGGCTCCGGACTGGTCGTAGGGATTCGGGGTGGGAGTGCTCTGCGCACGCTGGGCTGGCTGATTGCCAGCCTGCTCGTCGAAGGCCTTGCCGACCTCGTTCATGTCCACGTTGGTTCCATGCAGGGTGACCTCCAGGCCGGTTTGGGTCACCGAGACCTTCTCGAAGTTCAGCCCACCCACGGCGGCAACGGTGGTGCCTGCCAGCGAGCCCTTGAGCTGATCGACGAACTGCTGCGGCAGGTTTTGCCCGAGGATCTGCGCGCTATCCATGTCGAACATCAGATTGCCGTTGGATACGACCGGCTTCATCTGCAACGTAGCCAGGCCGCCGCCAATCTGGAACTCCATGGTCTGGCGCTCCAGGTTGGGCTGAATATCCGTCACGCGGAGCAGGCCGGAGAGGAACCCGAGATCGCCCGTGCTCTGCTCAGTGCTCTTCTGCGCCTGCGCCAGCATCAGGTCGTTGGGGACCGACGTATCGATGGTGACTTCGCCCATCGTCATATCGTCGCCGTTGTCGCTGGGCTTGAGATTGTGCGCGTCGATGTGGACGGCAGGGTAACCCTTGACGATGGGCTTGGACTTATCGGCATCCTGGTAGGAGATGTTCAAGGTGGAAGGCAGCTGCAGATCCATCGAGCCGATCGTGCCGGTCACCAGCGCGAGCAGCACCGGGGAGGAGCCGAAGCTCACCTTGGGATCGGATTCGATCTGGGTGCCGTTCTTCTGCGCCTCTTCCTTCACCGAATTCGTGATCTGGTTGGCGAAGTAGGTGCGGGCACCGAACTCGCCCAGCCCGAGCAGCACAACGATGACGGCGATGACCGCGAGCGCGATCTTCCAGCCCTTGCCTGAGCCCTTACCCGATTTCTTAGGGGAGCCCTGGCCCGCGCCCTGCGGCGTGCCCCAGCCACTGGGGCCGGGCTGACCGGTCTGACCGGGCTGGCTCGGGTAAGCCAGAGTGTGGTTCTGGTCATCGGCGCTGTGATTGCCATATCCGCCGGTGCTGCCGGTGCCGCCCTGGTTGCCCTGGGAGCCGCCGCCGGGCCAGCCTGAAGATGATGGAGGGGTGTTGTTGGAGTTCGTCACCTGCACCAGTTTTCCGCAAAACCGCCACCCGCGCCAAGTCTTGCACCGGAAAATCGCCAGCTAGCTAGTCCATCACCGCATCCCACGGCAGTGTCACCGAGCAGTCCTGGAGCTTCCTTCGCGGGCTGAGTTTCGGGCTGATGCTGGTGGCGTCGAAAAAGAAACCAAGAGCCTCCCGCCACCGCACGCGCGGGCCGAACACCGCCAGTGGCGCGGCGCGATCCCAGGCTGCATCGAGCTCACCCAGCACGTCATGGATGCGATGACCAGGAGTGTTGTGGTGAATCAGCTCCTTGGGCAAACGCTCGGCAACGTCCGAAGGGCGCGGGGTGTGGAACGGGTCCCACGCCAGTGTAAGGCTCAGCGGGCCCGTGCGATCCAGCAGCACCCAGGAAGCGCGGCGGCCGATCTCGTCGCAGGTGCCCTCGATGATTACGCCGCCGGGATGCAGCTCGGCCTGCATGGTCTCCCAGGCGGCGTGGACCTGGTCAACGTCGTACTGCCGCAGTACGTTGAACGCGCGCACCACGTCGGCGCGCAGCCCCGCGAGCTCGAAACCACCAAGGGCAAAGGTCACACCGTCGCGGGGCGGCAACACCCGGCTCGGCTCGATCTCTAGTCCAGTGACCTGCACGGACGGGGTGATCGTGCGCAACCAGCGTGCCCACTCCACGGTGGTGGTGTGCGATGCGCCGTAGCCCACGTCCACGGCCACCGGCGCCCGGCCCTCCCACACAGCCTGGCGTAATAGAGCCTGCACCTGTGGCTGCGCCACGAGCCAACGGTCGGACTTGCGCAGCCGGTTGAAGCCCGTGGTTCCGCGGGTGGGTACGCCAACAGGCCCGTCCGCAGTCCACGAACGGGCCTTGAGGTTATGTGCGTGGTCAACCACCGCAGGGATAACAGGGGTACAGCCGGGGAGAGTTTAGAGGTTCTCGCCGATCCACTGCTCGATCATGCTGGCCTCGCGGGCGAGGAACTCGTCCACGAACCCGGCGACCTTGGGCTCCAGCACGGGGCCCATCATGGGGATCTTCACCTCGATAGCCGACTCGGCCTTGAGGATGGTGGTCTCGCCTTCGCCGGAGAGCGTCACGTCCGAGTTGAAGGACACGGGCGCGCCCTTGATGTCGCCGGTGACGGTGCCGGTGGCCACGTTGTCCTCCGGCTCGTTGAAGGATGCCACGCGCTTGAGCTTCAGGTCCTGGGAGACCATGGCGCGCACGGCCTCGGGCAGGGCAGCCTTGGGCAGGAGTTCGTACAGAACGGCCTCGACGGGCTGCTCGGTGAAGGAGTGGACCTCGCCGGGCTCGTCGCCGATGTTCTTGGTTTCAAACTCCCAGTAGTCCTTGGAAGACAGTGCCTTGTAGACCTTCTCGAGAGGGAATTTGATCGTTGCAGTGTTCTCACTGTGAGTCGTCATGCTCTACAGGATACCGTTAGTGGTGTGACGCACTCAGCTAACAGCCCAAAAGTTTTGTTGGAATCTCTCGCCGGATCCCGCGCGGTTCCCGGCGCGCACGTGATGCACTGCTCCTTCGCGGAACTCACGACCCTGCGCATCGGCGGCACGCCGGCCGGTGTGGTGGCCTGCAACACCCCGGACGCGCTGCGGTCCGTTGTTTCTTATCTCGACGCCAACAGCCAGCCCCTCCTCGTGGTCGGCGGCGGATCGAACCTCGTGGTGGGTGACGGGGATGAGGTGCGCGATCTCGTTGTGGTCTGGGCTAATGCTGACGTGGAGGCTGACCAGGTTGACGGCACAGCCGAGGACACAGCTAAGGACACAGCCGAGGATGATGTTCAGGACATCGAGATCGACCCGGACACGGGCGTGGTCCGCGCCTTCGCAGGCGTGACCTGGGACGACCTCGTTGAGGTGACGGTGGCCGTGGGCCTGGGCGGGTTGGAATGCCTCAGCGGTATCCCCGGCTCCGTGGGCGCGACCCCCGTGCAGAACGTGGGCGCATACGGTGCCGAGGTTTCACAGACGCTCAAGCGCGTGCAGCTCTACGACCGCTCGACCGGAGCTGTGGACTGGGTGGAGCCGGCCGCCCTGGACCTGGGCTACCGCTATTCCAACTTGAAGTTCACCAACCGCGCGGTGGTGCTGGCCGTGGAATTCCAACTGTCCACGGACGGCCTGAGCGTCCCATTGCGATTCGGGGAGCTGGCGCGGCGGTTGGGCGTCGACGAAAAAGTAGCAGCTAAAGGCCCGGTGCGGCGCCCCGTGGCGCAGGTACGCGAGGCCGTGTTGGCGCTGCGGGCGGGCAAGGGCATGGTGCTCAATGCTGACGATCACGACACCTGGTCGGCCGGGTCGTTCTTCACCAACCCGATCGTGACCGGGGCGCAGGCCAGGGATGCCGTGATCGCCGCAGTGCGGGAGAAATGCGGAAGCACCGAAGCCGAGTCGATGCCCGTGTACGCAGCGGGAGTGTCGGCCGTGGCTGATCAAAGTGCTACGGACGGAAGCGACGGCGCGGGCGAACCGGGTGATGCGTCCGATCTGGCTGAGCAGCAGCGGTATAAGTTCTCCGCGGCGTGGCTGATCGAGCGCGCCGGGTTCTCCAAGGGGTGGCACGTGCCCGGCAACAGTGCGGCGAGCTTGTCCACGAAGCACACGCTGGCGCTGACCAACCGCGGTAGTGCGACGAGCGAGGACATCGTGGAGCTGGCCCGCGCCGTGCGCGCCGGGGTGCAGGAGGCATTCGGCGTGACGCTGGAGCCAGAACCGATCTGGATTGGTGCGGACATTTAGGTGCGGACACTGAGGTGCAGACACTGAGGTGCGGACATTTAGCCGAGCGGAGGAGATGAGGAACCGTGGCGAAGAAGATTGCGGAATCGCCCGCTGAGCTGGCCTGGAACGGAATCACTGGCGGCGTGGTCCACGAACTGCCGGAGGACTTGGGGGCGGCGCTGGCCGATGACGCGGAGGTGCTTGCGCTGTGGGAGAGTCTGACTCCCCTCGGGCGCAACGAGTTCATCTGCTGGGTGAGCGACGCGAAAAAGCCCGAGACGCGGGCGCGCCGCATCCGTCGCACGCGCGAGGAACTGGAAGAGGGGAAGCGGCGGCCCTGCTGCTGGCCGGGCTGCAAGCACCGATAGGGCGGACTGCGCCCACGATGCTTCTGGGCTGATCTGGGTAAAGAAAAACCCCTCCGCAGCCAGTCCGCTGAACGGGTGACTCCATGTGGGAGGGGATTACAATAGCCAGTATAGTCCTAAACGTTTCGTCAAGCAATGTGAACTGGGGGGTTCCTGATATGACGCCGATAAACGATGATTGGGTCTCTGAGGACAGGCTAGAGCCGTACATGAAACGTGTTTGCAGAGACGTCTGCGCCGCTCGTGAACTCTATGTGCTGGATAGAAGATTAAGTTCCTCTCTTTTCATGGATATTTCCTTCCTTGAGGTGGCACTCAGGAATTCTATCAACAGGAACTTGACCGAAAGATTTGGCGAAGACTGGTACTCGAGAATAGAGATTGGGTTTGATGCCCGCGTTCGAGAAAACATTCAAGAATCATGGAGTCGTCTACCGGCACATTTTACAGGGAAGGGTGCGGTGAAAGGATCTCGACTCGGGGGACGTCTAGTAGCCACCTCAATGTTTAGAACTTGGACCAACATGCTGGATAAAGGTGGAGATTCCGGCTTAAAGGAGCCGTTTGATAGGGCTGATCATGACCGTATTTGGGGGCGTCGTGACCTCGTGAAGGTTTTTCCAGGAGCGCAGCGGCTGGCAAGAATGCAGGATCCCAAATTTGGAAATCGGGGTTTAACTAGAGAATGGGTGTATGAAAAAGTATTTCCAGTACGGCAGATCCGTAATAGGATTGCTCATCACGAATCTGTAATCCCCAACGGAATTCCGATTACGGGGACGGATGTTAGGCTTGGTCCTCAAGGGTGTCACGAGGCTTGTATGGATTTAGCTGCAATGCTAGATGAGGAATTAGCACAATTTCTCACCACTCTGTCGACTCCCAAAATACTTACCGATGTAGAAATTTTCCTAAAGAAATTCTAAGTTTGGGTTTGTAGATTTGGTCAATGATTTCCACGTGATCGTCTCCTTAGCCTTCCGGTTGGAACAGCCGCGCGAGGATGAGCAGCTCCGCGCGCGTCTCCGGAACACTCAGGTCGCAGCCCAGCGCCGCGATCTGCTGCAGCCGCGCCCGAGCGGTATGGCGGTGAATGCCCAGCGTGGCGGCGGTATCGCCCACGTGACCGTCGGTGGTGAGGAACGCCACGGCTGTATCGAACAGCGTGGGGTCGGCATCGTGGATCCGCTGCAGCGTCTCGCGAAAGCGCGCATGCAGCACGGGCCGCACCGCAGCATTGCCCGTCCACGCCGGCAGCGACGGCGGCTCCGGCAGCGGCTGCCCACGGTGCGCCGGGCGCATCGCCACCACCACTGAGTACAGAACATCCCCGCTTAGCCCCGATACAGCTGTGGGGGCGGAAACGGCCGTGGGGGTGGCGTCGAGAAGCGAAACAACCTCATCCGGCACGGCCGCAGCAAACACGAGATGCGCGCCCTCGCGCGGCGCGGGAAGGTCGATAAATTCCAGGCCAGAGCGCTCAAACGCGGCCACCACACGATCGCGCAACGCAGCCCGGGCGGCAGCGGCAGGCGAGTGCGAACGAAACGCCAGGAGCCGCACCCGCCCATCGGCGTCCGTCAGCGGCGCCAACGCAGTGGTCAGGCGGTCGCTCGTCCCATCGAGGCCCACCATATGCGACGCCACAGCCTCCCACGCCAACCGCGTACTCGGGATCGTATGGGGAGCGATGTGCTGGCGCTGAACCAGGGAAATCAGACCAGCGGCATGTTTAAACACGCCACGCTCCGCCGGGGTGAAGGCGTGATCACGGGCGGTAAGCAGAACGCCGTCTGCGCTGGTGGGGCCCAGGGGAACCTCGTAGAGCACGGCACCTGGCGGGGCGGTGACCGTGCCGGCGTGGGCGGGGGAGGCGTGGGTGAGTGCGGCGTCGAGCCGAGCGGAGGCAGCGGGGGAGTGCTCGGCGCTATCGGAGCGGACGACCTGCTCACCCCACGCCGCGGCCACCGCGCTGTGCGTGCGGTGGGAGAGCACCTGCACGATGCCCTCGATGCCGGAAGTGTGGGAGGTGCGGTTGAGCTCCTCCTGGATCTGCGCCGCCATGCGCTGTTCGAGCTGTGCGCGGCGCTGATGTTCGCGGGCGACGGCCTCGATGATGCGGGTGAAGGGGATCTCGCGTGGGATGAGGAACAAGCCGATGCGGTATGCGCGAGCGGCGGCGATGAGTTGCTGCGGCACGGTCGGGTATTCCAGCCCCACGCCGAAGCCGATAGCTGTGATTCCACGGTCGGCGGCGCGGTGGACGTAAGCATCGAAATCCTCGTTGCGCTGCTTAAACCCCACGCCGGTGGTGAGGACGACCGAGCCGGGTGGGAGGAACTCGCCCGGGTCGGCGAGCTCACTGGAGCCGACGGTGGTGAAGTGCATGTCGGCCTGGTGTGCGGGCTGGCGCTCGGGCTGTGTGATGGGACTTGTGATGGGGCGGAGGTGGAGCTGGCTCTGAGCGTAGAGCCAGCGCAGGGGCAGGCCGGTGGCGGCGATGGCTCCGTCGATGGAAGGAGTCGCGGTGGTGGGGGAACTGCCGCGGGATCCCGAGGGGTGCTCGTGGCTCATCGGTGCTGAGTTCCTTTCGTGCCTGATTTTTAGGTCCAGGTTGCGTTCCTGCGCCTGTGTTGCCCGCCAGACGCATGCCCACCCTGTTCGCCATTTTGGACAATATCAAGACCAATCTTATCCACTACGGCCATTGTTGGATGTGTCTCGGGTCACCATAATGGAGTACAGACACACTCCAGCAAGACAAGCCAAGACAACAAGCACCGGCCCAAACCCCGGCACAAGCACCGCATCGGGAAGGAACACATCATGGAACCCCGCGACTACCGCATTGAACAGTCCCGCAGCATCACTACCGAACTGCCCGGCCCCAAGAGCGCTGAACTGAAGGAGCGCTGCGAGCGCGCCGTCTCCGCAGCCGTCAACCCGGGCCTGCCCGGTTACGTCGTCGATGCCGATGGCGGCATCATCGTCGATGAAGACGGCAACCGCTGGATCGACTTCGGCTCCGGCATCGCCGTGACCAGCGTCGGCGCATCCCACCCGGCCGTCGTCAAGGCCGTGCAGGATGCCGTATCCCACTTCACCCACACTTGCTTCATGGTTTCGCCCTACGAGAGCTACGTGAAGGTCGCCGAGATCCTCAACCACATCACCCCCGGCGACTTCGACAAAAAGACCGTGCTGCTCAACTCCGGCGCCGAGGCCGTGGAAAACGCGGTGAAGATCGCCCGCGCCTACACCAAGCGCAACGGCGTGGTGGTCTTCGACAACGCCTACCACGGCCGCACCAACCTCACCATGGCCATGACCGCTAAGAACAAGCCGTACAAGACCGGCTTCGGCCCATTCGCCTCCGAGGTCTACCGCGCCCCGATGTCCTACCCTGCCCGCGATGGCCTCTCCGGCGAAGAAGCCGCACAGCGCACCATCCGCATGATGGAAAAGGAAGTCGGTGCCCAGAACCTCGCCTGCGTTGTCATCGAGCCGATCCAGGGCGAAGGCGGCTTTATCGTTCCCGCCGAGGGCTTCCTGCCCACCATCGCCCAGTGGTGCAAGGACAATGGCGTGGTCTTCGTCGCCGACGAGGTCCAGGCTGGCCTGTGCCGCACGGGCAAGTGGTTCTCCGTGGAGTGGTTCGACGTGGTCCCGGACCTCATCACCACCGCGAAGGGCATCGCTGGCGGCATGCCGCTATCCGCAGTCACGGGTCGCGCGGAGATCATGGACGCACCCGTCTCCGGCGGCTTGGGCGGTACCTACGGTGGCAACCCGGTGGCGGCCTCCGCAGCGGTGGCGGCTTTGGGCGTCATGCGAGACGAAAAGCTGGCCGATCGCGCCTTGGAGATCGAAAAGATCATCCGTGAAGTCCTCGAGCCGCTCACCGATTCCGGCCGTGTGCTGGAGGTTCGCGGCCACGGCGCCATGATCGCCCTGGAGTTCGTGGATGCCAACGGTAAGCCGGATGCGCAGCTCACCGCCGATGTCGCGGGTGCCTGCAAGGCCAAGGGCGTGCAGATCCTCACCTGCGGCATGGACGCCAACGTGATCCGCCTGCTCCCGCCGCTGGTCATCGGCGAGGACACTCTGCGCGACGGACTGCAGGTGCTGGCCGAGGAGATCCGCTCCCGCGTCTAGCCCGCGACGGCCAATCGGCATACTGCTATAACTAATCCGTCACATTCCAACAATTCCTACGACCATTCGGAGAACAACACGCATGGCCCTGAACACCTCTGACCTCCTCGCCTCGGTTCCGACCGGCCTTCTCATTAATGGACATTGGGTCGACGCCGCTACGTCGGCAACATTCACTGTGGAAAATCCGGCCACTGGGGAATCCTTGGCCGAGGTGGCCGCAGGTTCCGCTGAGGACGCGGCCCGCGCCCTCGACGCCGCCGCGAACGCCCAGAAGGAATGGGCGCGCACCAGCGCCCGGGAACGCTCCGACATCCTGCGCCGGGCATTCGACCTGGTGCATGAGCGGGCGGAAGAGTTCGCCACGCTGATGACCCTCGAGATGGGCAAGTCCCTGGCCGAGGCGCGCGGCGAGGTGGCCTACGGCGCGGAGTTCCTGCGCTGGTTTTCCGAGGAAGCCGTGCGCCACTACGGCCACTCGCTGACCTCCCCGGAGGGCAAGCTCAACATCCGCACGCAGCACAAGCCGGTGGGTCCGTGCCTGCTGATCACCCCGTGGAACTTCCCGCTCGCCATGGCCACCCGCAAGGTGGCCCCGGCGGTGGCGGCGGGCTGCACGATGGTGCTCAAGCCTGCCGAGCTCACGCCCCTGACCTCCCTGTACTTCGCGCAGACCATGCTGGATGCGGGCCTGCCGGCAGGCGTGCTGAACGTGGTGACCACCCTGGAGGCACCGGAGGTGTCCCAGACGTTGATGTCCGACGATCGCCTGCGCAAGGTGTCCTTCACCGGCTCCACGGGTGTCGGCAAGATCCTGCTCCGTCAGGCTTCCGACAATGTGCTGCGCACCTCCATGGAACTCGGCGGCAACGCTCCGCTGATCGTGTTTGAGGATGCCGACCTGGATATTGCCGTGGAGCAGGCCAAGCAGGCCAAGATGCGCAACATGGGCGAGGCCTGCACCGCAGCGAACCGCATGATCGTGCACGAGGCCGTGTTTGAGGAGTTCTCCCGGCGACTCACCGCAGAGCTGGAAGGTCTGAAGGTGGGCAACGGCATGGATGAATCCACCGACGTAGGTCCGCTGATCGAGCAGAAGGCGCTGGACAACGTTGCCTCCCTGGTCGAAGACGCTGTGTCCAAGGGAGCGAAGGTTTTGACCGGCGGCAAGAAGGTCGGCGACGCTGGCTACTTCTACGCCCCCACCGTGCTGGCCGAGGTGCCGGCCGATGCGCGGATCGCCACGGAGGAGATCTTCGGCCCGGTTGCCCCGATCTTCACCTTCTCCACAGAAGAAGAGGCATACGAGATCGCCAACGGCACGGAGTACGGCCTGGCTTCCTACGTGTTCACCGACGATGCTGTGCGGATGCAGCGCGCCACGGAGAACCTGGAGTTCGGCATGGTGGGCGTGAACGTGGGCGTGATGTCCAACGCTGCGGCACCCTTCGGTGGCGTGAAGCAGTCCGGCCTGGGCCGCGAGGGCGGTGCTGAGGGCATCGAGGAATACAGCTCGGTGCAGTACGTAGCCACCCCGCGCTAGGCCATCTTCTCCACGAGCTCCTTCACCTCGCGGCGGTCGATCGCAAAATTCTAGAAAAGCCTTATGTGCTGGTCACGGCGGAACTAGAGTAAAAATCCTACAGATTCCAATTATCGATTTACCCAATCGAGCGTGCACCGTGAGGTTCTCAATGAGTAGCAATCGAGCAGAATTAGACGACTCCCAGCCGGGGAGTACCGAGGCACACCAGACCCTTCGTGTCGCACTTGTTCAGGCGGCGCCTGCTAGATACGGCCGCGACGGATACCCGGAGTCATCGGAGGATGACATCCAAGAGTTCGTGAGCCACACGAAAGCTGTTGTTGATGAATGTCATCCAGATATGGTCGTTTTTCCGGAACTACACCTTTTCGGTTGCGACGATGAGGACCTTGAGGTCCAAAACCAGCGTCTCCGTGACGCTGCGCGACCAGCATCCGAGCTGATCGATGTGTTGGGAGCAGCGGCGGCGGAGATCGGTACATGGCTGATCCCCGGATCCGTGTGCGAACGCGGAGACAATGGCGAACTATTCAACACTGCGTTCGTCTTCGATCCGCACGGACAGGTCGTGGCCAGCTATCGGAAAATGTTTCCGTGGCGACCAACGGAACCGTATTCACCTGGTGCTGAACCGTGCACCTTCGAGATCCCCGGTTGGGGCCGGCTAGGGCTGAATATTTGTTATGACAACTGGTGGCCGGAATTATCACGGCATTTCGGCTGGCTAGGGGTCGACGCAGTGATCAACATCGTCAAGACCACCACGCCTGACCGTGAACAAGAGCTCGTTGTGGCTCGCGCCAACTCCATCACGAATCAGTTCTACACACTCAGCGTGAACGCCGCTGCTCCGATCGGTATGGGACGGAGCATCATCGTGGATCCCCAGGGACATGTTCTTGATCAAGCCGACGCGGAACCGACGTTGCTCGTCGCAGACGTTGATCGTGCCGAGGTGCAGCGAGCATGGACCGAGGGAGTTGAAGGTTCGGTATTTCCCTGGAATCACTTCCTTGATGGCGACGAACCAATCTCTCTGCCGCTCTACAGCGGCGCAATTCAACCCACTACGTGGCACCACGGGGCAGGTCGCCCCACATCCAGCAAACATGGAGGACACTAACCATGAGCTCATCATCAACTGGGTCTGCGGGAGCCGCAGGATCCACAGGCTCCAACGCATCTTCTGCATCCTCCGTATCCTCGGTATCCTCCGGTGCCAACCAAGCACCACTCGAGCGGGTACTTAATCTCAGATCAGTGGTGCTATTCGGCCTGGCCTATATGACACCGCTCATCGGCTTGGGAATCTTCGGCGTCATCGCTACGAAAAGTCAGGGTGCTGCGGCTGGCGCGTATCTGCTGGCCCTCGTAGCCATGCTGTTTACCGCCGCAAGCTACGGTCGACTCGCTTCCCGATTCGCCATCGGCGGATCCGCCTACACCTACGTGGGCAAATCTATCGGGCCCAAGGCAGGCTTCTTGGTCGGATGGACGGTCCTTTTGGACTACATGTTCCTGCCCATGGTCATCTGGCTCATTGGTGCTGCCTACGTGGGAAGTATCTTTCCTGGAGTGCCGCACGCGGTATCGGTGCTGACCTACATTGTGATCACAACGATCATCAACATCATCGGTTTGAAAGTTGCTGACAAGGTCAACTTCGTTCTGATGGTTTTCCAGTTCGCAGTGATCGCTGCGTTCGTTGTATTGAGCATCGTTTACCTCACTGGCAACGCAGACCAATCTCGCTCCCTGAGTGAACCATTCATTGGGCATGGCGGTTTCTCCGGCATCACAGCCGGCGCGGCCGTGGCCGCCTATGCCTACCTGGGATTCGATGCGGTCACGACGCTCACCGACGAAACCAAAGAACCGGAAAAGACCATGCCCCGCGCAATCATGCTGGTGGCTCTCATCGGTGGAGCGGTGTTCGTCATCCTGTCCTATAGCGCACAACTCGTGCACCCAGGTATGCACTTCGGTAATGAGGATGCTGCTGCTACCGACATGGCACTCACAGTTGGCGGAACATTCTTCCAATCCTTCATCGTGGCTGCGCTGGTGGTCGCTCAGTTCACGTCTGGAATCGCAGCGCAGACGTCCGCGTCCCGGTTGCTCTACACGATGGGACGCGATGGAGCGCTTCCGCGTGCATGGCTATCCAAGATGAGCAAGCGGTTTTCGACTCCGTGGGCGGCGGTGCTGACGGTCAGCGTGGTCGGCTTGCTGGCGTTGTTCTTGGATGTCAATACGTCAACGTCGTTCGTGAACTTCGGCGCCTTCTTTGCCTTCACGCTGGTGAATGTGAGCGTGGTGGTTCTCGGCGTGGCAACGAAACGGTCGGGAGGGTCGTGGAATGTCTTTACTGACGCGATCTTGCCTGTGTTGGGCGCAGTCATTGTTTTCACACTGCTGACCCAACTTGATAGTGCCGCCCTCACCATTGGCGGAATTTGGTTGGTGATCGGAATCGCTGTGCTGGGATACCTCACCAAGGGCTTCCGGCACGATCCTCCGCACGTGGCCGACGATGCCTTCGACTAGGAAGCTAGGGGGAGAAGGGAGCTAGGGCAGTGGAAAGTTCGGTGAAGCACGGTTGTCACCGAACCTCTCCAAAGGGGCCTTAGGCCATCTTCTCCACGAGTTCCTTCACCTCGCGGCGCCGGATCTTGCCGATCAGGTCCGCAGGCATCTCGTCGATGACGAAGAAGCGGCGCGGCACCTTGTAGCGCGTCAGGCCCTCCCGTGCCCAGTCGCGGACGGCCTCGCTGTCGAAGTCGGACTCACTCACGCCCTCGGCCAAGACGACGGCGGCCACGACCTCCTCGGAGCCGTCATCCTTCGGCAGACCCACCACGCCTGCCTTCTGGATCTGGTCGTGTTCCTCGAGGAACTCCTCCACCTCGGCCGGGTAAACGTTGAATCCGCCGGTGATGATCATTTCCTTAATGCGCGAGACGATCTTGATAAAGCCGTCCGGCTCCATCACGGCCATGTCGCCGGTGCAGAACCAGTCCTCGTGGAAGGGCTGGTCGGCATCGTCGATATTGATGTAGCCTTTGAAGATCTGCGGACCGCGTACCAGCAGTTCACCGGCTTCCCCGTCGGGCATGGTGCGGCTGAAGTCGTCCGGGTCGGCAACGCGTACCTCGGTGTCCGGGAAGGGGATGCCGATGTAGCCTGCGCGGCGATCCGGGGTGATCGGGTTTGCCACGATGATCGGGGAGGTCTCGGTCAGTCCGTAACCCTCGATGATCTTGCCACCGGTCTTCTTCTCCCACTTCTCCGTGGTGTGTACCGGCAGGGGAGCGGCGCCGGATAGGGCGTTGTGGATGCCCTTGAGGTCGATGTCGTAGTCGTCGGCAGCGCCCAGCACTTTGTCGTACAGGGTGGGAACGCCCGGCATGTAGGTGGGCAGCTCCTTCTTCAACTGGTCCACGATCAAAGGAATCTCCGGCTTCGGCAGCAGAATCAGCTTGCCGGCGGTGGCCACGCCCAGGGCAGCGGTCAAGGTCAAACCGTAAATGTGGAACAGCGGCAGGGCGGCGAGGTAGCGCTCCTGGCCATCCTTACCCAGGTCCTTCACCCAAGCTAGGCCCTGCACCACATTGGCCATCACATTGCCGTGAGTCAGCAGCGCGCCCTTGGGCTTGCCCGTGGTGCCGGAGGTGAACAGGATGAACGCGGGCGAATTCTCACCCAAATCAGTGGGAACGTTGATATCGCGACCGTACCCGCCGATCTTGCCAGAAGCCAGGTCCTGGAAGTTGATGGTGCCCGGAGCCTCGCCGTGGAGCTGGTCCCGCTTCTCGCGCAGCGACTTGATCGGCAGCTTCAGGGCAAAACGCTTCACGCCCGGCATTGCGTCGATCATGTTCACCGACACGATCTTCTCCAGTGGGCTGGTGCGGGTGAGCTCCTTGCACGTCTCCGCGATCTTGTCCCAGGAGATGACGACCTTGGCGCCGTGATCGTTGAACGGCCCCTTGAGCTCGCGTGCGGTGTAGAGCGGGTTGTGCTCGGCAACGGTGGCGCCGAGGATCTGGACCGCGAAGATCGCAATGAGGTGCTGGGGGCAGTTCGGGAGAATCACGGCCACGCGGTCGCCGGACTTCACGCCCAACTCACGCAGGCCAGCGGCCGTAGCCTTCACTTGCTCGTAGAAGTCTCCGTAGGAGGTTGTGGCACCGAAGAATTCCAGCAGAGGCTTCTTCTTGTTTGCCTTGACGGTGCGCTCCAGCATGGCGGGCAGGCTGTCGCTCTTGTACTCGAGCGTGTGAGGGGTCCAGTCGCCGTAGTACTTCAGGTACGGCTTCTCCCGCCACGCCGTGCCCTCTCGGTTCTGGTCCTGGGTGTAGTCGTCATCAAGTGTGTGCTTCCCCGAGCCGGTGGAGGAAGGCGTGGTGGTGGAGGGAGCCTCGGCGGCGTCAGACATAAAAATGATCCTTCGTGTCAAAGTCGGCACCAGTTGGGCGGACAGATTGTTGCTGCTCCAACGGAGTTGCGAGGAGCTTTCACCGCAATCAGTCACCGCAATCAGTCGCAGCCCCACTGGCCGGGGTCATGCTTGCGGTAGATACTAACGAACCAAAACTATTCATTCATGAAAATGAAACAATTTTGTGTGAGGGGGTTCACATCGGGTGTGGTCAATCCCTAGCCGCGCCTAAAATCTCCACCATGCGCATCGCAATTATTTCCATGCACACCTCGCCGCTCGAGCAGCCCGGCACCGGTGATGCGGGAGGCATGAACGTGTACATCAACAACACGGCACGTCAGCTTGCCCGCAGGGGCATCGAGGTGGACGTGTTCACCCGCGCCACCCGACCGCATCCCTGCATGGTCAACGTGGAGCCGAACATGCGCGTCATCAACTGCATAGCTGGCCCCTTCGAGGGGCTCACGAAGGAAGATCTGCCCACCCAAATGGTCGCCTTCACCGGCAGCATCCTCGCATGGGTCAAGGAGCATTCCGCCACCTACGATGTGGTCCATTCCCACTACTGGCTCTCCGGCCAGGTGGCGTGGTTGCTCAGCGACCTTTGGCAGATCCCCTGGGTGCATACCGCCCACACCCTCGCCCACGCGAAGAACAACGCCTTGGCCCACGGCGATCGCCGCGAGCCGGAGTCCCGGCGCATCTGCGAGCAGCAGATCGTGGACAATGCTGATCTGCTTATGGTTAACACCCCAGCTGAGGTCGATGATCTGCAGATGGGTTACGACGCCATCCCTTCCCGCATCGCCGTCGTCACCCCTGGCGCGGATGTGGAGCGCTTCACCCCCGGCAACGATCGGGCCACCGAGCGAGCCCGCCGCGAGCTCGGCATTCCTTTCCGCGCGAAGGTCATCGGTTTCGTCGGGCGCCTGCAGCGACTCAAGGGCCCGCAGGTCCTCCTCGACGCCGCCGCCGAGCTCATCGAACGCAACCCCTCCCAGCTCATCAACATCATCATCTGCGGCGGCAGCTCCGGCTCCATGGAAGATAGCGGCGAGGTGCTGCGCGCCCGCGCCCGCGAGCTCGGTATTGCCGATTGCGTGCGTTTCCTGCAGCATCGCCCGCCGGAGGAGCTCGTGAGCGTGTACCAGGCCTGCGACATTATCGCCGTGCCGAGCTACAACGAATCCTTCGGCCTCGTGGCACTCGAGGCGCAGGCCAGCGGCACCCCGGTCGTCGCCACCCGCGTGGGTGGCCTGCCTATCGCCGTCGATGAGGGAAAGTCTGGTCTGCTTGTGGATGGTCACGATCCGTCGCGCTGGTCAGCGGCGTTGGAATCGTTGGTTCTCGACGACGCCACACGCATCAGCATGGGCGAGTACGCTGCGGGCTTTGCGTCTCGCTTTTCCTGGAAGGCCACAGCGGGGCGCATGGCCGAGTTGTACCGCCAAGTTCAGGACTCCCCGCGCTCAGGGGAACGCTTTCCGCAGGGTTAGATGCGAAACTTCGGGCCGCGTGCCAGGCGGATCGGCCCCGAGATGTCCTGGAGGCGCGTGCCATCCGGGATGGGCTCGCCGGACTGCATCACGATGATTTCGCCGGTGGTCGCCATGTCGGCAGCCACGGAGCGGGCGAGATCCATGTAATTGCGCCATCCACCTTCCCCGTCTTCATTCTCGCCTCCAGCTCCCGTTCCGCTGCCGGCCACGCGGGCGGCGTCGCTGGGACAGATTGTTTTGCCCTCGTCCCGTTTGCGCAGCAGCGTGCGGATCGCGGCGGCGATACGTGCAGCCACTCCTTCGTCGGTGGGCTCCCACCACTTCTCGCCGCGCTCGCCGAGAGCCACCTTCGCGTCCTGTACGCGGAACCGTGCGGCATCACCCTGCTCCTTCACCGCACGGCGGGCATTCATGAGCTCCGCGACCAGTTCGGATTCCAAGTTCGGCGGGATGTTCGGATCGGTCGCCCGCCACTTCCGCCCGTTGACGATGATGTAGTGGCCATCGTCGGTCCGCTCCGGCTCTTTGCGTGGTGTCATGCCGTTCATTCTCCCAGCCCGCGTTCAATCCTCCTACACTGGAGGCCATGGATCGCCAAGGAATCTGTGACCTCCTCGACCAAGCAGACGTCGAATACACCCTGCCGAGCCAGTCGGACGACAACGTGGTCGTCGTGCTGCCCGGCGAAAAACGCCTGAAGACGAACTGCATCTTCATCCCCCAAGACGGCATGTTCCGCATCGAGGCATTCATCAGCCGCGCCGTGGAAGAAGCCGAGGCCGAGGTGTACAAGCTGCTGCTTCAAGCCAACCGCAAGACCTTCGGCGTGCACTACACGCTGGACCGCAACAACGACATCTACCTCGTTGGCCAATTCCCGGACTCCACCACGGCGGATGACCTGCAGCGGGTGCTCGGCCAGATCCTCGAGCGCGCCGATCAGGACTTCAACCGCATCCTCGAGCGCGGTTTTGCCTCTTCCATCCGCCATGAATGGGCGTGGCGACTGTCGCGGGGAGAACCCACCATGAACCTCGCCGCATTCACCCACCTCAAGCCCTCTGAGCAGGAGATCCAATTGCTGGCTCCACCGCCGGGGAGCACGTTGGCGTCGGAGATAGAAAACCCGACAGACGAGAACGGGGGAGGAGAGCAGAAAGACTAAGCGCAGCCCCCGTGGACGTGGCACTATTGAACTATGAGCGACAACAATCAAGGCACCCTGATTCTGCTGCGCCACGGGCAAAGCGAATGGAACGCATCCAACCAATTCACTGGCTGGGTGGACGTGGCACTGACCGACAAGGGTCGGGAAGAGGCCAAGCGCGGCGGCGAGATGATCAAGGAGGCCGGCCTGAAGCCGACAATCCTTTACACCTCTTTGCTGCGCCGCGCGATCACCACCGCGAACATCGCGCTGGATACCGCCGACCGCCACTGGATCCCCGTGATCCGCGACTGGCGACTCAACGAGCGTCACTACGGCGCCCTGCAGGGACTCAACAAGGCCGAGACGAAGGACAAGTACGGCGAGGAGCAGTTTATGGCATGGCGCCGCTCCTACGACACCCCGCCGCCGGCCATCGACGCGGACGATAAGTACGCCCAGACCAACGACGAGCGCTACGCCGACTTGGACGAAGTCCCCGCGACCGAGTGCCTGCTCGATGTGGTCAAGCGCTTCGTGCCCTACTACGAGTCCGAGATCGAGCCGCGCCTGAAGAACGGTGAGACCGTGCTGGTCGCCGCCCACGGCAACTCCCTGCGCGCGCTGGTCAAGCACCTGGATCAGATCTCTGACGAAGACATCGCCGGGCTGAACATCCCCACTGGTATTCCGCTGGTGTACCACCTGGATTCCGAAGGTGCGGTGCTCAACCCGGGCGGCGAGTACCTGGATCCCGAGGCGGCTGCCGCTGGTGCCGCCGCAGTAGCTGCACAGGGCCAGAAGTAAGGTCAGAATATTTCTATGGATCCAGCCACTGGGGGACTTTGGCTGGGCGTGCTGATAGGGCTGCTCATTGGAGCAGCCTTTGGCGTGCTCGGCATGATTGCGTACCGCATGCGCGTGCGCAAGCAACGCAACTTGCGCACGCAGCGGCAACTGGAGGGCAACCGCGTATCCACCGTGGCGCAGATGCTCCACTTCGCCATCCAGTCCGCTCCCGATGCGGTCGTGGTGGTGGACCGGAAGCGCAACGTGGTGCTCTCTAACCCGCGGGCGCACGAACTGGGGCTGGTTCACGAGCGCGCGCTGAACTCCGAGGTGTGGGCCGTGGTGGCCCGCGTCATGGGGGATCAAGAGCCGCGCGAGATCCACTACGCCCCGCCGCCGAGGAGGGGCAACCGCCCCGTTATTTCGGTGGCCGGGCAGGTCAAACTGCTAAGCCTCGCGGATGCGCGCTACGTGGTGGTGTACGCCACCGACGATTCCGAATACGTGCGCATGGAGTCGGCGCGCCGCGACTTCGTTGCCAACGTGTCCCACGAGCTGAAAACCCCAGTGGGCGCGATCTCCCTGCTGGTGGAGACGATGCTGGAAGTCCACGATGACCCAGACGCCGTGGAGTATTTCGGCGGCAAGCTCATGGTGGAAACGCAGCGGATGAACCAGATGATCACCGAGCTCATCAGCCTGTCCAAGCTGCAGGGCGCGGAGTCGCTGCCCGACCCGGAGATTCTGAGCGTGGATCGGGTCGTGGAGGATGCCCTGGATCGGTGCCGGCTGGCGGCCTCGGCGGTGGAGATTGAGTTGGTCAAGGATGCCAAGTGCAACGCCATGGTCAAGGGCGACATGGGCCTGCTGGTCACCAGCGTGTCCAACCTGGTGACCAATGCGATTCACTACTCCCCGCAGGGCTCGACCGTGTCGATCTCGCGGGAGGCCACGGACGACACCGTGGTGATCCGCGTGACTGACCGCGGCATCGGCATTGCCCCCGAAAACCAGAAGCGCGTGTTCGAACGCTTCTTCCGAGTGGACAAGGCCCGATCCCGCAACACCGGCGGCACCGGATTGGGCTTGGCGATCGTCAAGCACGTCATGGCCAACCACGGCGGCAGCGTGTCGCTATGGTCGCGGCCGGGCACGGGATCAACGTTCACGCTGGAGCTCCCGCGCGTCAACGAGAACAGCCCCACCAAAAAGAAAAAGGATGACGAGCCCGTGATCCCTGGTGAGGAGCGCCTCAAGACCAACTCCGACGCCGACAGCGCCGTGGTGCTCACAGAGGATTCCTCGGAACCACGGTTGCATGGCTTTGAGACGTTGGCGCAGCTCGGTGACGAGCCCGCCGAGGCTGGCGATGCGTACGAGGCTGACGATGCCAACGATGCCGAGGGCACAGTAGACCGAGGAACGCGGCCGTAGCAGTGCGACCGGGTGGGGCTCGGGCGGCCTCGCCCCGCGTCAGCCCGCGCCGGGCACTAACATAGAACACATCGTTGAACGTCGGAGGCACAGCTGGGCCTCATGAGAAAGGTTTCTACTGCAGTGACGAGCGTGCTGATCGTTGAAGATGAAGAATCGCTAGCCGAGCCCCTCGCCTTCCTGCTGAAAAAAGAGGGCTTCGACGTGCTGCTGGCCCAAGACGGCCCCACCGCCCTGGAAACCTTCGCCACCGAGCAGGTGGACATCGTGCTGCTGGACCTCATGCTCCCTGGTATGTCCGGCACCGAAGTATGCCGCCAACTGCGCCAGACCTCCAGCGTGCCGGTGATCATGGTTACCGCCCGCGATAGCGAGATCGACAAGGTTGTGGGCCTAGAACTCGGCGCCGATGACTACGTGACCAAGCCCTACTTCGCCCGGGAGCTCATCGCCCGCATCCGCGCTGTGCTGCGCCGCGGCCGCGACAGCGAAGCCGCAGCCGATGAGAGTGAAGATGGACTAGTGCTGCAGGAAGACCGCGTGAAGATGGACGTGGAGCGCCACATCGTCACCGTGGACGGCCAGCCCGTCCCCATGCCGCTCAAGGAATTCGACCTACTGGAATACCTCATGCGCAACAGCGGCCGAGTGCTGACCCGTGGCCAGCTCATCGATCGGGTCTGGGGCGCCGACTACGTGGGCGATACGAAGACCTTAGACGTGCACATCAAGCGGTTGCGCTCGAAGATCGAGCGCAACCCGTCCAGCCCGGAGATCCTCGTGACCGTCCGTGGCCTGGGCTACAAGTTCGAGGCTTAAGGCCTAGCTGCCGCTAGGAGCACGGCCTTCGCGCTCCGCTGCGATCTTCGTAGCCGGGTGGATCGCCAACAGCGGGAAGCCGCTGGGGGAGCGGCGCGCCCACTGCTCCCGCTCCCGGCAGTGCTCCGCCACAGCCTCGTAGGCGGGTTCTCCCATGAGCTCCACGAGCTCGTCCTTGTGCGTTCGCCACAGTGGCTCCCCGCCCGTGTGGCACGCCGGGTCGGACGTGCAGTACCAGTCGAAGTCCTCGCCCCCGTTGCCCCACCCGCGCCGGGTGTACTCCGTGATCGTGGTGCGCAGCACCTCGGCGCCGTCTGGGCGCGTCTCCCACTGCTCCTCCCGCCGAATCGGCAGCTGCCAGCACACCTCCGGCTTCGCTACCGTCAGCGCCACATCATTGCGTAGTGCCCACCGGTGCAGCGCACACCCGGCGCCGCCGGCGAAATCAGCGCGGTTGGCGAAGATGCACGCCCCCGCGATTGTTTTCGTCTTCAGCGCTGGCTCGGCCACGCCCTCATTGTTGTCGAGCTCATCCCACTCCAACCAGGGCTCGATCTCCGCGCCCTCATGGTGAGCGTCGATCGCGGTCCAATCGTCCCTGAACTCGATGTTCCCCTCCGGATCGGCCGCTTCGCCGCGCCACTGCCAGTCCTCGGCGGACAAATGAGGCACGACCTCCGCCAAGGCCCCCCGGTCGTCTTCATCCGTGAGGAACGCACCGTGAACGCAACAGCCAGCGTCGGGCGTAGCGGCGTCGATACCCTGACACAACGATGTGCCAAAACGGCACTGGTAGGTCGATAACAACCACGTCAGATCAACCGAGAAAACATGCTCCGAATTAGCCGGATCGACAAACTCCAACCATTCCCGCGGGTGATCCGCCGGGATTTCCACCCCGGCCCGCACGGACATATCAGCGGGGGTGCCATCGGGATAACCCGAGGCAATTGGAGTTCCATCGGCTGATTCATTCACAGCTCACACCCTAGACCCGTTAATCTGGGGGAGTGCGATTAGGTGTGCTTGACGTAGGCAGTAACACAGTTCATTTAGTAGTGGTCGATGCCCATGCCGGTGGCCCGCCCACCCCCATGAGCAATTGGAAAACCCCCATGCGCTTGGTGGAATACCTCGACAAAAAGGGTGCCATTGACGAGAAAGGCCAGGACAAGCTCATCAAGGGCGTGGCGCTGGCCAAGGAGATGTCCGACCAGTTCCGCTGCGAAGACATGCTGCCCTTCGCCACGTCCGCTCTGCGATCCGCCACGAACTCCGAGGACGTGCTGGACCGGGTGGAGAAGGAAACCGGTGTGCGGCTGCAGATCTTGTGTGGCGAGGACGAAGCTCGCCTCACATTCCTTGCCGTTCGGCGCTGGTACGGCTGGTCGGCCGGGCGGATCTGCGATCTCGATATCGGCGGTGGCTCTCTGGAAATGTCCATCGGGACGAATGAAAACCCGGATGTGGCGTGCAGCGTGAACCTCGGCGCCGCTCGGCTGACACGGGATTGGTTTGATACCGACCCGCCGTCCAAGAAAGCCATCGCCGAGCTGCGCGAGTACATCGACGACACCCTGAACGAGCCGGTCGAGCAACTGTTGGATAGCGGTCCGCTGGACTTGGCGGTGGGAACGTCCAAGACGTTCCGCATGCTCGCGCGCCTGACGGGTGCTGCGCCTTCCTCGGCTGGGCCGCGGGTGAAGCGCACGCTCACTCAGCCGGGGTTGCGCCAGCTCATCGCGTTCATCTCCAGGATGACCGCAGCCGACCGGGCCGAGCTAGAGGGCGTGAGCGCAGACCGTTCGCACCAGGTTGTGGCCGGCGCACTAGTCGCGGAGGCGGCGATGCGCAAGCTCCAGATCAACACGCTCCACATGTGCCCGTGGGCGCTGCGCGAAGGTGTGATCTTCCGCCAACTAGACGCCGGAATTGGCCATAAAATTTCGGGATAGCTGTGTTACGCAAGTAATCTGATGTTTTGACATACGTTTTGTTGGACGTATCGACTGTGCCTAGGTACATAACTGACGTAACCCGGGTACTGTATTGGACTTGAGAATAAAGCGTTTCGACCTGATGGGAACGATGGATGAGTGAGAAGCTGACAGTCGCCGAGCTCCTCGCCCGTAACGGGCGTAAGGAAGAGTCGGCTGAAGCTAGTCGCCCGCGACGCCGCCGCAGCTTGGAAGACGGCGGCGTGTCTGTGGCAGAGCTGACCGGATCCTTCCCCGCCATTGACGCGGACGAGGCGAACGCTGACTCCGATAAGTCGTCTACCTCATCGTCTCGGTCGTCGAAGCGAGGCGGGCGCACGCCGGGTAAGGCGACGTCCCACGCTCAGGCTGCGGGCTCATCGGCCCAGAAGGCCGCTGCGAAGACGGCCACGAAGAAGGGCCCTGAGGAAACCAAGAGCGTCAAGCCGGTGACCGAGCGCCCTGAAGAGCGCACCGGCCAGCTTTCCGCTGTCCAGGGCAAGGACCAGGCTTCGGGCTCGGCTACGTCTGATCAGGAGCCGAAGTCCGGGGCCGCAACCTTCGGCGATGTGGAGCTGAAGCAGGGTGCTGACGCCCAGGCTAAGCGCACGGCGGAGAAGAAGCCTGAGCCGAAGCCGGAGTCGAAAACCGAGCAGAAGGCAGAACGCCGCACGTCGCCCACGGACATCCGCAAGACCACCGGTGTTGTGCCGGAGCCGGGTGCTGCCAAGAAGGCCGCGGCAGCTCAGCCTTCCGATCGCGAGACCGCCCCGCAGGGTGGGAAGGCCGTTGCGGCGTCGAAGGTAGAAAGCAAGCCGACTGGTTCGGCTGCTAAGACCGACGACAAGACGGCTGCTCAGGCTCCGGAGAAGGACGCCCGCGCTGTGGCCGCTGTCGACAAGGCCGACAAGGCTGGCACGGTCGAGAAGGCAGATTCGGCAAAGAAGGCAGCAAAGTCTAAGAAGTCTGAGAAGGCGGAGAAGGCGGAGAAGGCCACCAAGGCGGCTGCGGCAACTGCAGGGGCGACCACCGCGGCAACCGCAGCGACTGCGTCCGCCAAGTCGACCAAGACCGCCGACAGGGCTGACAAGGCTTCCGCCCACGACGCAGACAAGCCCGAAGAGTTCCACGAGCTCGAATCCACCCTCGGCGAGGATGAGGTCCTCGAGTACGAAGACGACCGCATCTCTTGGCCCGTGATGATCGGCCAGGCTCTGGCTGCCATCGTGGTTGGCGTGGGTGTGTTCTTCGGATTCAGCCTGCTGTGGGCAAACGCGCCGGGCATCCTCGTGCTCGTGCTGGCGATTGCCGTGACTCTGGTGATGGTGGGCCTCGTCCATGCACTGCTCCGCCACAGTGACAAGCTGCTGATGGTGCTGGCGTTCGTCGTGGGATTGGTCCTGACACTGGGGCCACGATTCATCATCGGGTTGTAGCCCAGCGGTACAGCTTTCAAAAACTGCCGAGCCGATTCCCTCCACTGCGGAGGGGATCGGTTTTTTCGTTGTGTCTAGGTGTCTAGGCACTTCTCGCGCAGGAATGGCGCGGGCAGCACGCGCCGATCACTCCGCTACAGCCGCTACTGAGGTAGCAGCATTGGCGAAACAATGGCACGCTGGAATACATGACAAATATTGGAATTATTGGTGGAGGAAACATCGGCGAGGCTTTGCTCTCCGGAATCATCGCGGACGGAGCCGACCCGAAGACCATTACCGTTGCAGACCCGACGCAGGCGCGTCTCGACGAATTGAAGGACAAGTACGGCCTTCTCACCACGACCGAGGGTCGTGAGGCTGCTGAGTCTGCGGATCTGCTGTTCCTGTGCGTCAAGCCGGACGTAGTCCCGGTCGTTATCAAGGACGTCGCCGAGGCCCTAGAGGCTGGTTCTGCAGACACCATCATCGTGTCCGTCGCCGCCGGCGTGACCATCGGTTCCATGGAGAAGGAGCTGCCCGCCGGTACGCCGGTGGTGCGCGTGATGCCGAACACGCCCATGCTCGTCGGTCGCGGCGCTGCCGGTATCGCCGGTGGTCAGCACGCTGAGCAATCCCACCTGGATCAGGTTCAGGAGATCATGGCGAAGGTTGGCACTGCTGTCGTCGTCAAGGAGAAGGATCTCGACGCCGTTACGGCGGTGTCTGGTTCCGGACCCGCGTACGTATTCCTCGTGGTGGAATCCATGATCGAGTCGGCCGTGCAGTTGGGTCTGCCCCGGCCGCTGGCAGAGAAGCTGGCCATCGCCAACGTCGACGGTGCCGCCACGATGATGCGCCAGGGCCTCGAGGAGGGTGGCGACACCCCATCCGTGCTGCGCACGAAGGTCACCAGCCCGGGTGGTACGACCGCCGCTGCGCTGCGAGAGCTCGAAGAGAGCGGCATCCGCGGTGCGTTCTTCCGCGCTATGGAGGCCTGCAAGGATCGCTCCGAGGAACTGGGCAAGCCGAAGGCGTAACCAACCTGGCTACCCCCATTGAGGGAGCATGGGGGTAGCTGAGTGTCTCCTAGCAACGTGCGAGGCGCAGTGCGTCTCACGAGTCACAATGGTTCACCGAAAAGCGGTTTTGCCTCTAAGGTGTTCCCTATTCCCTTCAGTTATGCGGTTTAACGCACTCAACTAGACATAACTTCAGCCCAATTTTCCCCCTCGATACACATTCTTCACTGTCTTCACGTTATGATGGTGCGGAGCGATCACGTGTGACGTCCTGCAGGAGGGGAAGCCTGCAGCGCATGAGAGCGCCAAGAAAGTGATGACTAATGGCTAACACTGACAATGGAACATTCCTGACCGTCGCAGAGGTCGCAGAGCTGATGCGCGTGTCCAAGATGACCGTTTACCGCTTGATTCACTCGGAAGAGCTGCCGGCAATCCAGGTGGGGCGCAACTTCCGCGTCCGTGCATCTGCGGTTGACGAGTACCTCGGCGCCTCCGAGTACACCCCGGGTCAGACCGGCTAGTTTTCGGCTCCTCGGCAGGAATCCAGTTCAGCACCCGCTCTTCTCCATAGCTCGACCCGCGCGGTCGGCCTGAGATGGAGAGGGCGGGTGCTTTTTTGTGCCTCACCGGCCACAACCGGTAGACTGTTCCCCATTCGTGTCGGCGCACGCCCGCCGCACCTGTTCCGCATCGTCTTTTAAAGGTCAGGCGATGCGTGACGACCTTTACATTGACCCCGATAGAAACGAGGTGCCCATCATGGGTTCTGTGATTAAGAAGCGCCGCAAGCGTATGTCCAAGAAGAAGCACCGCAAGATGCTGCGCCGGACCCGCGTTCAGCGTCGGAAGTTGGGCAAGTAAGCCCCTAGCGCTCGCGTTAGTGAGTGCATAAGAAGGGCGGGTAGCGACAACGATTATTGTCGCTACCCGCCCTTTGAGATGTCTGGGGTGCGATGCTCAGGGTGCGTGGGGTGCTGCCGCCACGGGCACAGAGCCACTAGTGGCGCTTAATCCAGCGCCCACCGGCCGCCGCAGCGCCTGCGCCAGCCGCGGCCGCGCCGAACGTTCGCAGAACCCGGCGCCCGCGTCGATAATCCCGGATCTCCCAGCCATTCGCCCGCGCGGCCTTGCGCAACTGGGAATCGGGGTTAACGGCCACGGCCGTGCCAACCATGCTCAGCAACGGCAAGTCATTTACCGAGTCTGAGTAGGCCGTGCATCGCTCCAGATCGAAGTTCTCGTGAGCAGCCAAAGCGGCCACCGCGTGCTTCTTGCCGGAGCCATGGAGGATGTCACCCACCATGCGGCCGGTGAACACGCCATCCTTAACCTCGGCAACCGTGCCTAGCGCCCCGGTGAATCCCAGCTCGCGGGCGATGACCTGGGCAAGCTGCACGGGCGTGGCCGTCACCAGCCACACCTGGTGCCCGGCCTGCAGGTGCATATCGGCTAGCTCCTTCGTGCCGGGGAAGATGCGCTCGGCGATGGTGGCAGCCCAGATTTCCTCGGCCATCTGCACCACCTCGGCCTCCTTGTGTCCCTTCACCAGAGCCAAGGCTTGTTCGCGGCCGCTGGCAATATCGTCGGCATCCTCGGTGCCGGATACCCGGTACTTCAGCTGCTTCCACACGAAACCGGTGATTTCTCCCGTGGTGAAGAAGCGCCGCCGTGCCAGACCGCGGGCAAACAGAAGGATGGACGCACCCTTAATAAGGGTGTTGTCCACATCGAAGAATGCGGCCACGCCCTCGTCTTGAGGGATGGAAGGATCAGGAGCGTTAACGCGATTCGAGCCTCCCGCGGCGGCGCTCGCGCCATGCAGGTTATCGAGGCCCGTGAGCAGCTCCACGGGAGTGATCTCGTGGCGCGCCGCGATTCCGGCGAACTCGGGATCGCTGAGGTCCTCCAGGGCCGGTTGGTCAGTCGTGTGCTCTGTGTCGTCCGTAGCGTCCGTTAAAGTGTCTGTCGTGGTGTCTGCTGTGCTGCCTGCCGTGCTGCCTGCCAACACCTCGGAGGTCAAGTCCCGATCCGCCGGAATCTGATCGCTCAGCGACCCGTCAGTCTCGGCTTTAGCCGTAGGGATCCCACCACTCAACACCGCCTGAGCGGACGCCTCACCCGCCTCCTTCTGCGCCGATTCGCTGCGAACAGGGAAGACCAGCCGACTCAAAGTGCTGCGCACACCAGCGCGCGCCGTGAGCGCCATATGGTTGAAGGCGTCCCCCACCTTGTCTGAGGCATGCTGCAGCGCCGTGGCCACGCGGTGCGTGGTGTCCCTGGCCGACTCTGCGGCCGACCCAGTGGACGACCCAGTGGCCGACTGATCGGGCCCTTCGACGTGCTTGTCCGGCTGGCTGTGATTCACACGCACTAAACTACCCTTAATGATTGAGAACTTCTCCACCCAGCCACAGACCCCAACTCACCACCCAACTCATCACGTTGACTTCGTCAGCCGCAGCACCTGCGGATCCTGCCAGCGAGTGCTCGCCCAAATCCGCCCAGTCGTTGACCGCTTCGGCGCCACGTTGAGAGTGATCGAGGTGGATGCTGATGGCGTCGACCAGGAATGGGCCATGGAGTTCGGCGACCGGGTGCCTGTGGTCCTCGTCGACGATGAGGAAATCGGCTGCTGGGAGATCGACAACGAGGAGCTCATCGACGCTCTGCAGGGGTGAGTGCCATATACCAGCCCTGCTGCGACGTTTTGGCAACGGGGTATGTTAAGGGCTACCGTAGTGACTCGTGAACTACCCAGGGCCGGCGCGGCCCCCGGGGGACAATCGCAGGAGGCGCACAAGGCATGAGTAGTAACACCCGGACTGGTTCCGCGCAGGTGTTGCTGGTTGGTTTGTCCTTCCGCTCGGCACCGGTTCCCATCCTGGAACGCGTGTCCATCGCCGATGCCGACGTGCCGAAGCTGCAGCTCAGCCTTGTAGATAATGACGTGATCAGCGAAGCGCTGGTGCTGTCCACCTGCAACCGCATGGAGTTCTACACCGTGGCCAGCGCGTTCCACTCCGGGCTGGATCACGTGGTGGACACGATCAGCGGCTTTTCCGGCGTGCCGGCCGAGGAGCTGGAGCCGTACCTGTACGTCCACTACTCTGATTCCGCCGCTGAACACATGCTCAATGTGGCCTCCGGCCTGGATTCAATGGTGGTCGGGGAGCAGCAGATCATCGGCCAGCTCCGCAGCGCCTACCAGTCCGCGGACGAGACCGGCACCGTGGGCCGCACCCTCCACGACCTCACACAGCGCGCCCTGCGCACCGGCAAGCGTGTGCACTCCGAGACCATGATCGATGCCGCCGGCGCCTCCATGGTGTCCTTCGCCGTGGATCGGGCGCTTCGCTTCCTGCGTGTCGATTCGTCGGTGTCTGTTATATCCGACGCCACAACGGCGCCCTTGGCCTCATCCCGCGCATTGGTGATCGGGGCGGGGGCGATGGCCTCATTGACCTCGACCTACCTGGGCAAGCTGGGTATTCAGCACATCACGGTGGCGAACCGCACGGTGTCCCGGGCCGAGAACCTGGTGCAGCACGCCCGCGAGGCTGGCGTGGACGCCACCGCCGTGGGCCTGGATGCGGTGGGGGAGACGATGGAGTCTGTGGACCTAGTTGTCTCTGCCACGGGCGCGGTGGACTGCGTGGTGACCGGTGAGCATGCGCGCGCGGCGATGGAATCGACCGCGCGGGCAAGCGAGGTGGGCGTGCGCCCGCTGGTGCTCGTGGATCTTTCGATGCCCGCAGACATTGAGCGTTCGGCGGCGACGGTGCCCGGAGTGACCCTGCTCAACATTGAGGAGCTCACCACCATGGCGGGCGAGGGCGTGGATGACGAAGCGCCCGCCCGAGCCATCGTGGCCCAGGAGCTGCAGGAGTTCCTCGAGCAGCAGCGGGCTCAGTCTGTGGTGCCGACGGTCAAGGCGCTGCGGCAAAAGGCCGGCGAGGTGCTGGCCGAAGAGCTCATGCTGTTGGAACGCAACACCCCGGAGATGTCTACTGCCGACCGCGCTGCTGTGGAGAAGGCAATGAAGCGCGTGGTGGACAAGCTGCTGCACACCCCGACGGTGCAGGCAAAGAAGCTGTCCGCCGTGGGTGGGCAGACCAGCTATCCCGATGCACTGGCGGCGCTGTTCAACTTGCCTGTGGGCGCGGTGGAGATCGTGACGCAGGCGGATGCTGGAGCGGCAGGTACAACCGGCGATGGCAGGCTGACGGCCATCGATGGTACTTCCGGCACGAACAGTGCCAATGGATCAGAAAACACGATTGCGAAGGAGGCTTAGATGACGGCCGATGCTACTCACCCCGAGGCCCGGGCCGACCGGGGCAACACCACGCCGAGCACCGGCGAGCGCACCCTGCTCATTGGCACACGCGGATCGAACCTAGCCACCACGCAATCGACGCACGTGCTCGATGGCATCGTGGCCGGCGGTCACGCGGCCGAGTTGCACATCGTGCACACCCCCGGCGATGCCTCGCAGGCTGCGGGAACGCCCGTGCGCCAAATCGGCGTGGGCGTGTTCACCGAAACCCTGCGCTCCGCCCTCGCCGCCGGAGAGTGCGACATCGCCGTGCACTCCTTCAAGGACCTGCCCACCGCGCCGGATCCCCGCTTCAAGACGGTCGTGCCGCAGCGCGTTGACCCCCGCGAGGTGCTGGTGAGCCGCAACAACCTCACCCTCATGGACCTACCCAAGGGCGCCAAGGTGGGAACAGGCGCTCCGCGCCGCGTCTCCCAAATCCGCGCCGCCCGCCCAGACCTGCAACTGCTCCCGCTACGCGGCAACATCGACACGCGCATGCGCCGCACCGAAGAGGACCTCGACGCAGTCGTGCTCGCCCGCGCAGGCCTGGAACGCGTCGGACTGCTCGACCGTGCCGCCGAGTCCATCGACCCCACCGTGGTGATGCCCGCCCCCGCCCAAGGCGCCCTGAGCGTAGAGGTCCGCGCCGACGACGAGCAGGCGTGGAACGCCGTCAAGGGACTCGACCACCTGCCCAGCCACGCCGCTGCCGTGGCCGAGCGCGCGATGCTTTCGACCCTGGAGGCCGGATGCACCGCCCCCGTGGCCGCCCACACCACCTGGTCCGAGGACGGGCGAACCCTATCCTTCACCGGCGGCGTGTTCGGCATCGATGGCCAGGAATCCCTCGTGAAAGAGGACACCTGGAGACTCGACGACGACGAGTGGCGCGCCATGACCGCCACTCAGCCTAGCGACACCAGCGATGCCGACCAGCGCGACATCGTGCTCGACGGAGCCAAACGAATAGGCAGAGCCGTGGGGCTGGCTCTGCTCGACGCTGGCGCAGCTCAGCTCGTCGCAGACGCGCTATAGCGTTATACCCCGCACAACCAGCGCACAAACCCCGCGCACTCCCGGTTACTGACCCTGCTGAACGTTCAAGATAGAAAGTCCCACCACCGATGACAACCTCCGGAATGGCCACAGCCCAGCCTGGCCGCGTCCTATTCGTGGGCGCCGGGCCCGGCAACCCGGATTTGCTCACCATCAAGGCCCGCGACGTGCTGGAACACACCGCACACGCCTGGGTGGACCCCATGGTGCTCACCGGGGTGCGCGCTCTCGTAGCAGCGCAGGTACCCGTACCCCAGCACAAGCTGGACGAAGCCGAAGCTGCCTGGCAAGCACAAGTCAAGGCAGCCAAGGAAGCCGGAGCACGGCGCAAACCACCACGGCCCGCGCCGCCGACCGCCGCCGAAATCATTATTGCAGCCCCGGCGCCGGTGACGGCTGGTGGCGTCGACGATAACGGCGAAGCTGAGCAACCAGGTGCCGAAAACACTGCCCAGGCCACCGCCGCCGAGCCGGGCACCGACGCAGAGTCCGCCGACCAGGTCGTGGCGCCCGAGGTCATTGCCGAGCAAATGGTGGCGTGCACGCGCGCAGGTAACGACGTGGTCCGGCTCGTGGCAGGCAACCCGCTGAGCAACCCCGCGGTCATGCAGGAGCTGCAAGAAGTGGCTAAGCTCGGCGCGGAGTTCCAGGTTGTACCCGGCATGACCGGGTCCGTGGCCGTGCCCGCATTCACCGGTATCGGCCTGGGACCGGACGTCACCGAGGCTGACGTACGCGGCGGCACGGACTGGGACCAGCTCGCCAGCGCGGGCCTGCCCATGATCCTCACCGCCACCCCGGCTGACCTGCAGACCATCGCCAGCGAGCTGAAGTCCCGTGGCATGCCCGGATCCACCCCAGCGACCGTGACCCTGCACGGCACCACGCGCAGGCAGCGCAGCTACGACGTCACGTTGGACACGCTGAAGTCCATCGCTGCGGCATCTGGCCCAGCGGCCAAGGAGGGCGAGCTGCCGGACGAGCTCATCGTCACCATCGGCTCGCAGGTGGGCAACCGCTCCAAGTACTCGTGGTGGGAAAACCGCGCCCTGTACGGCTGGACCGTGCTGGTGCCGCGCGCGAAGAGCCAAGCCGGTCCGATGAGCGCTCGCCTGGCCTCCCACGGCGCCATCCCCATGGAGGTTCCAACGATCTCCGTGGAGCCGCCGCGCAGCCCCGTGCAGATGGAACGCGCCATCAAGGGGCTCGTGGACGGCCGCTACCACTGGATCGTTTTCACCAGCGTCAACGCCGTGAAGGCCACGTGGGAAAAGCTGCGGGAGTTCGGGCTCGATGCCCGCGCGCTCGCCGGCGTGCGCGTGGCCGCCGTGGGGCCGAAGACCGCCCAGGCCGTGCGTGACCTCGGCATCACCCCGGAGCTGCTGCCCAAGGCCGATGCCCGCAACGCCTCCGGGCTCGTGGACGTGTTCCCGCCGCACGACCCGGACTTGGATCTGGTGGACCGCGTGCTGCTGCCACGGGCGGATATCGCCACGGACGTGCTGGTCGATGGCCTCATCGAGCTCGGCTGGGAGGTCGAGGACGTGGTGGCCTACCGCACAGTCCGCGCCGCCCCGCCCAGCCCCGAGGTACGCGACATGATCAAGACCGGCGGCTTCGACGCGGTGTGCTTCACCTCCTCGTCGACCGTGAAGAACCTCGTGGGCATCGCCGGCAAGCCGCACGCGCGGACGATCATCGCCTGCATCGGCCCCATGGCCGCGCAGACGGCTCGCGAACATGGCCTGCGCGTGGACGTGATGCCGGAAACTGCTGGCGTGCCGGAGCTGGTGGATGCCCTGGCCGAGCACGTGGCCGAGTTGCGAGCCAGCGGCCAGCTGCCGCCGCCGCGCAAGCGCCGTAGGCGACGCAAGACCGCCGCGAAGAAGGCCTAAGCTCCAGCGGTAGCATGGGGGACATGAATTCAATCTTTCCCCCTCATCGCAGACCACGCCGCCTACGCACCAGCCCGGTGATGCGCGACTTCACCGCGGAGACCGACCTCAACCCCAGCCGGTTCGTGCTGCCCATGTTCATCGCCGACGGCCTGGATGCGCCGCGCGATATCTCCAGCCTGCCGGGTGTACAGCAGCACACCACCGACTCCTTGCTCGCCGCCGTGGAGGAGGCCGCCGAGGCCGGTGTGAAGGCCGTGGACCTGTTCGGCGTGCCGCTCGATAGCGACAAGGATGCCGACGGTAGCTGTGGCATCGCCGAGGATGGCGTGCTCAACCGCGCCCTGTCCGCCGTGCGCGAGCGGTTCGGCGACGATGTGCTCGTCATCGCCGATACCTGCCTGGACGAGTTCACCGACCACGGTCACTGCGGTGTGCTCACCGTGGACGATCGCGGTCGCACGGTTGTTGAAAACGACGCCACACTGCAGCGCTACGCCGATATGGCTGTGGCCCAGGCGAATGCCGGCGCCCACGTGGTGAGCCCATCCGGCATGATGGACGGGCAGGTTCAGGTGATCCGGGAGGCGTTGGATGACGCTGGCCACCAGGATGTTTCCATCATGGCCTACTCCGCGAAGTACGCCTCCGCTTTCTACGGCCCGTTCCGCGAAGCCGTGGGATCCTCGCTGCAGGGCGATCGCCGCACCTACCAACAGGATGCCCGCAACCTGCGCGAGTCCATCCTGGAAACCCAGCTGGATATTGACGAAGGCGCGGACATGGTGATGGTCAAGCCCGGCATGCCCTACCTGGATGTGCTGCGCGAGATCGCCGACATGTCCCCGGTGCCGGTGGCGACGTATCAGGTCTCGGGCGAATACGCGATGATCAGCGCGGCCGCTCAGAACGGCTGGATCGACCTGGAACCGGCCATCATGGAATCCCTCTACGGCCTGCGCCGCGCCGGTGCGGACATCATCCTGACCTACTGGGCGGTCAAGGCCGCCCGCCTGCTCAAGGGCTAACGGCCGACCGCCGGAGTCTTGGGCAGGATCTGTCGATTGTCCTGCACCGCCCCAGCGGGGGTCACGAGGTCGATGCCCATCGCATCGATCACGGGCTTAACTAGGGCGAAGTCCGTGACGTAGTCGTTGACCTCATCGTGGTCGAACGGCGAACCAGACAGCAATCCCAGGGCGGCCACGGTACCGTCTCTGAGCTTCACGTAGGCAGGCGACCCGGAATCCCCAATGAGGGAGAACAGGTTGATGCGCACGTAGGCGCTATTCCAGCTGATGACCGGGCCGCACGTTTCCCCGGTCCGGAAGCCGTACTTGCACACCTGCATCCCCTCTTGGAGGTTATCGGGGCCCCACACCTGCGTGACGCGGTAGCGATTAGCCACGAGGTGTGAAGGCTCGAGCTGCGGGGGAATGGCGATTTCGGAGAAGTCCGTATCCCCGTCGACGTCACCGCCGCGGTCGACGTCCTCATGCTCGGCCGTACCGAAAACTCCTAGGGTGAGATCAGGGTTGCCCGAGGTGTTCGTGGACCAGTGCACAACGGAGTAATCACCATCGATACTGCAGTGCCCAGCGGTGAGCCCCACGTCTGATCCCGGGCTCGTCATGCCGGCATACCCCGCCCCTTGCGATCCGATGAATCCCAGGGTGCAGGATGATTCCTCTGCCATATCGATGGTCATACCGGGGGTGGGGTGAGTAAAGGTCGTCCAGGGCAGGTCTGGGTAGGTCACCTGGCCGTTTTCTGGAT
The DNA here is from genome assembly GCF_020099275.1 of Corynebacterium falsenii. Taxonomy (NCBI): domain Bacteria; kingdom Bacillati; phylum Actinomycetota; class Actinomycetes; order Mycobacteriales; family Corynebacteriaceae; genus Corynebacterium; species Corynebacterium falsenii. The sequence goes on along the minus strand of NZ_CP083646.1, from coordinate 136,895 downwards.
CGCCGTATTGGGCAACTGCGTTGGCTTCCTGTTGGTCGAAGCCGGGATCGCCGGGATTAAGAAGATAGGAATCAGACGGGCGGGTCTTGTGGTACCGCCCATCCGACCCCGCCCAGGGAATCATGCTCATCGCCTTGCGATCGCTGACTACCACAACGAGCAGCGCCACCAGAGCTACTACGAGTGCAGCGCTGAGCAATGGGATGGCCACGGAAACGCACGTCGCATGGTGGGGGCGGTGGTGCGTGCGGTTATCCCCGCCGAGGTGGTTCGGGGTGGGTGGCTGGCCATAGTTCATTAGGCTCATCGTAGCCCCGCGCAGCACAGAATGACCATTGGGCGTTTCCCACGGACAGGCAACCGACACAGTAGTGTAGGCAGTGGTATGAACAGCAACGCAAACACCAAGATGCCGACCCCGCCCAAGGTCGGCCGCAAGGATGGACTCGCACCGTCGTTCAAAAAGGCTCCGGAGGACGTGCGCTACGGCGTGTGGGCATGGCTTTCCGTGTCCGCCCTCCAGGTTCTCTCCGCCGTGGTGCAGTACGTCGCCAACGTGGCGGATCCGCGTGCGCTGCGCCAGCAGGCGAAGGACTACTTGGACGATAAGAGCTCCTTCGGGCCGGCGCTGGACAAGAATATGTCCGTGGACTCCCTGACCACCGCCCTGAACATCAGCATGACCGTGTTGCTCATCGCCGCGGCCGCGATCTGCGCGTATCTCGCCACCCGGGCCGGGCGCGGTGCGGTGTACTCCCGCTCGTTCCTCAACGTCGGTTCGCTCTACCTTGCGTTCAGCGCGCTGCTGCTCGTGTTTTCCACTCCGCCGGCGACGATGCCGGTGGGCTTCGTTCTTCTCCTTGGTGTTCTCGCGATCCTTTCCGGCGTGATCGCTCCGGTCGGCATGTGGTTCATGGCTCGTCCGGGCAACCGCGAGTGGTTTGGTATTCCATCCGACGCGGAGATCGAGAAGTACCAGGTTGCCCTGGAGCGGCGTCGAGAAGAACAAAAGAAGGAAAAATCAGACAAGGCAAACAAGGCAGACAAGACCGATAAGAAGGGCGGGCGCTAACCATGCCGACGATGTTTCCCTCGATGGCTAGCGACTCCGACGACCCCAACCGCAGTACCACCAAGTGGAAGCCAGGGGACCCGACCCCGCGCACGGCCATCGCGGCGTTCGCTCTGGTGCTCATCGTCGCGGTGCTTATGATCGTCAGCGGATTCTTTATGCTCACGGCGCAGTGGGATCGCGCGCCGGAGAACGAGACGGAGGCCGAAGCTATGCAGTTCGTCCTCAACAACACTCGCATTCTCGGCGGAATCAACCTCGTCATCGGCGCTGCTCTGGCGGTGTTGGCATCCGGCATTCGCGACGGATATCGCCGCAAGCGCAGGTGGGTGCTGTGGCTCGGCGCGCTCGGCATTTTCTTCATGCTCGCCGGCTGGGTGTTCCAGTTCACCGGCATGGGCCAGGCACTCATGGCCCTGCTGTTGGCGGTCGCGTTGCTGCTGGCCTATCGGCCATCGGCTGATCCTTATTTCGACGCCGGACACCGCCTGGATCCCGAAGATACTGGGGCTACCAGGGCCAACGGCACTACCGGGGCTACGGGAATCACTGAGGATGGTGTCCAGTAGTGGCGGATCGAGACATCAGCGTTGAGGACGTCGACGCTGCCATTTTGGAGGCCCGCACCGCAGCAACGCAGGCGGGCTTCGACCTCGATGCGGCAGACGGCAGCACGGACTATCACCAACGCCTCGTCCACCGTCAGGGACGGCGGCTCACCAGTTTCTCCTACCGGCTCGAAGGGCTCGAGTCGGCGGTGGACGCCACCACGGTCCAGGAAGAACTCAATGCGCTTCCGGGCGTGGAAGCTTCCGTGGTGTATTCCACCAAGATGGCCTGGATCTCCGCCGAGGATCACGTGAACCCGGATGATATCCAGGCCGCGCTGGCGAAGCATGGCCTGGATAGCTGGCTCACCGATTCCTCTCTGCGCCGGCGGTCGTCCCGCCTTGAGCTGGCTGATACCCGGCGCCGGATGCGCCGCCACGCCGATGCGCACCGCCGCGTGTGGGCCGCCGCGGAGCGCCGTAAGCGCCCGTATGGCTCGCGGCTGCTGCGCAATCGCACCAACCCTTTCGACTCCAACGAGGGGCTGCACACCGCCCGGGATCTCATCACGCGAGCCCGGTTGATCGTGGCCGTGCTGTTCGGCGCTCCCGTCGTGGCGATCCAGCTGGTGCAGGGGTGGCAGTTCGATTACTGGCAGTGGGTCTGCCTGGCGCTGGCCACCCCGGTGGTGACGTGGTGTGCGTGGCCCTTCCACCGGGCAATGATCGGCGGTATACGCCGGGGAATGTCGGCGCTGGATGGCGCTAGCTCGTTGGCCATCCTCGTGGCTTACGCCTTCTCGGTGCTCATCCTGACCCTGACGCCCGCCGGTGATGTGGGGTGGAAGAGTTCGCAGATTCTCATGGCGGGAAGCTGGACGAACCCTTATACCCAGGACTCTATCTTTTTCGACGTCGCCTGCGGCGTGACCATTCTGCTGCTATTCGGCAGACTCATGTCCCGGCGTACCGTGCTGCGGTCGAAGTCCATGCTCACCGCGCTGTCTGTGCAATCCACCAAGCAGGTCACGGTGGTGCGCAAGAACCGCAAGTCCGAGGTGGTGAAGAAGCAGATCGCCACCGGTGAGATCCGCACCGGCGACGACATTGTGGTGGAAAACGGCATGATCGTGCCCAGCGATGGCGAGATCATCAGCGGCAAGTCAGAGGTCGACATGGGGCCGGTGGGTGGCCTGCACCGCACCGAAGTGCTCACGGTCGGCAATGCCATTTACGCTGGTGCGCGCAACCTAGGCAAGCCCCTGAAAATCCGCGTGCACGCCACAGGGTCCAGCACTCGGCTCGCGGCGATGCACCGGTGGGTCATGGGAGCCGCGCGGGATGAAAACCGCGTGGCCCAGCTGACCAACCGCACTGCCAGCCTGCTGGTGCCGTGGGCGCTGGGCATCGCGGCGGCGGACTTCTTCGCGTGGTACGCCTACACCGGCTCGCTCGATGCGGCGATGGCCACGGCGCTGTCCGTGCTCGTTGTAGTCGCGCCCGTGGCGCTGGCTGTGTCCGCGCCCCTGGCGTTGCGCTTGGGGCTGTGGCGGGCCGCCACGGATGGCGTGTTGTTGCGCGATACCACCACCATCCACAAACTCGCCAGCATCGACTCGATCATCTTCAACCGTGTGGGCACGCTCACGACCGGTCCCATGAGGGTCATCGGCGTGACCGCTGCCAACGATGAGAACCCGGACCTGGTGCTGCGCGTGGCCGGTGCCCTGTCGCTGGAATCGAAGCACGCAGTCAGCCGCGCGATCGTGCGTGCCGACCGCGAGGCCCGCGATGCCAACGCCGGTGGCGATAGCGTGCCGCACTGGATCGAAACGGGCGAAGTCACGGTGACCAAGGAAGGAACCTTCGAGGGCACCGTCGACTTGCCCATCAACGGCGACATGCGGCATGTCACCGCCCGCCTGTGGCGCCCCCGCGACCTGGGCGAGCTGCGGGATTCCCGCTTGGCCGCCGCAGCGCTGTCCGGTGGTTCGCCCATCGTGGTCAGTTGGAAGGGCAAAGACCGCGGCGTAATCAACCTCGCCGATAGCTTTAAGGACGATGCTCCTGCGGCCATTGACAAGCTGGAGGACATGGAGCTGGAGACCTTCATGATCTCCCGCGATACCTACCCGGTGGCCCGGCATACCGCCAACTCCCTGGGCATCTCCACGGTGTTGGCGGGCATCGCCCCGAACCGCAAGGAAGCCACAGTGCGCGGCCTGCACGCTCAGGGCACGCGCGTGGCCATGGTGGGTGACCGCGACATCATGGGTGCCTTGCGCGTGGCGGACGTTGGCATTCTCATGGGCTCGGCGGATCACATCGATTCCTCGGCAGCCGCCGCGGCCGATGTGGTGCTGCTGCGCGGAGACGTGCTGGCCATTCCCGAGACGATCAACCTTGTGCGCCACGTGCGTAACACAGCGGACTGGAACATTTGGTTGTCCTGGGCCTACAACGTGGTCTGCATCATTTTGGCTGTCGTGGGTCTGCTCAACCCCCTGCTGGCAACCTTGCTGATGCTCATGAGCTCCGCGCTCATCGAGCGCCGCAGCGCCCGGATCCTTAAGCGCAACTACGCTCGCGCCATCATGCGTAATACGCACTCGTGGCAGGGCTGGACGGAGCGGCTTCGCGAGATGCGGGAGATCAGGCAGCGCCAGCGCCTGCACGCTCAGGCCGTCCGCGCCGCCCAGGAGGACTCCCTCGAGCACGTGGGTGGTACGCCCCCGGCGTTTAGCAACGCGGTAGCGTCGGAGTCGGAACGCACCGTCACCGTCGCCGGCGACGAATCCACCGGCAGCGCCCGGAAGTTCGGCACGTCGAGCAGCTCGGCGGTGAAGGCCCCGGCTAACCACTGCGTCGAAAAAGACTAAAGACCTCAAGCTCATCCCGAAGGATTGATTGACTGTGACTGACCACCTTTCCCTTTCCGCCAGCGAAAAGGCGATGCAGCGCGCCCAGGCTGTTATCCCCGGCGGTGTGAACTCCCCGGTTCGCGCCTTTGGCTCGGTGGGCGGTACCCCTCCGTTTATCACCAGCGCCCGCGGAAGCCACATGGTCGACGTCGACGGCAACGAGTACGTTGACCTCATCAGCTCCTGGGGTCCCATGATCCACGGCCACGCTCACCCGGAGATCGTGGATGCCGTCAAGCAGGCCGCCGAGCGCGGTCTGTCCTACGGCGCTCCCACCTCCATGGAGGTGGATTTGGTCGAGGAGATCGTGGGCCGCACCTCCGTGGAGAAGGTTCGCCTGGTCAACTCCGGCACCGAGGCCACGATGTCCGCCGTGCGCCTGGCCCGCGGTTTCACCGGCCGCGACAAGATCCTCAAGTTCGAGGGTTGCTACCACGGCCACGTGGATTCTCTGCTGGTCGCCGCCGGTTCGGGTGTGGCCACGCTGGGTCTGCCCGATTCGCCGGGCATCACCGCCGCCGCAGCCACGGATACGGTTGTTGTGCCTTATGGCGATGTGGCCGCTGTGCGCCAGGCTTTCGCCGACCATGCCGGCCAGATCGCTGCGATCATCGTGGAAGCCGCGCCGGGCAACATGGGCACCGTGAACCCGCTCCACGTTGGCGATTCGGGTGAAGATGCCGAGGATGGTGTGTCCTTCAACGCCCAGCTCAAGGAGATTGCTCACGCAGACGGCGCCCTGCTCATCGTCGATGAGGTCATGACCGGCTTCCGCGTGGATCGCCAGGGTTGGTTCGGCATCGACGGCGTCGCGGGTGATTTGACCACCTTCGGCAAGGTCGTCTCCGGCGGTCTTCCGGCAGCAGCGTTCGGCGGCCGCGCCGAGATCATGGATTACTTGGCTCCGGTCGGCCCGGTTTACCAGGCCGGCACCTTGTCCGGTAACCCTGTTGCCGTGGCCTCTGGGTTGGCGTCTCTTCGTTTGGCCGACGCCGCTACGTACGAGACCCTCAACACCAACGCTTCGCGGGTTGCCGAGATCATCTCCGACGCGTTGACAGCGGAGTCCGTGGCCCACCACGTTCAGCGCTCCGGCACGATGTTCAGCTTCCGCTTCGCCGAGGGCGAGGGCAAGAACTTCGCGGACATGCAGGCAGCTGACACGTTCCGCTACCCGGCGTTCTTCCACGCGCTGCTGGATGGCGGCATCTTCGCGCCGCCGAGTGTGTTCGAGACGTGGTTCGTCTCCACGGCGCTGACGGATGATGACTTCCAGCATCTCGCGGATGCCGCTCCTGCTGCTGCGCGTGCTGCCGCGACTGCGAAGGCCGAGAAGTAGCCCCTGCCATTGCGGCAACTTCGGCCGGAAAACCTAGGTCTGCCAGGGAATTGCCAGCTTGCTGCTTATGAGATACACCGGGGGAGCGGTAAGCTAGGCAACCATGGCAACAATCGTTCACCTGGTTCGGCATGGGGAAGTTCACAACCCGGATCGCATCCTCTACGGGCGCCTTCCCGGCTATCATCTTTCGGAGCGCGGCCGAAACATGGCGTACGCCACGGCTGCGGAGCTCGCTGACCACGATGTCGTTCGTTTGGTTGCATCACTCCTGCAGCGTGCCCAGGAAACCGCCCGCCCATTCGCTGAGAAACTCGGGCTGGATGTGGTGACGGATGAGCGCATCATCGAGGCAGGCAATGATTTGGAGGGCCTGCACATCAAGGGCGTGCGGAGCGCGTTGTGGAATCCGCGCCGTTGGCCGATGCTGCGCAAGCCCGCCGAGCCGAGCTGGGGGGAACCCTATACCCAGATCCGCGATCGCATGTGGGAGGCCATCGATGATGCCCGCACCGCCGCGCGCGGCCACGAAGCTGTGCTGATCAGCCACCAGCTTCCCATCGTGATGATCCAGCGTGATGTCCAAGGCCTCCCATTGGCCCACAACCCAGCCGTGCGCCAGTGCGAGTTGGCCTCCGTCACCTCGCTGGTGTTCGACGGGGCCGACTTGACGGACATGTTCTACGCGGAGCCAGCTCAGGAGATTTAAGTGCGCATCAAGACAGTTGCGGGGATGTTGACCGCCGTTGCTTTGCTGGCCAGCGTGACGGCCTGCAGCGAAGAAAACACAGCGGGAACCAACGCGGTTGCCTCCGGCGGAACGTTCGAGTTCGTCAGCCCCGGTGGTCAGACGAGCATTAGTTACCCAGAAAACGAGCGCAAGGAGATCCAGAACTTCTCTGGCCCGGCGCTCATCGGTGATAAGACCATCAACCTGGACGACTACAAGGGCAAGGTCGTTGTGCTGAACTCATGGGGTCAGTGGTGCGGTCCGTGCCGCAGCGAGTCCGATGACCTGCAGCGCGTCCAGGAAAAACTGGAAAAGTCCGGCAAGGGCACCGTCCTAGGAATCAACGTCCGCGAGACGAGCCGCCAGAAGGCTCAGGACTTCGTCAAGGACAACGGCATTACCTACCCGTCCATTTTCGATCCGCCGTTCAAGACCGCCCTCGCTTTGGGCGGCTTGCCAGCCTCTGTTATTCCCACGACGATTGTTCTGGACAAGCAGCATCGCCCGGCGCACGTGTTCCTCAAGGAGGTCACGGACAAGGAGCTGTGGGATGTCGTGGAACCCGTGATGAATGAGAGCAACTAGATGGTTCTGGCACAGTCGGTTGGGCAGACCTTCGCCGATACGGCGGCGAGCGGCCCGCTGATTCTGGCTCTGCTGGTGGCAGCGGCGGCCGGTTTGGTGTCCTTCGCTTCGCCGTGCGTGATCCCTCTCGTCCCGGGCTACATTTCCTACCTCGCTGGGGTAGTGGGTGCCGATACCCAGTTCACGCAGCAGGGCACGGTGGTGACAGCCAAGCGTGGGCGCGTGGCCACGGCGGCCCTGCTATTCGTCGCGGGCTTCACTGTTGTCTTCGTGCTGGCGACGGTCACGGTATTCGGCGTGATCAGCGCGCTGTTCGTCAACCAGGAATTGCTCATGCGCATTGGCGGGGTGGTGACGATCCTCATGGGTGTGATCTTCATGGGATTCATCAAGCCATTGCAGCGCGATACCCGCATGGCTCCGAAGCGTTGGACCACTATCGCGGGAGCCCCCTTGCTGGGCGGCGTGTTCGCCCTGGGGTGGACACCCTGCCTGGGCCCCACGTTGGCGGCGATCATTTCCGTCTCCGCGGGTACACAGGGCATGACAGCGGCGCGGGGCGTGTTACTCATCGTGGCCTATTGCCTGGGGCTGGGCCTGCCGTTCGTCCTCGTGGCGCTCGGTTCCTCGAAGGCGTTGACGGGTGTGGGCTGGCTGCGCAGGCATTCCCGCACCATCCAAATGATCGGCGGCGCGCTGCTGGTGATTGTGGGACTGCTACTGGTGACCGGGCAGTGGGCGGTGCTCATCGATCTCATCCGCCAAGCATTCATTTCAGACACCACACTGCCCATCTAGTTGCCCATCTAGTTGCCTAGTGAACGACAAGACTTTGGACGCGAAGGAAAGAGAGACATGCTGAAGAACATCCTGGCGCTACCCAGGAAGGGTTGGCAGTGGCTGACCAAGATGAAGACGGCACTGGCGCTGCTGTTCCTCTTGGCCATCGCGGCGATCCCCGGCGCCCTTCTGCCTCAGCGCTCCCTCAACGAGGACAAGGTCACCAAGTACATCGACGCCAACGGCAAGACCGCCGAGGTCTTCGACAAGCTCGGCCTGTTCGATGTCTTCAGCTCCACCTGGTTTGCCGCCATTTATGTGCTGCTGTTCGTGTCCCTGATCGGCTGCATCCTGCCCCGCAGCGTTGACCACTACAAGGCACTGCGCTCCTCCCCGCCACCGGCACCCAAGGTGCTGTCGCGCATGCCGTACCACGTCTCCGGCCACGTGGACCAGTCTGCAGACGAGGTCAAGGACTACCTGCGCAGGGAGTTCAAGGGATGGAACGTCGCGGAGATTGCACCGGACAAGGACCGCGCCGGCAGGTGGTCCATGTCCGCCGAGAAGGGCTACCTCCGCGAGGCCGCGAACCTCGTGTTCCACCTGTCTCTCGTTGGCATCCTCATCGCCGTTGCCGCCGGTCGCATGGTCTACTACGAAGGCCAGGTCATCGTCGTCGCTGGGACGGATACGGCCCAGTCACAGTTCTGCAACTCCGCTGTGGCCAACTACGATTCCTTCCGCAACGGCCCATTGTTCGACGGCACCGGGCTGACCCCGTTTTGCGTGAACGTCAAGAACTTCACCGCCCAATACCTGGAAAACGGCCAAGCCGTGAACTTCGAATCGGACATTGACTACGCCAACGCCGATGAAGCCTTCAAACCCACCGACGAATGGCTGCACACCACCCTGCGTGTGAACCACCCGCTGCGTATCCAAGGCAACCGCGTGTACCTGCAGGGCCACGGCTACGCTCCGACGTTCACGATCACGTGGCCCAATGGCGAAAAGCGCACAGAGACCGTGCAATTCCGCCCGGACGATATGGTGAACTTCCTCTCCTCGGGCGCGGTCCGCTGGGACCCGCCAGCGGGCATGTACCCGGACCTGTTAGAGCGGCGTCAACACCAAATCAGCATCCAGGGGCTATTCTCCCCATCTGCTGCGTTTACCGGCCCCAATGGCAAGATCCTCACCTCCAACTACCCTGCGCTGCGCGACCCAGCAGTGGCGATCGATGTTTACCGCGGCGATACCGGACTTGACGCGGGTAAGAGCCAGAACATCTTCTCGCTCGATACCGAGGCGCTGCACTCTGGGCAGATGCAAATGCTCGATCGTGTGAACCTGGCCAAGGGCGAATCGGTGAAGCTCGATGACGGCACGAAGGTTACCTTCGATGGCGCCAAGCCGTTCGTCAACCTGCAGATCTCCAAGGATCCCACGACCCTGTGGGTGCTCGGATTCGCGATCCTCATGCTCGTTTCGCTGGTTGGCTCCCTCGCTGTGAAGCGCCGCCGATTCTGGGTACGCCTCAGCCCCGCCACGACCACGTCCGAAGCAGGCGCGGCACCGGGTACGGGCACCCTCATCGAGATCGCTGGTCTGGCGCGTACCGACTCCGCTGGGTGGGGCCGCGAATTCAACCGCCGTTCCGAGCGCATCCTCGGCCTGGAGGAGGAAGAGCTCGATGAGACCATCGAGACGGGAAGCACCGACTGGGACGAGCACATCGACGACGATTTGGGCCGCTAACCCAAGCTCGTACCAGGCTCGAGACAGGCTCCTGCCCAGCTCTGGGCAGGCTAAGCCAACTTGCTCAATCCCCCGCGGAGGAGTCCAATAGGGGCTAAGCAGCATGAAAAAGGTTTGAGCACGCACGGATCCCGGGCTACATTTAAAGAGCCGGTGCCTAGCCACCTCACCACATGCTTATGCGCCGTGTTGTCGCCCCTCGTTTTGCGTAAGGACAAAGATTCACCATGATTATCGATCAGGAGCTATCTCAGTTCGCTGACTTGGCCTACCGCACTGCTGAGGCTGTGTACCTTCTGGCTCTGGCCGTATCCCTCGTCTTCTACGGCATCATTCGCGTCGCCACCGACCGCCGCCGCGAGCGTGCAGAGGAACTGAACAAGCTCAAGGCCGACTCCCGTGAGAAGGTCCTGGCCGCAACCGGGGCATCGACCACCGGTGCCACTGGCGGGGGCATTGCCGTCGACGACGAGGCAGGCACCACCGCCACGTCCTACGACGATCAGCTGCCCGAGCGGCTTCGGGTCGACAACGTGCGCAAGCAGGTGGAGCGTGCCGACAAGCTCGGCGGTATCACCCAGGCCCTCGTGTGGCTCGGCATTGCGCTGCACGTGGTCTTCGTTGTGCTGCGCGGCATGGCCGCTGGCCGCTTCCCGTGGGGCAACCTCTTCGAGTATGTCTCCGTGGTCACGATGTTCGCCATGATCATCGCAGCCCTGGTGATCCGTCGGAAGTCCATGCGCGTCATGTGGCCCTGGATCCTCACCCCCGTCGTGCTCCTGCTGTTCTATGGAGGCACGAAGCTCTACGCCCAGACCGCGCCCGTCGTTCCCGCGCTGAAGTCCTACTGGTTTGTCATTCACGTCTCCACCGTCTCCATCGGTGGCGGCATCGGCTTGGTTTCCGGCATGGCGTCCATCATGTACCTGTTCCGCCGCGTCCAGCCGAAGGGCAAGGAGAAGGGCTTCATCGGCGCCATCGTCGGCCCACTCCCGGACGCCGCCAAGCTGGACGCCCTGGCATACCGCACCGCCATCTGGACCCTGCCGATCTTCGGCCTGGGTATCATCTTCGGCGCCATTTGGGCAGACGCCGCGTGGGGTCGCTTCTGGGGCTGGGACCCGAAGGAAACCGTATCTTTCGTGACCTGGCTGCTGTACGCCGGTTACCTCCACGCCCGCGCAACGCCCGGCTGGCGAGGCCCGAAGTCCGCGTGGATCAACGTGCTGGCTTTCGCCACGATGGTGTTCAACCTCTTCTTCATCAACATGGTGGTCTCCGGCCTGCACTCCTACGCTGGCTTGAGCTAGACCCTGAATAGACCCTGGGCTGAGCAAACTGCCCTTCTCGGTATAGTGAGGGGCATGACCGGCACAGCTCGCAGCGCATCCGCGCCACGCACTTTCACCCGCCTTCTCGTCACCGGAGGGGCGGGTTTTATCGGTTCCAACTTCGTGCACCGCACCTTAGCCACCCGTCCGGACATGCAGGTCGTGGTACTCGATGCTCTGACCTACGCCGCCAATACCGATAACCTCTTGGCCGATGATGGTCGGCCTCTCGGGGAGGCCTATCCCGGCCGATTCCGCTTCATCAAGGCTGATATTTCCGACGCCACCGCCGTCGCCGCTGCCCTTGATTCCGTCGTCGGGTCGGAAGGCGGCAGCGAAGCTGACGCTGCCGCAGAGACCGCCATCGTGCATTTCGCGGCGGAGAGCCACAACGATAATTCCCTGCACGATCCGGGCATCTTCGCCCGAACCAATGTGGAGGGCACGGTGAATCTCGCCGAGGCCGCCTGCGCGCACGGCGTTCACCTGCACCACGTCTCCACGGACGAAGTCTTTGGCGATTTGGCGCTGGACGAGCCGCGGCGTTTCACCGTGGACACCCCCTACAACCCGTCGTCGCCCTATTCGGCGTCAAAGGCGGCGGCCGACCACTTCATCCGGGCATTCGTGCGCTCGCGTGGGCTCAAGGCCACGATCTCGAACTGCTCGAACAATTACGGACCGCGCCAGCATCCGGAAAAATTTATCCCCCGCCAGGTCACCGGGCTGTTGGAAGGCCATCAGCCCCGGCTCTACGGGACGGGGGAGAATGTGCGGGATTGGATCCACGTGGACGATCACAACGATGCCGTGTGGGCCATACTCGAGCGCGGAGAGGTGGGCAACACCTACCTCATCGGCGCGGAAGGGGAACGGTCGAACAAGCAGGTCGTGGAAGACCTGTTGGAGATCTTCGACCGCCCATCAGATGACTACGTGCACGTCACAGACCGGCCTGGGCACGATCGCCGCTATGCGATCGATCCGGCCAGCACCCGCGCGCTGGGATGGAAACCGCAGTACACGCAATTCCGCCAGGGCCTGCAGGCCACTGTGGACTGGTATGCCGATCACCGGCAGTGGTGGCGGGCGGCGAGGGTGGCGTCGGAAGAAAAATACCGACGAACCGAGCGGGAGATCTAGAGCCTAGAGCTCCCGGCGGTGCAGATCCTTCGGGGTCATGGCCAGGGCAATCATGGAGAGCACGCACAGCACCATAAGGTAGATGCCAATGGTCCACGTCGCGCCCGTCTTGCCCAGAATGAGCTGGGCGATCATCGGGGCGAACGCGCCACCGAGGATGGAGCCCAGAGCGTAGCCGACCGAAACGCCGGAGAAGCGGATGCTGCGGGGGAACAGCTCGGCATACATCGCGGACTGCGGGCCATAGCTCAGCGCCAGGCCGGGGATGAGGGCGAGCAGGGCCACGCCGAACCAGAAGATGTTGGCGGTGTCGATGAGGAACCACACGGGGATGGCCAGCACGAACAGCAGCGCGTAGCCGATCATGAAGGCCTGGCGGCGGCCGATGCGGTCGGACAGCGAGCCGGACCAGAGCGTCAGGGCGGTCCAGGCGATGGCGGCGAGGATCACCGCGAGGAAGATGTGGGTCTGGTTCATGCCCAGCTGCTTGGCGGCGTACGAACCGAAGAACGCGATCACCATGTAGCCGAACGCGTTGTTGGCGGCGAAGATGAGGGCCGCCTTGAACACCAGCGGGAAGTGGTTACGCAGCAGCACGCCCAGGGGAGCGGAGGACTCTTCGGCGCGCTCGCGGATCTCCTCGAACACGGGGGACTCAGCGACCTTGAGACGAACGATTACACCCACGATCACGAGTACGAGGGAGAGCACAAACGGGATGCGCCATGCCCACTCCATGTAGCCATCCTTGCCCACAATGGCGGTGAGGACGAGCAGCACGGTGGTGGCGAATGCGAGGCCGAGGGGCACGCCGATCTGTGGGTAGGAGCCATACAGACCGCGCTTGGACTTCGGAGCGTGCTCCACGGCCAGCAGGGCAGCGCCGCCCCATTCGCCGCCGGCGGAGAATCCCTGCAGGACGCGCAGGAGAATCAGCAGGATCGGGGCGGCCACGCCGATGGAACCGTAGGTGGGCAGGATGCCGATGGCGGCTGTAGCCAGGCCCATGAGGATCAGAGTGGCGGAGAGAACGAGCTTGCGTCCGTAGCGGTCGCCCAGGTGACCGGCGATCGCGGCGCCGAGTGGGCGGAACAGGAAGCTGATGCCTAGCGAGGCCCAAGAGACGATCTGGGCGAGGGTGCTGTTGTCTTCACCGAGTGGCTTGAAGAACTGGGTGGCGAAGACCAGGCCGGCGGCTTGAGCGTAGATGAAGAAGTCGTACCACTCGATGGTGGTGCCCACGAGGGTGGCGCCGAGGATGCGTCGCTCTTCCTTGGAGCTGGTGACGCGGGTGGAGTGAGTGGAATTATTCTGCACGGTCGGGGGATCGTGCGGATGCTGAGATTGTGTAGACATGAGGAAAGAATGTAGCAGCACAGCGGCTACCAGCAGGATTCAATGGCAAAAAGTATTCAGCATTCCGGGGGAAACGGGGGTAGATAGTCCTAAAGTTACAACTATCGGCGGGTGGTTTGTGCCGGTGCGAGGAAGTGTCCACCCCCGGCGCTAGAGTAGGGCACATGACCCAGACCAGTCTGAACTCCGCTGACCTCACCGCCGCGCTGGAGGGTGCGGCCCCGGGAACCATCGTTGAGCTGCCCATTCCGGGCGCATGGGTGTTCGTGCCCCGCGTGTTCGGTGATGAGCGCGGCAGCTTCCACGAGTGGTTCCGCGCCGAGCAGTTCACCGAGCATCTGGGATACCCGTTCACCGTGGCGCAGGCTAACCTGTCCCGATCGGCGAAAAACGTGGTGCGCGGGATTCACCTGGCTGAGGTTCCCCCGGGGCAGGCCAAGTTCGTAACCTGCGTTTCGGGGGTAATTACCGACATTCTCGTGGACCTGCGAGTGGGTTCGCCGACGTTCGGCAAGCACGTCTCCGTGGAACTCAGCGAAGACAACAATTTTGGCCTGTTCGTGCCCCTGGGCGTGGGTCACGGATTTGCCGCCCAATCCGAACGCGCCACGGTGAGCTACCTCGTCACCGAGGCCTACAACCCCGAGCGCGAATTTGAGGTCGACGCCTACGATGCCGACCTCGCCATCGACTGGCCCGTGGATGCTGACCAGGCCGTGCTGTCAGAAAAAGACACGAAGGCTCCCTCGGTGCAGGACGTGCACGATCGCCTTCCCCAGTGGCGCGAAACTCGTGGCTGGGAAAAGGAACTGCGCCAAGAATGGGACGAGGCAATGGCCGCCGCCGAGGAATGGGGCGACGAGCCGGATAGCTCCGGGAGGTAACAACCATGCGAGGCATCATCCTGGCCGGTGGAACCGGCAGCAGACTGTGGCCGATCACGCGCGGGGTCTCCAAGCAGCTCGTGCCCGTGTACGACAAACCCATGATCTACTACCCCCTGACCACCTTGATGCTGGCTGGGGTGCGGGAGATCCTCGTCATCACGACGGCGGAGGATGCCGGCCAATTCCAGAAACTCTTGGGGGACGGGCGGCAGTTTGGCGTCGATATTAAATACGCCGTGCAAGACGAGCCCAACGGGCTGGCGGAGGCCTTCATCGTGGGCGAGGAGTTCATCGGAGACGAGTCCGTGGCGCTCGTGCTGGGCGACAATATCTTCTACGGCTCTGGGCTGGGAACGCAGCTGCGGCGCTTCAATAACCCTGATGGCGGGGCGATCTTCGCGTACTGGGTCGCGCAGCCTGAGGCATACGGCGTGGTGGAGTTCGATGCCCACGGCACCGCGCTGTCGCTGGAGGAAAAGCCGGACAAGCCGAAGTCGCACTACGCCGTGCCGGGGCTGTACTTCTACTCGTCGGACGTAGTGGAGATCGCCAAGGGGCTCACGCCCAGCCCGCGCGGGGAGCTCGAGATTACAGACATCAACCGGCACTACCTCGCCGAGGGGCGGTTGCACGTGGAGGTGCTGCCGCGCGGAACGGCATGGCTGGATACCGGCACCGTCGATGACCTCGCCGCGGCCGGAGATTTCGTGCAGGCGGTGGAAAAGCGCCAGGGGCTGAAGGTGAGCTGCCCGGAGGAAGTCGCCTGGCGGCTGGGCTACATCGACGACGAGCACATGCAGCGCTCCGCGGACGCCCTGGCAAAGTCGGCGTACGGGCGCTATCTGCAGGACCTGCTGGCTCGCGGGAAGGAGGCCTAGCGGCCATGCCGGTGACAATCGAGCAGGTGCCGGAGCTGGTGGCCCGCACGTGGCGGGATTTGTCCTGGGAGCGGGAAACCATCCCGCCGCAGGGCATGGATCACGCGGTGGTGATGCTCAATGGGCTGCGCTCCGGTGAGGGCGAACTGGCGGACATGGTTCCGGAGACCGTGGTGGCGCGCGTGCCGTATGAGGCGGAGTATCGCGACCAGGCGATGCTGGAATCGTCCCTGATCGCGCAGCTATTCCGGGGCACGAAGGTGCGGGTGCCCGAGACAGTGCGGCAGGCCTACGCGCGCGGCACGTTCCACACGGGGGATCCGATCATGCTGACGCTGCAGACCGTTGTCACGGGCTCGGCACTCGACGCCGCCACCTGGGCAACCCTCACAGACGCGCAGCGCGCCACCGTGGCGGAGCAGCTGGGAAGCCTGCTGGGGACGATGCACTCCATGAACCCCGACCTGCTGCCGTTGAGCACGGTGGAGAGCTGGTGGACGGACGGCGCGGAGACGGCACAGCTGAGCACGAACGCGCGGACGCTCCCGGCGAAGCTGGCGCTGATGCGCGAGCGCAGCGCGGAGTTCATCGAGCCGAACGTGAGTACTGAGGAAATGGAGCATATCCGCACGGTGTTTGCGCAGGTCGATGAGCTGCTGGCGCGGCGGCATCAGCAGCGGAGTCTGACGCACGGGGATCTCTTCCCGGGGCACGTGCTGTGGGACGGTGGCGCTGGCGTTGGCGGCGGTGCTGGTGGTGTTGGTACTGGCGCGGGTGGAAGCGTTGGCGTGATTGATTTCTCCGACATGACGGTCGGCGATCCCGCCCTGGATTACGCCCACTTCGCTTCTATCTCGCCGGAGTTGCCCGCTGCTGTGGCCCGCCAAGCGGAGGTGCATTATCGCAAGCGCGCGGCAGCCCGGAACTTGCCGGACCGCCCGCTGTACGGGACTAACGGGGCTGACGGGACTAACGGGGCTGACGCGGCCGATGGTGCTGAGGATGTGCTGCGGCGGGCGGCGATCTATAAGCAGTGGGACGACATTTTCCTGCTCATCGACCACTACCGCACCGGGCGTTCACCCCGCCCGAAGCTCGTCTAGCGCTCTTCTTCGTCGCCGCGTTCTTCGCGCTGCTTGCGTAGTTCTTCGCGGCGCTGGCGCTGGCGTTCCTGCTCAGCCGCCTTTTCCGCAGCGCGCTCCTGCTCGCGGCGCTTCTTGAACCGTTCCTTTTCGATGTTCCACAGGAAGTCCGGATCGTCGTCCGGCCCCTTGAGCTGCGGTTCGGCCTGTTGTTCTCGACGCCCAATTCGCCCCATCCCCGAGCCTTGTCCTGAACGCTTCCACGTTGCGGGTCCGAAAGCCTTCCACAGCAGAACCACGGTGACAATGATGAGGAGCAAAAGCACGAGACGACCCATGTTCCCGATCATAAAGGATTGGAGATTGTCAGGGAATTGAACGTAATGTGGTCATCGTGACCAGTGAACATTCTGAACACGAACAGCAGCCAGACGAGGCACCCGCTCGTCCGGTTGCGCCTGCGCAGTCCGCGGCATCCGGCGACCAGGACCAGCGCAAAAAGCTCCGCAGCAAGGCCCTCCGTGACGTTTTGCTTTACGGTTTCCTCCGCCTTTTGCTCTTCCTCGTGCTGACCGTGATCATTCACTCCATCGTGATTCTGCTGGGGATGGCCTCGTACTTCCCGCTGCTCATCACCATGACGCTGGCGTTGCTGCTGGCGCTACCGCTGTCCATGTTCATGTTCAAAAAGCTGCGCCTGCGCGTCACAGCCGAGGTGGCCGAGTGGGACGCCGGCCGCAAGGCCCACCGCGCCCAGCTGCGCGATCAGCTCCGCGAGCGCCTGGACGAGTAGTTCCGGTCCGCTGCCAGCTGCCAGCTGCCAGCTGCTAGCTGCTGCTACCGCTTGCTGCTCACCACTCGCCGTGTGCCGTTCCCCGCTCGCAGCTCGCCTCTTACCGTCTACTGTTCCCCACTTGCAGCTCGCCTCTCGTCGCCTACCTTCGCCCCCTGCCCCGAGTAGCAGATGTGCAGCGAAGTTATGCGCGAAAATGTACATTTTCGGGCCCTGAACGTACCTCTTCGGTAGATGATTTCACTGCAGATGTGCTACCTGGAATGGGGTTGAGGGGTGGGGATGGGGCTCGGGTGGGAATGGGGACCGAGAAACCGGCCTAGAAAAACGCTGCGATCAGCTGCGTGATGGACCACAGCAGCATGCCACGACCCACCAACCCCAGCACGGGGATGAGCTTCTTGCCCTCCGCACCGGACCGCACCGGTTGCGCAGCCACCAGCCACAGCGGCAGCGCAGCCAGGCCCAGCAGCGCGGCCACGTTCCCGATGCTCAGCAGCAGAGTGATCACCACAGCGCTGCCCACCAGGGCCTGCCACAGGATGCGCGTTCTGTGGTCACCCAAGCGAACGGCGAGGGTGATTTTCCCGGTGGTGGCGTCGGTGGGAATATCACGCAAGTTATTGACCAAGTTCACGGAAGCCGACAGGCTGCCAATCGCCACCGCCAGCAACACACCGCGCCAGCTGATCGTGCCAGCCTGCGTGAACTCCGTGCCCAAGACCGCGACCAGGCCGAAGAAGATGAACACGGACACTTCACCCAAGCCACGATAGCCGTAGGGGTTTTTGCCGCCGGTGTAGAACCAGGCCGAGGCGATACAGGCCGCGCCCACGAGGATCAGCCACCACGCTGACATGACGCTCAAGATCACGCCACACACCGCGCCCACGCCGAAGCTGATGAACGCCGCGCGTTTGACCAAGGTCGGCGGCACCAGGCCGCTGCCGGTAAGGCGGAGGGGGCCGGAGCGGTCGTCGTCGGTGCCGCGGATGCCGTCGGAGTAGTCGTTGGCGTAGTTGACTCCCACGATCATCGCCAAGGCCACGGTCGCAGCAAGGATCGCGCGGATGGCACTGCCCTGGCCATCCATGACGGCTGCGGCGGTGCCCGCGATCACGGGGGCGAAGGCGTTGGCCCACGTGTGTGGGCGTGCGCCCTCGAGCCATTGGGAGAATGAGGCGCTCATGGAAGAGATACCGGCTTTCTGTCTGATTCTGTTGGTCTGCTGTTACTACAGTCTGCTGTTACTTCAAGCGGGTGAGGAACACTGTCGGCGCCCGCCCTGGGAGGTTCCGCGGGGTTCCGCGGGGTTGCGCGGGATCTCGCATGCCCTGCGTGCCCTAAGCGCCCGACGTCCGCTCCGTCCGCGATGTGTCCCTGCCGAGATCACGCAGCAGCGTTGCCACCGCGCGCCGATCTACCTTGCCCGGCCCGATGCGCGGCAGCTCGCCGACTGCCCACACTCGCCGCGGATTGAGGTGCTTCGGCACGTGCCCGCGCAGGGTATCGCGGACGATATTAGTGATTTCTAGCGGCAGGTCCGCACCCGGCGTGCTTTCCGGGGTGAACTCCACGGCCGCCCAGATCGCCTGGCCGAGCTCACGATCGTCCACGCCCACCGCCGCCGCGGCCGTGATTCCACGAATGTGGTCAGCCAGCGCCCGTTCCACTTCCTCCGGCAGAACCTTGTAGCCCCCAGAGTTCACTGCGCCATCGGCGCGGCCGAGGATGCGTAGGGTGGCGTCGGAGAAAAAACCAATATCACTGGTCGCAAACGTGCCCGGGGCGGGGAACGCGGGGTGGCCGGGGAGGTTGCGGTATCCCTCGGCGACCATCGGGCCGGTGATGGTCACCAGGCCCGCGCCGCGATCGTCCGGGGAGTCGATGCGCACGGTCGCGCCGGGGATCGGGTGGCCGTTGTAGACCGCTCCACCTGCGGTTTCGCTTGACCCGTACGTCGTTATTAGGGCGACGCCGCAAGCCCGCAACTCCTCCAGCAAGCTCGGGCGAGTGGCCGCGCCGCCCACGAGAATGGCGGTGAACTGCGCGAGCGCGGCAACAGCGCGAGGATCGGTGGCCAGGCGCTCCAGCTGCGTGGGCACCAGGGACGTGTAGAGATCCTCGCCGGGGTGCTCGGCGGTGAGTGTGGAAACGTCCTGGAGGAAGCCCTCGACGGTGAAGGCGGTGCCGGAGCTGAGATGGCTGGCGAGCAGCGGTGGGAAGCCCGTGCGGAGGCTGCGAACCATGACCTGGATGCCGGCGATGTGGTGCAGCGGTAGGGCGAGGAGCCAGGGGCCGGGGCGGCCGCCCGTGAGGGCGTCGATGGTGGCGAAGGTGCCGGCGTTGCTGGCGTCCAGCTGAGAGGTGGTGAGGATCGCTCCCTTCGGGGTGCCAGTCGAGCCGGAGGTGCTGACCACGATGCTGCCGGGTGCGATGGGGGCGCTGGGATCATCGGCCTGCATGAGGGCAGGCAGATCCGGGTGGGTGGTGCGCCAATCGCTGGGCAGGGGGAGCAGGGCCGTGCGGTCGGCGAGGAGATCGTGCAACGCAGAAAGCGCCTCCGGGTAAGCGGAGGCGCTGAAGACCTGCGGGCGTAACAACATGGTGTTGAGTCTACCCGTGGGGTCAGAGGTTAAAGCGTTGCTGGGGTCGCGCGGCTAGAGGGCGCTGCTGTCTAGCAGTCCGAACTCAGCGACGCGGGCAATCATGGCACGCAGCTCGGCGGGGCCGGGCACGCGCTGGTGGATGGCCACGAAGGCTTCCTGCACATCGTGCGAGGTTGCGGGGGTGCGGCCGGTGTCTACCAGGTACGCGATGATGTCCAGGTAGGACGGGCTGCGGGTATCCAGCGCGTTGAGGCTGGGAGTGGGGAGATCGGCGCCTGCGCGGAAGTAGTCCGCCAGGCGGGCCTCTTCCTCGGGTAGTTCAGTGCCATCGTCGAGGGTCAGGGTGCGGATTGCACCGGGGGCTGCAGTGGCAGCGGCGGACGCGGACTTGCCGCCCTTACGGGAGGCCTTTGAGTTTCCGCGGGCGTTATTCCGAGCGGAATCGGCACCTGGATCGATGGCAACGCCCGGAGCTGCGTCGAAGGCTCGGGTTCGAGCTGTGCCCAGGGCATCGGTGTAGCCAGTGGCCACGCTTGCCGTAAAGGAACGAAGCTTGGAAGCTAGTTGGGTAATGAAGTTATACACGGCGCGCACCCTCCTTTCATGCTCATATCGGTGGCGTTGTGTAGTTTGCTGTAAAAGGAGTGTACAGAACAATGATTGGAAAAGTCAAGTATTTTTCGCTCCCACGGTTTCGGCGCGTTGGTGCAGGTCAAGCGAATGGAGAAAGCGCGCACCCGCATGGTGAAGGGGTGCGCGCTTGTCGAAAAATAGCCGATCCTGCGGGGTTGTGGCCCCGACTACTGCCGCTGTAAGACGGCTAGTTCCTGCCGGAACCACCGGACGTGCCCGGCCACTGGGTCGTGGGGGCGTCGGGATCCACCGGCTGGGTGCCGTGGGTGCCCTGCGTTCCATGAGCGTCATGGGTGGGGGTGGTGCCGGCAACCGTGCCGGGGGATTGGAACTGCGTGGTCTCGGCATCGGAGCTGTTCGAGTACGTTGTAGACGCAGGCGCAGAAGCCGGCGCGCTTGCGTAGGCAGCGTTCTGCTGAGCAATAGCCTGGTCAGCAGCGGCCTGATTCTCCGCGGCGCGCTCCTCGGCCTCCTTCTTCTCGCGGCGTCGGCGAACCGGCGTGGCGAACAGGTAGTCCAGGGAGATGCGGCCAGCGCCAGCCGCGGCGATAGCCAGACCGGCAGCACCGATCACGGCCACGAGTTCCCAGCCGCCATCGGTCACGAAAATGCCGTTGTCCTTGTGCGCGAACCAGAAGGCGCCGAGCATTTCCACGAACAGGATGGGGCCGACGATGCGCACCAGCAGACCGAGGATCAGCAGCGCGCCACCGGCGAGCTCGAAGTAGGTAGCAACCTGGGCGGAAATCTCTGGAGAGGGAGTGCCCATCTGCTGGAACTTCTCCTGGACCCCAGCGATGGTCCAATCGTTGTACTTCTGCCAGCCATGGGCCAGCAGCACGCCGCCCAGGATGAGGCGGGCGATCAAGGTGAATAAATCTTTCAATGCCGTCATGTTTTCCAAAGGTACCAACGAGCGAGACGCTTGCACGGCTCCCGCGACGGCATCGGGCGTAGAATAACGGCGATTAGTTAGGAGGCTCAGAGGATGGCGCCATCGCAGGCTAGCTCAGCCGCTTCCGCTCGAGCGATCACCCCACCACCTGTCCACCGCAATGTTCCGGCTCTCATCGCCGTGGCAATCGGTGCCCTGGTGGGCTCGATTCTGCGCACTGTCGCCACAGAGGTGTGGGGCACGAACACGGGAGTGATGGTGTGCAACATCGTTGGCTGCCTGGTTCTCGGTGCCCTCACCCCGGTGATGGCGTCCACGAGTCACTGGCGCCGCCTCGTGTGCACCGGCCTGCTGGGAACACTGACGACCTATTCCTCCCTGGTGGTCTTGACCCTGGATAAGTCAGCCGGCTGGGGTTACCTGCTTGGCACGCTCGTCGGCGGACTCTCTGCTGCCGTGGTGGGGCTTGTGGCGGGCTTCGAGATCGTGCGTGCGCGAGCCATCCACGAGGACAAGCGTAACGAGGTTAACCGTGGTGCCGAAGACAGTGCCGACAGTGCCGACAGCGCAGACAGCACAGGGGAGGGCCGGTAACTCATGAGCGATCTCCCCTCCCTCCTCATCACCTCCATCCCCCTGACCATCGGCGCGATGCTTGGTGCCGTGGGCCGCGCCATGACAGAAAGCCTCACCGCCCCGCAACACGAGCGCTTCAGCGCAGCCCGGCGCTGGCCTGCCCCGTGGCCGCTGGCCACCTTCGTGGTCAACATTGGCGGTTCATTCTTGCTCGGCCTCGTCACGGGCCTTACCGTTCACTTTGGCGGTGGCTTCGGGTCCTCGCCGATCGTGGCCGCCCTGATCGGCTTCACTGGCGGTTTCTCTACCTTCTCGACCGCTCTTGTCGACGCCGCCAAGCCCGCCGTTACCGCAGGCCATGGACAGTATCGAACGAAGACCGGCGAACGGTTGGAACTGAAGCACCTACTTTCGGCACTCCTGCACGCCTTCGCAATGGTGGGGATCTGCCTGGCGGCGGCAGCACTGGGCATGTGGATCGGAAAGCTGGTCTAGCGCCAGCCCCTAGTAGTAGTACGGGAATTCCTCCCACCGCGGCGGGCGCTTCTCTAGGAAGCTATCGCGACCTTCCACAGCCTCGTCGGTCATGTACGCCAAACGCGTGGCCTCACCAGCGAACACCTGCTGGCCCATGAGCCCATCGTCCGTGAGATTGAACGCGAACTTCAGCATCCGCTGGGCCGTCGGAGACTTCGAGTTGATGGCTCGAGCCCATTCCACGGCCACGTCCTCCAGGTCGGCGTGATCGGCCACCTCGTTGACCGCGCCCATGCGGTGCATCGTCTCGGCGTCGTAGGTCCTGCCCAGGAAGAAGATCTCCCGGGCGAACTTCTGACCCACCTGCTTGGCCAGGTAGGCGGAGCCGTATCCGGCGTCGAAGGATCCCACGTCCGCATCTGTTTGCTTGAACTTGCCGTGCTCCCGGCTGGCCAGCGTGAGGTCGCAGACCACGTGCAAGCTGTGCCCGCCACCGGCCGCCCAGCCGTTGACGACCGCGATGACGACCTTCGGCATCGTGCGGATCAGCCGCTGGACCTCGAGGATGTGAAGCCGCCCACCCTCGGCCTTCACGCGCGCTTCGTCCACGCCGTCGGCGCCAGCTGCCTCCACGTTGCCGTCGTGCTCCGTGGCGTACTGGTAACCGCTGCGGCCACGGATGCGCTGGTCACCGCCGGAGCAAAACGCCCAGCCGCCATCCTTCGGCGACGGCCCATTGCCCGTCAGCAGGATCGTTCCCACGTCCGGGGTGCGGCGCGCGTGGTCGAGGGCGCGGTAGAGCTCATCCACCGTATGCGGGCGGAACGCATTGCGCACCTCCGGGCGGTCGAAGGCGATGCGCACGATGCCATCGGCCCGCTCCGTGCCCACGTGCCGGTGGTAGGTGATGTCCGTGAAGTCGAACCCCGGCACCGGCTTCCACTGCTCGGGCTTGAACGGATTGGTGCTGTCGCTGTTATCGCTGTTGGTCATGCCTCGCATTCTAACGACGGTCGAAGTTTGGCATTGTTAGAACCATGACGTCTGCACCCCACTCTGAACCCCACTCTGAACCTCATCCCGAACTCCACCTGCCCTCCTTCGATGAGCTCGCCGCCCGCGCCACCGTGGTCGCGCTGCCGATGCGCGTGCCGTTCCGTGGTGTTCGGCTTAGGGAAGCCATGGTGTTCGACGCCCCAACGGCCTGGTCAGAATGGGCGCCATTCGTGGAGTACGAAGCAGCAGAGGCCGCCACGTGGCTGCGCTCGGCGATTACCTTCGGGTGGGGTCCGGATGCGTCCGTCCGCGATTCCGTGGCAGTCAACGCGACCATCCCCGCCGTTGACGTCTCCCGCGACCCCGAGGTCATCGACGCCCTCATGCAGCGCTACCCCGGCTGCACCACGGTCAAGATCAAGGTTGCGGAGAAAGGCCAAACCGCCCAGCACGATCTCAACCGTATCGCGGCCGTGCGTCAATGGTTCACCGACAACGCCGGAGGCGCCGCCGCCACAGCGCACCCCACCATTCGCCTTGATGCCAATGGGGGTTGGAGTGTCGATGAGGCTGTTGATGTGGTGACCGCGGCGGCGTCGAACCAAGGGATCGACTACGTAGAACAACCGTGCCAGAGCATCGACGAGCTGGCCGAAGTGAGGCGCCGGCTGATGCGAGCCGGGGTGTTCGCGCGCGTGGCGGCTGACGAGGCGATCCGGAAGAGCGGGGACCCGCACGCCGCCGTCCGCGAGGTCGTGGACGCCGGTGCCTGCGACGTTGTGGTGCTCAAAGTGCCGCCGCTGGGTGGAGTGGACGTGCTCCTCGACGTCGCGGCGGACGTGGCGCGCAACGGAGTGGCCGTGACCGTGAGTTCCGCGCTCGATACGGCTGTGGGGCTCGGCGCGGGACTCCGCGCGGCGGCGAGCCTGCCGACCCTGACCGATGACGACGGCATGCTCGTGGAACCCCAACCCGCAGGGCTGGCGACTGGGTCGCTGTTCACCCACGACCTGGCGCGCCGGGAGATCATCGACGGACGTATGGACGCCCGAGCTGTGACTCCTGACCCGGCAGCACTCGACGACCTTGAGGTCACCGGTGCGCGGCGGGATTGGTGGCTGAATCGCCTCAAGGAATGCCGCCACGAGCTGCACCGTCGGGGGATGTGATCAACCATGATGGCGCTGCTGGCGATCGTGGTGATCGCACTGATTTTCTACGCGATCGACCACCTGGTGTACCGCGGGCAGAAAGATCTGAGCCCCACGACATTTCTCAAGGTGCTGTTCAATTTTCTGTTCATGCTCGTGACCAGTGCGGTATGTCTGCTGCTGATCATGACCGTGATTCTGGGTGGGTTGGCACTGTTCGACTGGGCTATTGACGGATTCTCGCAGGAACAGATCCTGGGGCGCATCAATGGAACGGAGATGCTCTTTTTCATCTTCGTCATCATCTTCCTGGGCGCGATGGTGCATTTCCTGTTCCGCGAGTTTCTCATCAAACACGGGTGGATATTCCGATTCCGAGACGACGACTACGTGATCAACGAGTACCTCATCCAGTGGTCGACCATTTACCTGGCTGTGTATCAGTTCATGTTCGACGGGGTGAAAAACGTGGCCAAAGAGCTGGTGGCCTCCGATAACACGCAGGAGATCTTCAACATCGTCCTGTCGCCGGAGAACATCAACTTGGCCGTGCAACCGCTGCTCATCTGCTCGTGGATCGCCTTAGTGATGGAGCGGCTGCGGTTCCGCAAGGGGCTGGGCGTGCACGCGGATGAGGACGTGGTGCGGGTTGCTGAAGAGGAGGAGGAAGAAGAGGCAGGAGAGAGAAAAGAACGGGAACGGGAGAAGTAGGGGCGCAAATAGGGGATGTGGTGGGGGATGTGGTGGGGGAGAAAAATTTTTCTCTAGCGGTTGTGAAGCCCTTTTGCTGGATTTAGTCTGAACGCGTTGATGACATCGCCCATGCTGGCATGACTATGGAGGGGATGCGGGGTCGGTCGACGTGAATATGCTTCGCGCGACTATCGCTTCAGTCCATCTCTATCTCTATTTCCGGCACATTCATCTGGGGATACGTCAACTTTAATCATTTTGTCGAGCAAAATATGGTTGACTACACGTGATTGCTAGTCACTACACGCTCACAGACTGCATCACCCTTGGGGCATGCCCCAAGACCATCACTCCACCCACAAAACCTAGGATGAGCATGCGCAAAATTTCCGCAATTGTTTCGGCCGCAGCGGTGGCCGTCACGGGCTTCATCGTCCTGCCAATGGCATCAGGAGATGAAGTCACAACGACCGCTTCCATCTCACTCACATGCAAGGCGACACCCAGCACAAGCCTGGCCGGGGCTCAGACCTTCTCCGCCGAAGATGTCGCTGTGAACGTCACGGCCCCCACCAACGTCGATGTCGGCGATAACTTCAGTACAACATTCTCGATTGACCCCGTCAGCGTCGAGGTTCCGTCGCTTCCCCTCGGTGCCCGGCTGGAAAAAGCATCGCGGTTGAAGCTGGACTTCGCACTTCCGGATGGCGTGACGTTCCAGAACGCAGAGATCGACGAATCCAATGCGAACCTCAAGGGGTTCACTGTGCTTCGCGTTAACGAGGCGGGTAGCCCCGATCCCAACGGCCGCATTTTGCGCCTGACAAGCGCTGATAATGCCACGATCGGCAATGGACCGAACTCCAGCAAGACTTCGCACGGTGGCATCGAGTACACCATCACCGGGTCGAAGATCGACCTTCGATTCCCCGTTGTGAAGCTCAACCTGAAGGCTGATACCGCAGGTGAGAAGAACTTCGGCGTGCGCACTGCAGGAGCAGCGGGCAACTTCGGCACGGACGAGAACTTCCTCACCATGAACGCTCAGACCTCGAGCATTGCCTTCGTCGGTCGCGTTTGGGCGCCGACGCAGTGCTCCCCACGGGCATCGGAAAGCGCTCCCATTGATCAGCGGGCGACCCGGCTCGCCACCGTCACGGTCAACCCGGAAGCGGCTGCTACCGAAACATCGGTGACGCTGTCTCGCCCGGCCGAGGCTGTGGCAGGTCAGCCGACAGAGCTGGTGGCCACCGTGGCGCCCCAAGATGCGCAGGGCACGGTCGTGTTCTCCTCAGGCCAGCTTTCGACCGCCCCAGTCGAGGTCAAGGACGGCCGGGCTACCGGCACCCTGACGTTCCCGGAAGCGGGCAATTACGACGTCACCGCCACCTTTACCCCCGCGAATGACAAGAACTTCACGGCATCGTCGATCACCGAGAACGTGACGGTTGCTGGCCAGGTGGCCGAGATGCAACTCAAAGCCCCGGCATCTGCGCCGGCCCGCAACAAGGCAGAAGTATCCGCGACTCTGCCGAAGGGCGCGAGCGGTACGGTGACGTTCCGCATTGGCGACGCCACCGAAGTGACCGCAGATGTGCAGGCCGCTGATGGTGTCGCCACGGCACCCGTACCCACGGGTACGGCCACCGGCCCCCAGAAGCTCACCGCCGTGTACCAGCCAAGTGCGGGTTCACCGTTTGCGAAGGCCCAGGCAACGGCCGACATCACGATTGACGCCGTGGCTGGAACGAGCCTCGAACTCGCCGGTTTGGATGGCTCCACCCGCCCAGGAGATCCCGTCACCATCTCCGCGAATGTCATCCCCGCAGAAAACACCGACTCTGCAGCAGGGCAAGTGATCTTCACTGTCGATGGACGGGATTTCCCTGTACAGGTTGAAGGCCAGCGAGCCGCCATCGAATTCACTCCAGATCGAGCTGGTGAATTCCCTGTGACCGCCCGCTTCGTTCCTGCTGACGCAACTCAAACACCCGCCGAGGCGACCGGCACCCTCAAGGTTGTTGGCGCCACCGAGACGTCTATCTCTGCGGCGGTGCCCAAGAACATCGAACCGTTGGTTGAGGCTCCCACGACGTTCACGGTCACCCCGGCTGCAGCCGGAACCCTCGTGGCCACGATTGATGGTCGCAAGATTTCTGGCGCAGTAGACGCTGCGACCGGCACCGTGACACTGCCCCTCGTCTTCCCCCGCGAAGGCGATTACGCCGTGCCAGTCGATTTCACTCCCGCCGACCCGCGTGCCGCCCGACCCGCGTCGACTGTGGTCAACGTTTCTGTCAAGGCTCCCAGCTACGACGCAGTCTCCGTTGCTCTCACGACCAACCCTGAGGGCAAGGTGGGGGACAAGCATGCCTTCCGCGCGAACGTGACTCCCAACACCGGCAGTGCGTCCAACGTCTCAGGTTTCGTCACTCTGACGAACAACGGGGAGAAGGTCACCAAAGATGGTGCTGAAGTCAGGATTTCTGTCGTCCGCGGCGTCGCGGAGTTCGACCTCACATGGAATGACGCAGGCACGAAGAACATTGTCGCCACGTTCGTCAACGCCGAAGGAACGTCCATGGGCTCTGGCAGCGCCACGGTGACCGTTGCAGATCCCAACGGCGAAGTTCCGCCCACCGACGGTGGTGGAACCGATAACCCCGGCACTGACAATCCGGATGTCGATGGAGATCTTTCTTCGTCATCGTCCAGCGGATCAGTCTTCTCCTCGATCATCTCGTTCTTCGAGAAGCTGTGGAAGTTCATCGTTGATCTTTTCACCGGCGCTGGCAGCCACGGTTCCTCAAGCCTGTCCAGTGGAACCCAGTCCACCCCGAATCCCACGATCTAACTAGTTCGTGACGAGCCACAACTAGTACCTACGCGACAAAGGAAAAGACGTGAAAGCTAAGAATCTCCGACTGCCCGCCGCAGTCGTAGCCAGCACCGGGCTGGCGTTCGGCCTCATCCATGTGGCCTATGCCCCAGAGTCCCACGCTGCACCCGTGTCAGAAGTAAAGCGAGTCAACCAAGAGTGCGTTGAAGACCGAGGGACGTTCTCGAACGGATCCGCACTCACACTGTCCCCCGACAATGTGGCAGTGGAGTACCCGGCTCAGGTGTACCCGGGCGAAACCTTCACTGTGAAGCTGCAACCCGGACAGATGGCCACCGGGGACAAGGACACCGGGCGCATGAAGTACGACGTCAAGCTGCCCGACAACGCCCAAATTTCCAACCTGCGCATCGCAGGCCAAGGAAGCGGATTCAACAACAGCGCAGTCGTGCAGCGGGTGGACGAGAGTGGAAACCCGAGCAGCACCGGAGCCTACGCCCGCATCTGGGACGGGGCGAACTCCGTCAACAACGGCGGCAACGAGAACAACAACTGGGGTCAGGTGTGGTTCACGAACCATCCTCGAGCTGGCCTCCAGGTGGACAAGAACAAGACGTGGCGATTCCCGCAGATCGCCTTTGACGTGACTGCGCCGAACACCGAAGGGGCGACCATCGTCACCGGCCTGCGAAACGCAGGTGGCGGTTCAGGACCCGCGAATAACAATAACCGCGCCAACACGATGTCCATGCTGGCTCGGGCAAACGTCACCGACGCTGTGTATTGCACCGCTGATGCAACGGGTAAGTTTTTGACCTCCACCCAGGTTGTTTCCCGCGGAACCGCGACTCAGTTTGCAGAAACTTCGACCAACCTCGAGGTCACCTCCGGTGGAGGCCCGACCACATTGACCGCGAACGTCACCTATGACGACGGTTCTCCCGTGACCGAAGGCCAAGTGGAGTTCGATTTCGGAGACGGCTCGGACAAGGTCACCGTGCCCGTTACCAACGGTGTAGCAACCACGAACCACACGTACCCGGAGCTGGATGACCGGAATCCCGTTGGCCACAAGGTCACCGCCCGCTATCTCGGAATCGAGGGACGCGTCAAGGGCTCGCAGGATGAAACGACCGTGACCGTCAACCCTGTGCCGCGCGAGCAAATCCAGGCCGTTGTGGACCTTGCCGCCAAGGCCCGACCTGCGGAAGCCAACGACGGGACTCTTCCCGTCGATCTTGATGCTTCCGTGACCACCAAGGACAACAAGACTCTTCCTGAGGGCACCGAAGTGACCTTCTACCAGGGAGAAAAGGAGGTCGGACGCTCCGCAGTTGTCGATGGACACGCGCGATTCACCGCCCAGGTTCCAGACCAGAAGGCAACTCTGACGTTCCGCGCCGTTGTTGCCAATGCAGAAACCGAGACTCAGGAACTCACCGGAGCTGAAGACACCGTTGAGGTCGCTATCGCTCCGGTATCGCGAACCTCGATCAGCGTGAGCGCCAACGAGGACGGAGCCCTTGTCGGACAGAACGTCACGTTTACCGCCAAGTATGCAGCTACCCCTGCCGTGCCAGAGGGAACGGTTGTTATCTTCCGCGCCGATGGCATTCGAATCGGCACCGCACCGGTGGCTGCAGACGGCACCGCGACGATCTCGCATGCATTCGACATCAGTGGCGCCAAGCGAGTAACCGCAGTCGTCGAGGAACGTACCGTCGATGACCGGCTCTATCCCCGCGCGGAATCTCAGCCTGCCGTCGTCACCGTAGCCGATCCCGCGAACCAGGATACGACCACGGAGCTGACCTACACCCGCCCCGATGTGGATGTGGAAGCCGAGGTTCTGACTGGCGATGTGATCCGGTTCGTGGCCCGCGTGGATGCTGGCGGTTCAGCCATTGAGCCGGGCGCGACCGTTTCCTTCTTCGATGGCCAGACCTTCCTAGGAACGGCGCCTGTCGATCCGGCTACGGGTACCGCCACCTTCGATCACCGTTTCGCTGAGCGTGGACAGCACCAGGTCCACGCAGTGTTCAACGGCCAGGAAAAGAAGGACGGCGAGGGCGTCATTACCGAGGTTCTGGAGCCATCGACATCCGAGGCAGTCACGCTCGACGTGAATGCGCACGAGGTGGTCATCGACAACCCTGAGCCCGGCAACAACCCGGATCCGGGTGCAGGTAGCGGATCTGGATCGGGTAGCTCTGAGGGATCGAGCGGCTCCAGCGGTTCTTCGAGTGGCTCTTTCCTCACTCAGATCCTCTCCTTCCTGACCGGGCTGGGCATCGTCAGCGCATTTATGGCGTTCATCGCCCAATTGACCGGCCGCTAGGACAAGGCCGGTTGGACGGACCGTGAGAAGGGTTGGGGTCGGCTAGCTTCGGTGAAGTCAAGCGCACGTCGACGACTATCGGGTAGCCGCAAAGCGGTAAATTAGGTAGCTGTGACTGACTTCCAAGCCGACCCTGACTCGAATCAAACAGCAAGAGTGGGATGCCCCGAATCTCTTGCGACGGCGCTGCGCATTGTGGATCAGCTCATCAGGCGCGGCGTTCAGGACGCCGTGGTCTGCCCTGGCTCGCGAAACTCGCCGCTCAGCTTGGCCCTTGTGGAAGCCGAACGTGCCGGTCGGCTCCGGCTCCATGTGCGCACTGACGAGCGGACGGCAGCCTTCCTCGCGCTCGGCTTGGCGAAATACGACGGTTCCCCGGCCCCCATCATCATGACGTCGGGGACAGCGGTGGCGAACTGCATGCCAGCCGTTGTCGAGGCCACCATGTCCCATGTTCCTGTTCTCGTCGTCTCGGCTGATCGTCCGCGAAAAATGGTGGGCACTGGTGCCAACCAGACGATTGATCAGGAAGGCATCTTCGGAAAGCACGTCGTTGCCAGTGTCACCGTCAGTGACGACGCGCGCGATCGAGTGAACGAAGCGTGCGATGCGGCGCTGGATCCCATCACGGGTGGCGCTGCCCACGTCAACGTCCCCTTCGCCGAGCCGCTCGTCCCCACCTCGCTCGATGCGCTCTCGCTCGCTGCGCAGGATCTCGCCTCCCAAGGCCCCGAGACGCACAACTCTGAGCCCCAGAGCGCAGCCCCGAAGGACCAGCCAACCCGCGGCCCGCGTCGGCCGCTCCCGCACGGCCAAGCGACCATCGATCTGGGGAAGCGCACTCTTGTCATTGCAGGCAGCGTCACCGATCGCGCCTGGGCTCGCGCCGTCATGGACGAGCTCGCGGATGTGCCGACCATCGCCGAACCCGTGGCACCGGCACCCGATTTCCCCGTCCACCCGGCAGCAGCCGGATTGTTCAGCAGCGGCCTCGTCTCCCAAGGTGAGTACTCCGCGCACACCACCCCAGAGCAGATCGTGGTGGTGGGCCGCCCCACGTTGCACCGCGCGGTGAGCCGCCTACTGGCCAACACCGATATCCGCGTGGTCGTTGTCACCGAGACGTCCACGGTCACCAACGTCACCGGCAATGTTGCCGAGGTCGCCAGCTCCGTCCGCGTCACCGGCGAACACCCGGCGGGTTGGGAGAGCGTGTGTCAGGCCGTGAGCGATCTCGGCGCCGAGGCCGTGCGGGAAGCCCTCAACGCTACGGAGTTCAGCGGCGCCCACGCCATGGCCGTGGTGGCTGATAGCCTGCGCGACGGTGATGCCGCTGTGATTGGGGCGTCGTCGACCATCCGAGACGCCGCCCGCGCCGGGATGCCCTTCGACGGTGTCGCAACGTTCGCCAATCGCGGCGCGGCGGGGATCGACGGCACGATTTCCACCGCGGTGGGCATTGCTATGTCCCATGCCCGGCAGCATCGCGACCTCGTGCGGGCGCCGCGCACGGTCGCTGTCATGGGGGACCTCACGTTCCTCCACGATCTCGGCGGCCTCAACATCGGCCCGTTGGAGCGGCGCCCCGAGAACCTGCTGATCGTCGTCATCAACGATGCCGGCGGTGGGATTTTCGAAACCCTCGAACCCGGCAGCGAGGATCTGCGCACCTTCACCGACGGCACAGCCGCCTACGAGCGCGTCTTCGGAACTCCGGTCGACGTGGATATGGCGGCGCTCTGCGACGGTTTCGGGGTGACCTATCACGTCGCGGATAGCCCCACTGACCTGGCCATCGCCATCGACGATCACGCTGAGGCGGGGGAGGCGGGCATCACCGTGATCGAGGCACGCGTGAGCCGCGCTGAGCGCGTCCGCGTCGACGAGCTCATTGCCGCGAAGGTGGCTCCGCGATGACTGATCACACTAGCCCTGCGCCGGAAGCTCCGCAGGCGGCACAAGCGGATCAGCCGGTGCGGTCGTTGCGGGAGAATGTAATTCGACGCCTCCGCCAGGCGATCCTGGCCCTCGGTGGATTAGCGGTGATTATTTGCGGCTCCATGGTCGTCACGGCGGCCATCGATGATGCCCGGATCGCTAGCGACAAAGCCGTGGCCACGGCTGAGGTCACCAGTGTCAACACGCTGCGCACGTACGTGAGTTTCCGCGACGAGCGGGGCACGTATCACCAGCCCTCGGTGGGTCTGAAATACCCCACGGGCCTGTCCGTGGGGCAGCACGTGACAGTGGAATACCAGGCCGATAATCCGGAGAACGTCGAGGTCCAGGGGCGAGGGTGGGCTCTCGCGATCATTCCGGCGCTGTCCTCCATCGCGGTAGTGTTGGTGATAGCCGGAGCGCTGTGGCTTCTTATTCGCCAGCTGGAACGCAAGCTCATGAGGCCGCCGGAGCGTTCCCATACTACAGAATAGCTTTCAGAGTAACTTTCAGTTCAAAAACAATTGGGCTGATCTTAACCTTGAGTTCCTGTGAACGTGGTTTGCGAAGGGAAAGGTAGTCGGTATGCGTGTAGCCATTGTCGCCGAGAGTTTCCTGCCCAACGTCAATGGAGTAACGAACTCCATTCTGCGAGTGTTGGAGCACCTTCGCCGCACAGGTCACGAAGCGCTGGTCATCGCCCCGGGCGCGCGCGACGATCAGGAAGAAATCTTTTCCTACCAGGGGTACCGCATCGCCCGTGTCCCCACCGTTGAAGTTCCCGGCATCAACTCACTGCCCATTGGCGTGCCGATGCCTTCCATCGTGACGGAGCTGCGCGCCTTCCAGCCGGACGTGGTTCACCTCGCCAGCCCCTTCGTACTCGGTGGGGCAGGGGCGCTGGCGGCAAAGTCCCTGCGGTTGCCCTGCGTGGCCGTGTACCAGACGGACGTGGCTGGCTTCGCGAATAACTACAAGATGCGGGCGCTCTCGCGCGCGGCGTGGCAGTGGACCCGTGCGTTGCACAACCGGTGCGCCGTAACGCTCGCGCCCAGTTCCCCGGCGATGGATGAGCTCAAAGCCCACGGCGTCAAGGGCGTGAACCACTGGGGACGCGGCGTGGATACCGTGCGATTCCACCCCTCGAAGCGCAGCGCTGACCTGCGGGCGGAATGGTTCGCCGCCGGTGAAATCAAGCGTGGAAAGGCCCGGCCCTCAGCAGCGCGCATCCAGGATCTCAGCACGACCCGCAAGGTGGTGGGCTTCGTCGGGCGCCTCACCGCGGAGAAATCCGTAGAGAAGCTCGCCGCCCTCGACGGACGCGATGACATCCAGCTGGTGATCGTGGGCGACGGCCCGGAAATGGGCCAGCTCAAGGAGCTCATGCCCACCGCAGTGTTCACCGGCGGACTCTACGGCGATGATCTGCCGCAGGCGTATGCCAGCCTCGACGTATTCGTTCACGCCGGGCAATTCGAAACCTTCTGCCAGGCCATCCAGGAAGCGCAAGCCTCCGGAGTCCCCACCATCGGCCCCGCCGCCGGTGGCCCCATCGACCTCATCGCACCCGGGTTCAACGGCTACCTGCTGGAACCAGACGAATTCGCCGCAGCACTGTCGGGCACGGTGGAATCCATCATCCACGGCGACCTCGACGCGTTCCGTCGTAACGCCTTCGAGGGAGTGCAGCACAAGTCCTGGGCAGACCTCTGCGACCAGTTGCTGGGCTACTACAAGCAGGCGATCATCGCTAAGCAGAACCGCACGTACGTTCCGGAGGCCGTGGCCAACGTGGCCGATTCGCTGCGCACCCGCCCCGCCCTCGCGCATTCCCAGCGAGCCAACTCCACACCCGTGGATGCCGCCTGCGCTACCGATCCCGGCCTGGCCGAGGAACTGGCTCGGGGTGGCGTCGGCAGTAAGAAGGCACAGCGGGAAGCGGCAGCACTCCGGTAGTTTGAAGGGAACGCTGGCGGGCACCACCGCCGGCGCAACCGACGCACACAGGAGACCACCACCATGCACCACCGCACCACTCGTTCTGCACGCACCACTCGGTCCACAGTGACCGGAGCGCTTTTCGCCGCCGTCCTCGGCGCCACCATTTCCGCAGCTCCCGCGGCCAGCGCGCAGTCCTCGTTACCCCAAGGAGACATCACCAACGGCGGGCGTGGCAGCTCCGTCCCAACCGGAACACGCTTGCCGGAGGGCGTGGCCATCGGCTCCATCGGCGGCACCGAGCTGACCCAAGTCGACCACCTGGACCCCGAGAAGTACGTGGGGAAGTGGTACCAAGTGGCCGCGATTCCGCAGCCGTTCTCGCTGCAGTGCGGTTCCAACACCACCGCCGACTACGGCGTGATCGATGCGAACACCATCTCCGTGAAAAACAGCTGCACCACGTGGCTGAACAACACCTCCAGCATCGACGGCAAAGCACGGATCAAGGACACGCAAACCAACGCCTCGCTCACCGTGGCCTTCGACGGAGTCCCCGTGCAGAACCTCGATGGTCCCGTGAACTACCGGGTGACCTACCTGGCGAGCGACTACTCACTCGCAATCGTGGGGGATCCGCAACGGCTCTCCGGATTCGTACTCAGCCGCACGCCCAATCTGAGCTCGGAACAGTGGGAGCTGGTGAAGAAGACCGTCACCGACCGCGGCTACTGGGATTGCGCGTTCTTCACCACGCCACAGGCCGGCGGGCGCTCTGACACGCTGCCGTTGTGCCTCGCGGTGCGTTAGCCGCCGACTTACCGGCCATCTGCCGCGGCTCGAAGAATATTCTTGCGCATCAACGGGAAGATGAAGCCGTGGAAGGGGTACACAGCCCACCAATATATGTGACCAAGTGTTCCCTGCGGGCAATAGATGGCACTTTGTTTGTAAAGCGAACCACCTCCATCGCGTGGTTGAACCTCTAGTTTCAGCCACGCCTTGCCGTTGAGCTTCATTTCGGCGCGTAGAACGAGGTGCTCGCCACGCTTAATGTCCTCAACGCGCCACCAGTCCACCCGGTCTCCCTCCTCGAGGTGCTGTGGGTCACGGCGCCCACCGAGACCCGGTCCGCCCACGATCTTGTCCATGAGACCACGGACTTGCCATAGGACCGGTGCGGAATACCAACCGTGCGAACCGCCGATGCCTTCAATAACTTTCCAGACCTGTTCAGGGGCTAGATCCGATTCGCCTTCGCGCACGTCTGTGTACACCTGTAAGCCGGCCCATTCTGGGTCTGTTGGAAGTGAATCGGCCGGATCTAGGGAGTACTTCCAACTGTCGTCCCACGACGTTGCGACGGCTCCGATTTCCTCCCGCTCTAGTGCAAGATCAACGGCAGTGGGGTAGTCGATGAGCCCCTCCGGCGGATCCGGAATGAGGGGCTTGATGGAGTATTCGGGATCTGTGACGGCATCCTCGGCCATCGACTGAGCAAGAGGGAATGCCAGTTGTGCGGGCACCGGAGTGACGAGGCCGATCCACATACCGGACAGTGTGTCCATGGGTAGCGGGATGGGTACTGAGGTGATGAAGCGGTGCATGTTGCGGGCACGAGCGTACAACCGAATGAGGTCAGCAAATTCGTACGTCTTGCCACAACCAACGTCATAAGCGCCATTGTTCGGATCGTCGAGATCCGCCACACTGACCAAGTAGTACAAGGCATCGCGGATGGCCAAGGGCTCGATCTTGTTCGTGATCCATTGGGGAGCCACCATCACTGGCAAGCGTTCTGCCAAGTGGCGGATAATTTCAAACGATGCAGAGCCAGATCCGATAAGTGTGGCGGCTTGAAGCACCACCGTCGAAACCTCAGAGTCCAGCAGTATGTGCGCAACACGTTCCCGTGAACGCATGTGTTTGGAGAGCTGCTCGAGGGATTTGTCTTTCGGGTGGAGGCCAGATAGGTAGACGATTTGGCTGACGTGCTCTTCTTCCGCTGCCTGGGCGAAATTTCGAGCGGCTCGGGACTCTGCTTCCTCGAAGTCCTCGTCCTTACCTCCCATTGAATGGACCAGATAAAACGCGACATCTACGTCCTTCAAAGCCATGCGGAGGGAGTCGAGGTTGTCGAGATCTCCTTCCACGATATCGACGTTCTCCGACCAGTCGAAGCGTTCAAGGCTGGAAGCATTCCGGGACATGGCGCGTACGCCGAATCCTGCTTCGAGGAGTTCTGGGATGACACGTCCGCCAACGTAGCCGGAAGCGCCGGTCACCAGAACCTTGCGCTCAGGGTGATGTGCGGTGATATGGAGAGTGGTGCGACTGTGCATAGCACCAGCATAGAGCTCGAGGTGTGCCGGACGTCTGCGTCGGCGTTGCTGCCGTGCCTGCTCACGTTCACGCCCAACAGCTAGATCGCCTGGCTGTCCGAACCGCGCGTGCAGGCAGGTAGGATGCAAAGCGTGTCTAGGGCAAGTTTGGATAAGAAGCCGCACGAGGTCGCGTCGATGTTCGACGCTGTGGGCAAAAAGTACGACCTCACCAACACCATTCTGAGCTTCGGCCAGGACCGCTATTGGCGCAAGCGCACCCGCCGCCGCCTGGGACTCAAGCCCGGCGACCTTGTGCTCGACCTCGCCGCTGGCACCGGTGTGTCCACCGAGGAGTTCGCCACCACCGGCGCCTACTGCATCGCCTGCGACTTCTCCTTCGGCATGCTTGCTGCGGGCAAGCGTCGCGACGTGCCCATGGTCTGCGGCGACGGCACTCAGCTGCCCTTCGCGGACAACACCTTCGACGCCGTGACCATCAACTACGGCCTGCGCAACATCGTGGACTTCCGCGCCGGGCTGCGCGAGATGGCCCGCGTCACCAAGCCCGGTGGCACCCTCGTCATCGGCGAATTCTCCACCCCGGTCGTCCCGATCTTCTCGACGATCTACAAGGAATACCTCATGCGCGCCCTTCCGCGAGTCGCCCGCGTGGTGAGCTCCAACCCGGATGCCTACGAGTACCTCGCCGAGTCCATCCGCGCCTGGCCTAACCAGGAAGAATTGGCCCGCGAGATCGCCGACAACGGCTGGGAGAATGTGGGCTGGCAGAACCTCACCGGTGGCATCGTGGCCCTCCACGCGGCTACGAAGCCCCTGGATTAGATCCAGAACTGGCCCCAGAACTAGCCCCACCTACCCGGCCGTCCCGAACAACGGCCGCGAATCCGCCGCCCACAGCGCATCCACGCCCCGGGACAACCGCCCCGCCCCGCGCCACAGCCGCGCGGCCACGTCGCGATCCTGCGGCGTGACCAAATTGCCCATGAGCCGCGCCGCCGTGCCCATCACCGAGCTCGCCAGCGGCCCGCGCATCCCCACCGGCCCAATCGCCGCCAGCAGCCCCGGCACCGTGAGGATCATGGCCAACCTCCGCGCCAGACTGAACGCATCGCCGTAGTGCTCCCGCAGCACGGTCGGCCACATGTGCGTGAGCCCCTCGGGGTTGCGCCCCGCATCGCCCAACAGGTCCACCACGAGCTGCGCCGACTCCAGCCCATAGTCAATCCCCTCGCCGTTGAGCGGATTGACCAGCGCGGCCGTATCGCCAATCGCCGCCCAGTTGCGCCCTGCCACGCGCGTGACCGCCCCGCCCATCGGCAGCAGCGCGCTCGCTACCTTCTGCGGCTCGCCGCTGATCTGCCACTCGCCGCGCACCTGGTTGGAGTACGTGACCAGCAGCTTCTTCGTATTCACCCGCGCCGGCCGGGACGTGGTAGCCAACGCGCCGCATCCCAGATTCGCCGCCTGGCCGCCGAGCGGGAACACCCACCCGTACCCCGGCTGAGCCACCCCGTCATCGTCGCGCAGTTCCAGGTGACTGTGGATCCACGGCTCATCACCCCGCGGGGTCGTGATGTAA
Organism: Corynebacterium falsenii; assembly: GCF_020099275.1. Lineage (NCBI taxonomy): Bacteria > Bacillati > Actinomycetota > Actinomycetes > Mycobacteriales > Corynebacteriaceae > Corynebacterium > Corynebacterium falsenii. The sequence continues at coordinate 98,685 of NZ_CP083646.1, read as the reverse complement.
CTCCGCGCGGCCACCCCATGAACCATGCCCCGCAGCCACTGCACACCCATTTTTCGTGCGACGCCGCTACGCACGCCCTCCGCCAGCAGCACGAATCGCGCCTCGAATGTTGCTTCCCCACCGGAAGCAACGCGGCCGCGCAGCCCCGAAATGTGGTCTGGGTGGGGGCCCGTGGTGGCGTCGATAATCTTGACCCCGCCCACGAAACGCGCCCCGGCGGCCACGGCGTGGCGCAGCAATTGCGTGTCCAACGACCGGCGAGCAACGGCGCTGCCGCGCGCCGGAAACGCGCTGGGCTCGGGCCACGGGGCGGTCGCCGAGCCGCCGAACCCGTGCAGTTTGAGGCCGCGGATGGTGGGGGCGTCGTCGAGGATATGACCGGCCCCCATGGCCTGCAGAGCACCGACGGCGCGGGGAGTGAGCCCGTCGCCACACGTCTTATCGCGGGGCGTGACGAGCATGTCCGCCATGTCCACGACCAGCGTGTCGTAGCCCGCCCGAGCGGCGTGATACGCAGCGGCCGAACCGGCGGGACCGGCGCCCACAATGACCACGTCGGCCGAGTAGTGCGACCGGTCCCGGCGGGGCTGATCGCCGGACGGCGAGGCGGGGGTGGGCTGTGTTGTATCCATCATCGACATTCTTACACGCAATGGGGACGAAGACGGGTGGTGGGCTAAGGTATCGTGAAAGAGCGATACAAAGCGATACTCAAAACGCGAATGACGTTAACGAAGGACGAGGCTGACCACGGACATGGCAAGCACTGACCCTGCCGCTGCGACTCCACACTCCGCGGCCCCGAACCCAGCGGCACCGGATCTGGGAAACCCAGAGCTCAACGCCACGCTGGAAGCGGGGATGCAGCGCGTAGAGACGATGCTGCTGGACCAGCTCGCACAGGGTGAAGACTTCCTGGTCGACAAGATCAGGCACCTTGCGCTGGCCGGCGGTAAGCGATTCCGCGTGGCATTCGCCCTGCTCGCGGCTCAGTACGGTGACTCCCCGACGAACACGAATGTGGATCGGGCCGCAGTGGTCGTTGAGCTCACCCACCTCGCCACGCTGTACCACGACGATGTCATGGACGAATCCGACCGCCGCCGCGGTGCCGAGAGCGCTAACAAGCGGTGGGGAAACTCCATCGCCATCCTGGCTGGCGACTACCTGTTCGCCATCGCCTCGGACATCATGGCCGAGCTGGGTACGGAGACGCTACGGCACTTCGCTGCGACGTTCCGCGAGCTCGTGACCGGCCAGATGCGCGAGACTGTCGGCGCGAAGCCAGGCGAAGATCCCATCGAGCACTACATGCAGGTCATCCAGGAAAAGACCGGCGTGCTCATCGCTTCTGCCGGCTACTTGGGGTCACTGCACGCGGGTGCCGCACCGGAGCACCGCGAGGCGCTGTTCCAGTTCGGCCGGCACATGGGTCAGGTGTTCCAGATTGTGGACGATATCATCGACATTTGGGCCGACCCCGAAGTCTCCGGCAAGGTTCCGGGAACCGACCTGCGCGAGGGTGTGTGGACCCTGCCGGTGCTGTACGCGATGCGTCAGGAGGACGAGATCGGTGCCCGGTTGCGCGAGCTGCTCGTGGGGCCGGTGACCGACGACGCCACGGTGGACGAGGCCCTGGAGCTCATTAAACGGTCCCGCGGCAGGGAACTGGCCGAAAAGGACGTGGAGCACTACCGTGCGCTGGGCGAGCAGGAGCTCGACAAACTCCCCGCTAACGAGGTCACGGAAGCGCTGCGTCACCTCATGGGCTTCGCGCTGAAGCGCCTGGGCTAGATCACCCATTTCACTGCGATGAGCAGTGCATTTGTGAAAAAGTGGGGCGTTCATAGTAAGGTTACGAGCGCACCATCAAGGGGCGCGAGACACTGTGTGACATGCACTGTGACAATCGTGGCTGTTGATAGGACTGCTGCCAGATTGCCCGAGCGGCCAAAGGGAGCGGACTGTAAATCCGCCGGCTCTGCCTTCGTTGGTTCGAATCCATCATCTGGCACACTTTCCAGCCCTGGTTGGCGTGATCGTCGGATCGCGCCGGCCAGGGTTTTGTCGTTGCTGGTGCTCACTGGCCTTATGGGGCGGTTACTGGAGTTGAGTGACTGGATGAGTCGGGCGGGTGAGTCGGGTGGGTGCAGGACAGGGTGAATGTACCGACCGCTCACAAGTGCCATGTACCCCCGCCGAAACTGCCATTACGCTGCTGATTTGTGGAATGTGCAGTGGGCTGGTTAAGCTACATCAGGCTTCAACAGCAACGGGCATGCGCCCAGAAGCGCAGTAGAAGCGATTGCCCCCTTAGCTCAGTCGGCAGAGCGTTTCCATGGTAAGGAAAAGGTCGACGGTTCGATTCCGTCAGGGGGCTCTGTCAATTTTTACGGCCGTCGCGAGACGTGATTCCACAGACCGTGGTCGGTCCGTGAGAAGCTGACACGTGGCGGTGTAGCTCAGCTGGTTAGAGCGCACGACTCATAATCGTGAGGTCGAGGGATCGAGTCCCTCCACCGCTACCACCAACCCCGCCCCGGAGTTTCGATACGGAACACTGGGGCGGGGTTCTTTGCTGCCGTAGCTGTGCTTTCTGGTGCTTTCTTGTGTTTTCCTGCAGCTGGGCTCGGGCTCTTGCTGTGGCTTTTCCTGTGGCTTTTGCGTTGCGTAAACAAACGCTGGTAGTGTTCACCCCTGTTGCTAGTCAGCTCGGATGAAGCCGCGTGCTATCATCAATGACTTGTAACACCGAAGCAATGCGTTGTGTGAACGTCCGCGAGAGTTCTCCGGCACCAGCACAACACGTTGATTAGGGGCGTGGCTCAATTGGCAGAGCAGCGGTCTCCAAAACCGCAGGTTGCAGGTTCAAGTCCTGTCGCCCCTGCAAAGATCTTCACCACGAATGATCGTCCTAAGCAGGAAACCCTTGAGGAGCTTATAGTGAGCGACGAGAGCACCAAGTCTCCGGCCGCCGGTACCCCCGGCGACGGCGGCGCACTGCGCCCGTCCGGAAAGCGCCAGGTGGCTGGCCAGGCCACCACCGCCGCTGCCACCAGTCGCTCCAAGGCACCTGAGGTCGTGAAGACCCGCCGTAACCCCTTCACCGCGATCTTCGACTTTTTCCGCGGTGTCTTCTCCGAAATCGGCAAGGTCATCTGGCCCACCGGCCGCGAGATGGTGAACTACACGCTTATCGTTCTGGCCTTCCTCATCTTCATGATCGCCCTCATCGCGGGCGTGGACTGGGTCGCTACCTTCCTGCTGCAGAAGATTCTGGCCTAAAGACTCAGGCCCAGTGATTGTGGCCCAGAGATTCTGGCTTAGTGATTGTGGCTAAGCCCCGCCCCTCGTGGTAGAATCACTGACATCAACCGCCTAGCGCTTCCAAGCGCAGGCGGATTTTTAATGGACACAACCGCACCCAGCCGCCCGCCCCACTCCTCGGGGCGGACGCGCCCCGGGGCACCCACGGAGGATTCTTCACATGAGCGAAGACAACACTGGAAACGCCGAGCACAACGAACTCAGCGCCGAAGGCCTGGCCGCCGCGGCACAGGAAGACGTGCAGCAGGCCGTCGCAGAAGCCAACAATGAAGCAGCCAGCGGAGCTGACTCCACTGACGCAGCTGACTCCGCCAGCACCGACGAGAACGCCGGGGCTGGGGAAGCTGGTGGCGTCGACGGCGAAGAGCAAAGCCCCGAAAATGCAGCCATGGCGGCGTACAAGGCCCGTCTGCGCGAGTTCATGCGTGCGCTGAAGAAGCTGCCCGGCGACTGGTACATCATCCAGTGCTACAGCGGCTACGAGAACAAGGTGAAGACCAACCTCGAAATGCGCGCCCAGACCCTCGGCGTGGACGAGCAGATCCACGAAGTCGTGGTCCCCATCGAGGAAGTAACCGAACTCAAGGACGGCAAGCGTAAGCAGGTCAAGCGCAAGCTCCTGCCCGGCTACGTGCTGGTGCGCATGAGCCTGGAGGATGCCTCCTGGTCCGTCGTGCGCGACACCCCCGGCGTGACCAGCTTCGTGGGCAACGAGGGCAAGCCGACCCCGGTGAAGATCCGCGAAGTCGCCAAGTTCCTGCTGCCCCCGGAGACCGCCACCGCGCAGGCTTCCGAGGATGCAGAGGGCGGCGAGGCCACCGTGGACGTGTCCTCCACCGGCGTGGCAACCCCGCCGAAGCCCGCCAGCGAGACCGTGGTCGTGGACTACGAAGTGGGCGAGTCCGTCACCATCCTCTCCGGCCCCTTCGCCTCCGTCTCCGCCACCATCTCCGAAATCGACGCGGAGAACAACCGCCTCAAGGCCATGGTGTCCATCTTCGGCCGCGAGACCCCGGTTGAGCTGGAATTTGATCAGGTGGAGAAGCTCAACTAGGGTTGGAATGTCTTGCGCCCAGAATCTCCAGAATCTGGGGCGCAAGAAAAGCACAATAAACGTTTCCCGGTGGCCGGTGAGACTCCGGCATCCGGTCGATGACCCGCGCCAGCCAAACGCGGAGTCGTTGATAACACAAAGGTAGGTACCAACATGGCAAAGAAGAAGGTCACAGGCCTCATCAAGCTGCAGATCCAGGCCGGCCAGGCCACCCCGGCACCGCCGGTTGGCCCCGCCCTGGGTGCCCACGGCGTGAACATCGTTGAGTTCACCAAGGCATACAACGCAGCAACCGAGTCCCAGCGCGGCAACATCGTGCCGGTCGAGATCACCGTCTACGAAGACCGTACCTTCGATTTCAAGCTGAAGACCCCGCCGGCAGCCAAGCTGCTGCTGAAGGCCGCTGGTCTGCAGAAGGGCTCTGGTGTGCCGCACACCGACAAGGTCGGCTCCGTGACCTGGGATCAGTGCAAGGAGATCGCTGAGACCAAGAAGGAAGACCTCAACGCCAACGACATCGAGAACGGCGCACGCATCATCGCAGGCACCGCCCGCTCCATGGGCATCGTTGTCGAGGGTACACCGGGCAATTAAGCCCGCAACTCCACTGAAATACACCGTGGAAGGGCCGCTTGCTGGCCCGCAACCACAACTCCAACACCCAAGATTGGAATGATCATGAGCAAGACTTCTAAGGCTTACCGCGCCGCAGCGGAAAAGATCGACGCTGGTCGCCTCTACAGCCCGCTGGCAGCCGCCAAGCTGGTCAAGGAGACCTCCTCCAAGAACTTCGACGCCACCGTGGATGTTGCCATCCGCCTGGGCGTTGACCCCCGCAAGGCCGATCAGCTGGTCCGCGGCACCGTCTCCCTTCCCAACGGCACCGGTAAGGACGTCCGCGTGATCGTCTTCGCCGAGGGCCCGAACGCCACCGCGGCCCAGGAAGCTGGCGCTGACCACGTTGGCACCGCAGAGCTGATCGAGAAGATCCAGGGCGGCTGGACCGACTTCGACGCCGCCATCGCCACCCCGGACCAGATGGCCAAGGTCGGCCGCGTGGCCCGTGTGCTGGGCCCCCGTGGCCTCATGCCGAACCCGAAGACCGGCACCGTGACCACCGACGTGGCCAAGGCCGTCTCCGAGATCAAGGGCGGCAAGATCTCCTTCCGCGTTGACAAGGCTGCCAACCTGCACGCCATCATCGGCAAGGCATCCTTCTCCGAGGAGAAGCTGGCTGAGAACTACGGCGCCCTCATCGAGGAGCTGCTGCGCCTCAAGCCTTCTTCCTCCAAGGGTCGCTACCTGAAGAAGATCACCCTGACTTCCACCAACGGCCCGGGTGTGCCGGTGGACAACACCGTGATCAAGGGCTTCACCGAAGAGGCCTAAGCTTCCTCAGCACACAACAATCGTGCATCACCGCCGACTGTCGGCCGGATGATGCACGGTTGTTTTTGTGTCTAGCGGCGTCGACGAGAAGAACGAGAAAGTCGAGAAAGCGGCAGCTTGGGCAGGTTGAACTCACCCAGCATCGGCAGAATCCGCGGGCGCCGGAACGTGCGATCCTGCGGATCCAGAGCCTCCAGCACGATGTCCACCACGCGCGGGGAGTACAGCATGGATAGGTGGCTGGAGAAGTCGAGACGGCTGCCACCATCTTGCAGGTGCACGTTATTCACGGTCGCGCCCTCGCCAGCCTCGAAGACCTGATCCTGCCAGGGCGTTGCGATGCCGTCGAAGGCCGTGGTGATCAGCGTGTAATCCACGCCAGGAACGGTATCGCCGTTCTGGTTCAGGTATTCGCCGAATTCAGAGCCCAAGCGCTGGTCGATCGCGGCGCCGCCGAGGATTTTCTCTAGCAGACCATGAACCTTGTTGGAGGGATCGAGCTTGCCCGCGATCGTGGAGATGCCGCTCAGCGTGGTGCCGTGTGATGCCGGGCCAATGCCAATGAGCTTGCGCACCCGGTTCTTGGTCGGATCATCCGCATTCGACCCGCCAGAGTCACTGAGGAATAACCGCGCCTGGGCGGCGCCCTGCGAGTGTCCCACCAGATCTACCTGGTCGGCGCCGGTGCGCTCGATGACCTCGTCGATGAACTGGGCGACCTCGCGGTGCGAGCGGCGCAGGTAACCGCAGGCATACACGCCGCTGGCCTTGCCCACGAAGCAGTTCGGGTCCTTGCCGTAATTGAACGCGAATACCGCGTGCCCGGCCTTGATGAGCTCTGGGGCGAGGTAATCCCACGTGTTGTACGCATTGAGCCACGTGCCGTGGATGAGTACCACTGGAACGCGCCCGTTGAGTGGCTCGTCCCACTTGTTTACGCCGTCGGGGAGGGGGTTGTCCGTGAAGATCGATCCGAGGAACTTGGGAATGAAGGCATCCATGGGTACAGCGTAGTGAACGGCGACTCACTGCACTGGTGTTTTCGGTGGAAGGATGGCGGAAGGATTTTGGCCTCGACGCCGCCAGGGTGTAAAGTCCTTCGAGGAAGTTTGACAACGTCAAGTTTTCACCGAAGACCGTCGGTCATCATACTCCGGCACCGTCTCGCACAAGATCTCTCTTCACGCGAGCCCGGCCGCTGGGGGATGGTTGAAGGTTCATCGCTTACGATGACGGCCCACGCAGGTAACACTGAGACGTTCACGACGATTCCCACTGAGTTCGATAACCGAGCCGCCGAGTGGTTGAATCCGACTGGATGCGCCCTGTGCCCCTGCGGGTACGGGGCGCTTAGTCGTTGGAGAGTGTTGCCCTTCACACCATGATCGTCGGTGCACGTACAGACGTACACCGTGAATATCAGGAAGGAGGCGAGAGTATGGCTAACCCGAAGAACACCGCTGCACTGGCAGAGCTCAAGGAGCGTTTCGAGAAGGCAGACGCAACGCTGCTGACCGAGTACCGTGGCCTGTCCGTGGCTGAGACCACTGAGCTGCGTCGTGCACTGGGTGCGGATGTCACCTACTCCGTCGCCAAGAACACCATGATCAAGCTGGCTGCTCAAGAAGCCGGCGTTGCTCTTGATGAATCCCTGCTGGTCGGTCCTACCGCTATTGCTTTCATCTCCGGCGAAGCCGTGGATGCAGCGAAGGCCATGAAGGACTTCGGCAAGGATCACAAGAACTTCGTGATCAAGGGTGGCTACATGGACGGTGCCGCGCTCGATGCAGCTCAGGTTGAGGCAATCGCCGAGCTGGATAACCGCGAAACCACGCTGGCCAAGCTGGCTGGCGCCATGCAGGGTTCCTTGGCAAAGGCCGCTGGCCTGTTCAACGCACCGGCTTCCCAGGTTGCACGCCTGGCTGCCGCTCTGCAGGAGAAGAAGGACCAGTAAGGCCCCACGGGATCCTCCGGGATCCTTGGCCGGGATCGCACACCGCGTCTCGGCCGGTGTAGTTACTCGAAGCGGTTCGCGCCGCAGTAGCTACCACAACTACAGACTTTTCAACACCACAAACGAAAGGATGCCATCATGGCTAAGCTCAGCAAAGACGAGCTCATCGAGGCTTTCAAGGAAATGACCCTCATCGAACTGTCCGAGTTCGTGAAGGAGTTCGAGGAGGTATTCGACGTGACCGCTGCCGCTCCGGTTGCAGCTGTTGCTGCTGGCGCTCCCGGCGCTGCTGCTCCCGCTGAGGAGGAGAAGGACGAGTTCGACGTCGTGCTCGAGGATGCCGGCGCTAAGAAGATCGGCGTGATCAAGGTTGTCCGCGAGATCGTCTCCGGCCTGGGCCTGAAGGAGGCCAAGGAGCTGGTTGAGTCCGCTCCTAAGGCTCTGCTCGAGGGCGCTTCCAAGGACGACGCCGAGGCTGCCAAGACCAAGCTGGAAGAGGCTGGCGCCAAGGTCTCCCTCAAGTAAATTCTTCATCGAATTTGCTTTATCCCCCGCTTCACGGCGGGGGATTTTTCCATGGTCGGGTGGGTGATTGCTTCGAATCATTCGCGCTACATCGCCGCAGAAAAGGGATCGCTTTCCGTATTAGTACTTGTACTGCCCCATAGCATCATCGTCGTGGGGGTCGATCGTGCCGCCTCGGGCAGTCATCAACACTCGTCTGCGGGCGAGTATCGGGAGGGTGCAGTCAGTAGTGCTGTCCATCCTCAACTAGGCTCTCATAGGCTTTGCTGTCGACAAGTTTGGTTTTCCTGTGTTCCTTAGTGGAACGTGATGTTGCACCTCGTCGGAGGTTCTTTTTGGACGCCTTTGTTGCCTTCGCGGCGCTCCAAGAAAGATCCCGCGACAGGCTGTGGTCAACTATGAGGAAAAGGTCATCGAACTAGGAAATGACGACAACTATGGTCTCGGCAACACCTTCTTCCCGAGGATGAGGGCCTGCTAGGAAAGTTAGGCCCCGCTGATCTGCGTCAACCACGAATATCGCCAACTAATGTCATTGAATAACCTCAGTATTACGTAAGGCCCAGGCCCAGCCACTGCTGGTGTGCGTTTTGGTGAGCAAGAACTTTCAGCAGATCACCGTGGAGTAGGTTAGTCTTGCCCACAAGGCCCCGCTGCCCCTGTCGTCACGAGACCTCCGAGGAAGAAACACATGAAAAGTAAGTCCCGCATCATCGCGGTCTTCACCCTGTTGGCTGGGGTTGCCATGTTCACAACGGGACTGTTGCTTCCGAAGGTCGTTTCCAAGGACAAGCCGATTCCTCTGAACCTCGCGGCGACCACGCTCACGCTCACTGATCCGGCCGCCACGATTGGCCCCGCCTTCCGCCCCAATGGCAAGGAGGAGACCATCACGGCCCCGGTCAATCGCCAGTTCAACATTTCCCTCGGTCAGCCGGCCACGGAGGAGACCGCGTCGGCACGGATGGGCGTGTCCACCGCTCGCACGGACGTCAAGGACGATCTGCAGTCGTTGCTTAGCGCCGAGGTGTGGAGCTTCACGATTGACCGCCTCACGGGTGATGCAGAGGGCGATGCGAAGGTGCAGGACACTCCCGCCGCCCCACCTGCGGAGGTTCCCATTGACGGGTTGTGGGCCAAGTTCCCGCAGTGGACTGAGCAGAAGACCTATCCCTATTTCGACGCCACCCTGCGCCGGACCGTCCCGGCGGAGTTTAAAGGGACTGTCAATCGTGTGAACTCCCAAGGCCAAGACGTGGAGCTCTACGTCTTCCGGCAGGAGATCGAACCAACGAACGTGGCGAAGCTCTACAACGGTTTCCGCAATAAGACCGCCGTGGATCAGGATGGCACGCTTGTGGAGGGTTACCTCTTCCACAGCGGATGGCGTGAGATCCTTGTGGAGCCTAGGACGGGGCTCATGGTGGGTGTTGAAGAGAAGATCGACGATGTATACCGCGACCGGGATGGTAAGGAGCTACAGCCGCTGTTGCGTTTCCATGGAAAGACCCGCCAGGGCATCCAGGAGGCGATGCTGACGCAGGCGATGGATACGAGTGGTCAGCGGGAGACCACGAAGGTGAGCGTGGTGCTCATGGTTGCTGGTGTTATCATTGCTGCAATCTCGCTGTTCGTTGTCCTGTGGCCGCGGAAGAAGCGGGCAAACGGTGCCGACGACCCTGACGGCACCGATGGCACAGACGTCATTGGTGGCACTGACGGCACCGGCGAAGAGCACGAGACGCAGGACACAAAGGACGCGCACGATTCCGAGCGTGGTGGCGCGGGCGATGGGCGCGCGTAAACGCAATGTCAAGTTAGGGGTAGACAAGGCGCGCCACATGCTATAAGATAGCTCGTTGCGCTGGATTAAGGTGCACGAGGACTGTGACAAGCGAGCGATGTGATAGTGGCCGTGGCTGCCAACAACTTTATAGCTGGTGGCGACACCGATCACAATGCAACACTTCAAGAGGCTTTGGCAAATTCGCTAAAAATGCGATTTGACAAGGTCGTTTAGTCATTCCTTGAGACAGTTTCTCGGACCCATAATCCATCTTTAACGACCATCACAAGACCGTACACTCGCACCGTCATGTTGCGCTGCAGCTCCACCACGTGGCGCGGCGTGACAGGTGTGCTGGAAGGACCCATCTTGGCAGTCTCCCGCCAGACAAGCTCAGTGGCTGGAATCCCCGGAGCTTCGCAGCGTTACTCGTTCGCGAAGATCGATTCTCCGATCGAGGTTCCTGGCCTTCTTGACCTCCAACGAGAGTCCTTCGCCTGGCTCGTCGGCAGCGCCGATTGGCGTGCCCGCGCTCAGGCCGAGGCAGGGGAGGGCGTCCGCGTCACCAGCGGACTGGAAGACATTCTCGAGGAGCTCTCTCCCATCGAGGACTACTCCGAGAACATGTCCCTGACCCTGTCCGAGCCCCGTTTCGATGAAGTGAAGTCCACCATCGACGAGGCGAAGGATAAGGACATTAACTACGCGGCACCGCTGTACGTGACCGCGGAATTCACCAACGCAATGTCTGGTGAAATCAAGTCCCAGACCGTGTTCATCGGCGACTTCCCGATGATGACGGACAAGGGCACCTTCATTATCAACGGCACCGAGCGCGTCGTCGTGTCGCAGCTCGTGCGTTCCCCCGGCGTGTACTTCGACGAGTCCATGGATGCTTCCACCGAGCGTCCGCTGCACTCCGTGAAGGTGATCCCTTCCCGCGGTGCTTGGTTGGAGTTCGACGTCGATAAGCGCGACACCGTTGGCGTGCGCATCGACCGCAAGCGTCGCCAGCCCGTGACCGTGCTGCTGAAGGCCCTCGGCCTGACCACGCAGGAGATCACCGATCGTTTCGGTTTCTCCGAGATCATGATGTCCACCCTGGAGAAGGACGGTGTTGCTAACACCGACGAGGCTCTGCTGGAGATCTACCGCAAGCAGCGTCCGGGCGAGTCGCCGACGCGCGATTCCGCTCAGGCTCTGCTGGAGAACTCGTTCTTCAAGCCGAAGCGCTACGACCTGGCCAAGGTGGGTCGCTACAAGGTCAACCGCAAGCTTGGCCTGGGTGGCGACAACGAGGGCACCATGACCCTCACCGAGGAAGACATCCTCACCACCATCGAGTACCTGGTTCGCCTGCACGCTGGTGAGCGCACCATGACCTCTCCCGCTGGCGTCGAGATCCCGATCGCTACGGATGACATCGACCACTTCGGTAACCGCCGTCTGCGCACCGTGGGTGAGCTGATCCAGAATCAGGTCCGCGTGGGCCTGTCCCGCATGGAGCGCGTTGTCCGCGAGCGCATGACCACCCAGGATGCGGAGTCCATCACTCCGACCTCCCTGATCAACGTGCGCCCGGTTTCCGCTGCCATCCGCGAGTTCTTCGGCACCTCCCAGCTGTCCCAGTTCCTGGACCAGAACAACTCTCTGTCGGGCTTGACCCACAAGCGTCGTCTGTCCGCTCTGGGCCCCGGTGGTCTGTCTCGCGAGCGCGCGGGCCTTGAGGTGCGCGACGTTCACCCGTCTCACTACGGTCGCATGTGCCCGATTGAGACTCCTGAGGGTCCGAACATTGGTCTGATCGGCTCTCTGTCGTCCTACGCTCGCGTGAACCCCTTCGGCTTCATCGAGACTCCGTACCGCCGCGTCGTGGACGGCCAGATCACTGACGAAGTGCATTACTTCACTGCCGACGAGGAAGATCGCCACGTCATTGCACAGGCGAACACCCCGTTCGACGAGAACCACCGATTCACCGAGGATCGAATCGAGGTGCGCCTGCGCGGCGGCGACGTGGAGGTCGTGCCGTTTGATCAGGTGGACTTCATGGACGTGTCGCCACGACAGATGGTTTCCGTGGCTACCGCCATGATTCCGTTCCTCGAGCACGATGACGCTAACCGTGCCCTCATGGGTGCGAACATGCAGCGTCAGGCTGTGCCGCTGCTGCGTTCCGAGGCTCCCTTCGTGGGCACCGGTATGGAGCTGCGCGCTGCGTACGATGCCGGCGACATGATCATCGCTCCGAAGGCTGGCGTGGTGGAGTACGTCTCCGCTGACTACATCACCGTCATGGATGACGATGGTGTGCGCGACACCTTCATGCTGCGCAAGTTCGAGCGCACCAACCAGGGCACCAGCTACAACCAGAAGCCGCTGGTCGATGAAGGCGAGCGCGTGGAGGCTGGCCAGGTGCTGGCTGACGGCCCAGGTACCGACCAGGGCGAGATGGCTTTGGGCAAGAACCTGCTCGTTGCGTTCATGCCGTGGGAAGGCCACAACTACGAGGACGCCATCATCCTCAACCAGCGCATGGTTGAAGAGGACGTTCTGACCTCCATCCACATCGAGGAATACGAGATCGATGCCCGCGACACCAAGCTGGGCCCCGAGGAAATCACCCGCGACATCCCCAACGTGGGCGATGACGTTCTCGCTGACCTTGACGAGCGCGGTATCGTGCGCATCGGCGCCGATGTGCGCGATGGTGACATCCTCGTCGGTAAGGTCACCCCGAAGGGTGAGACCGAGCTGACTCCGGAAGAGCGCCTGCTGCGCGCCATCTTCGGCGAGAAGGCTCGCGAGGTTCGCGATACCTCCATGAAAGTGCCGCACGGTGAGACCGGCAAGGTCATCGGTGTTCGCGTATTCTCCCGCGAGGACGATGACGATCTGGCTGCGGGTGTCAACGAGATGGTGCGCGTCTACGTGGCTCAGAAGCGCAAGATCCAGGACGGCGACAAGCTCGCTGGCCGCCACGGCAACAAGGGTGTTGTCGGCAAGATCCTGCCGCAGGAAGACATGCCGTTCCTCCCGGATGGCACCCCGATCGACATCATCCTCAACACCCACGGTGTGCCGCGCCGTATGAACATCGGCCAGGTGCTGGAAGTGCACCTCGGCTGGTTGGCCAAGGCCGGTTGGAAGGTTGACACAAACTCTGAGGATCCGAAGATCCAGAAGATGCTGGAGACCCTGCCTGAGGACCTCTACGATGTGCCCGCTGACTCTCTGACCGCCACCCCGGTGTTCGACGGTGCGTCCAACTCCGAGCTCTCCGGTCTGCTGCGCTCCTCCCGCCCGAACCGCGACGGCATCCGTCTCGTGGATGACTTCGGCAAGGCGCAGCTCATGGACGGCCGCTCCGGCGAGCCCTTCCCGTACCCGGTGTCCGTTGGCTACATGTACATGCTGAAGCTTCACCACCTGGTCGACGAGAAGATTCACGCTCGTTCCACCGGCCCGTACTCCATGATCACCCAGCAGCCGCTCGGTGGTAAGGCCCAGTTCGGTGGCCAGCGCTTCGGTGAGATGGAGGTGTGGGCAATGCAGGCATACGGTGCTGCCTACACCCTGCAGGAGCTGCTCACCATCAAGTCCGACGACGTGGTTGGCCGCGTGAAGGTCTACGAGGCAATCGTTAAGGGCGACAACATTCCGGATCCGGGAATCCCCGAGTCCTTCAAGGTGTTGCTCAAGGAGCTGCAGTCCCTCTGCCTCAACGTTGAGGTTCTGGCGGCAGACGGCACTCCGATGGAGCTGTCCTCCGACGATGACGATGAGCTGGAGAACGCCAACGCAGCCCTGGGCATTAACCTGTCCCGCGATGAGCGTCCAGACGCTGACCTCGACGTCAGCTAGGAACTCCACAGACCTTAAGAAACATCTGACCTTCGTTCACTTTTCAAGGCCCTCCACAGGAGGGGAAAGGAAGTTCACGTGCTGGACGTCAACTTCTTCGACGAGCTTCGCATTGGCCTAGCCACCGCTGACGACATCCGTCGTTGGTCCCGTGGCGAGGTCAAGAAGCCCGAAACGATCAACTACCGTACTCTCAAGCCCGAGAAGGACGGTCTATTCTGCGAGCGCATCTTTGGTCCCACCCGCGACTGGGAGTGTGCCTGCGGTAAATACAAGCGTGTCCGCTACAAGGGCATCATCTGTGAGCGCTGTGGTGTTGAGGTCACGAAGTCCAAGGTGCGCCGTGAGCGCATGGGCCACATCGAGCTCGCCGCTCCGGTGACCCACATCTGGTACTTCAAGGGTGTTCCCTCTCGCCTGGGCTACCTGCTGGACTTGGCTCCGAAGGATCTGGAAAAGATCATCTACTTCGCAGCCAACATCATCACCTCCGTGGATGAGGAGGGTCGTCACAACGACCAGTCCACCCTCGAGGCTGAAATGATGCTGGAGAAGAAGGAAGTCGAGGCCGACCGCGACGCCGATCTGGCCGACCGCGCCAAGACCCTCGAGGACGACCTCGCCGAGCTCGAAGCCGCCGGCGCCAAGGCCGACGCCAAGCGCAAGGTGCAGACCGCCGCGGAGCGCGAGATGCGCCACATCCGCGAGCGCGCCGAGCGCGAGATCGACCGCCTCGATGAAATCTGGAACACCTTCGTCAAACTTGCTCCCAAGCAGATGATCGTGGACGAGAACATCTACACCGAGCTGGTGGACCGCTACGAGGATTACTTCACCGGCGGTATGGGTGCCGAGGCTATCCAGACCCTCATCCGCAACTTCGACCTCGAGGCCGAAGCTGAGGAGCTGCGCGAGATCATTCGCGACGGCAAGGGTCAGAAGAAGCTGCGCGCCCTCAAGCGCCTCAAGGTCGTCGCCGCGTTCCTGCGTTCCGGCAACGACCCGGCAGGCATGGTTCTCGACTGCATCCCGGTGATCCCGCCGGAGCTGCGCCCGATGGTGCAGCTGGACGGTGGCCGCTTCGCGACCTCCGACCTCAACGACCTGTACCGTCGCGTGATCAACCGCAACAACCGCCTCAAGCGCATGCTCGACCTCGGCGCCCCCGAGATCATCGTGAACAACGAGAAGCGCATGCTGCAGGAGTCCGTGGACGCACTGTTCGACAACGGTCGCCGTGGTCGCCCGGTCACCGGACCGGGCAACCGCCCGCTGAAGTCCCTGTCGGACCTGCTCAAGGGTAAGCAGGGCCGCTTCCGCCAGAACCTGCTCGGTAAGCGCGTGGACTACTCCGGTCGTTCCGTGATTATCGTCGGTCCGCAGCTGAAGCTGCACCAGTGTGGTTTGCCGAAGCTCATGGCACTCGAGCTGTTCAAGCCGTTCGTCATGAAGCGCCTGGTGGAGAAGTCCTACGCACAGAACATCAAGTCCGCCAAGCGCATGGTGGAGCGCCAGCGCCCCGAGGTGTGGGACGTGCTGGAAGAGGCCATCGCGGAACACCCCGTGATGCTCAACCGTGCACCTACCCTGCACCGCCTGGGCATCCAGGCGTTCGAGCCCATCCTCGTTGAGGGTAAGGCTATCCAGCTGCACCCGCTGGCGTGTGAGGCGTTCAACGCTGACTTCGACGGTGACCAGATGGCTGTCCACCTGCCGCTGTCCGCAGAGGCTCAGGCCGAGGCCCGCATCCTCATGCTGGCATCGAACAACATTCTGTCCCCGGCATCCGGTAAGCCGCTGGCTATGCCCCGTCTGGACATGGTTACCGGCCTGTACTTCCTCACCCTGGTGAAGAAGCCCGGCGAGCTCGGCGGCCAGGGTGCCTACACCCCGGCAACCGAGGACGCACCGGCCACCGGCGTGTACTCCTCCCTGGCCGAGGCCATCATGGCCTACGACCGTGGCGTGCTGGGCCTGCAGGCTCCGATCCGCGTGCGGATCAACCACCTGCGCCCGTCCGCCGAGGTGGAAGCGGAGCTGTTCCCGGATGGCTGGCAGCGCGGCCAGGCCTGGCTGGCTGAGACCACCCTGGGTCGCGTGCTGTTCAACGAGCTGCTGCCGTGGAACTACCCGTACGTCGAGGGCGTCATGGCCAAGAAGCCGCAGGCTACGGTCATTAACGACCTCGCTGCCAAGTACCCGATGATCACCGTTGCTCAGACGGTGGACAAGCTCAAGGATGCTGGCTTCTACTGGGCCACCCGCTCCGGCGTGACCATCACGATGCACGACGTGCTGGTTCTGCCGAACAAGCAGGAGATCCTGGACAACTACGAGGCCAAGGCTCGCGTCATCGAGAAGAAGATGGCACGCGGCAAGATCAACGAGGCCGAGCGCTACCAGTCCCTCGTGGACCTGTGGAAGGAAGCGACCGACTTCGTGGGTCAGTCCGTGGAGGACCTGTACCCGGATGACAATCCGATCCCGATGATCGTGAAGTCCGGTGCGGCCGGTAACATGCGCCAGATCTGGACCCTGGCCGGCATGAAGGGCATGGTCACCAACTCCCGCGGTGAGTACATCACCCGCCCGGTGAAGACCTCCTTCCGTGAAGGCCTGTCCGTGCTGGAGTACTTCAACAACTCCCACGGTTCTCGTAAGGGCCTGGCCGATACGGCTCTGCGTACCGCAGACTCCGGCTACCTGACCCGTCGTCTCGTCGACGTCGCCCAGGATGTCATCGTCCGCGAGGACGACTGTGGTACCTCCCAGGGCGTCGTCATGCCCGTCACCGAGCCGATTCTGGACGCTCAGGGCAACCCGACCGGCCAGTTCATCGCCGCTGACTTCGTGGAGACCTCTGTGCTGGGCCGCTACCTGGCCGCCGACGCCGCTGATGGTGACGGAAACGTCATCGTCGCCGCTGGTGACGTGGTGGGCGAGGCTGAGCTCAACAAGCTCATTGCCGCTGGCATCCCCGATGTCAAGGTCCGCTCGGTGATGACCTGTGCCACCGCCACCGGCGTGTGCTCCACCTGCTACGGCCGCTCCATGGCGACCGGTAAGAAGGTGGAGATCGGCGAGGCCGTGGGCATCGTGGCTGCACAGTCCATTGGTGAGCCCGGTACCCAGCTGACGATGCGTACCTTCCACCTCGGTGGTGTGGGTGGCGACATCACCGGTGGTCTGCCGCGTGTCCAGGAGCTGTTCGAGGCTCGCGTTCCGAAGGCGAAGTCCCCGATCGCGTCGGTGGACGGCACCGTCAAGATCGAGGACGACGACAACTTCTACACCCTCACCATCGTCCCGGATGATGGTTCTGAGGACGTCGTGTACGAGAAGCTGTCCAAGCGCCAGGGCCTGGCAACGCTGGGCACCGGTGGCGTGGAGCGTCCGATCCGCGATGGCGACAAGGTCAAGATGGGCCAGCAGCTGCTCAAGGGCGCTGCCGATCCGCACGAGGTCCTGCGCGTCATGGGCCGCCGCGGTGTGCAGCAGCACCTGATCAACGAAGTGCAGAAGGTCTACCGTGACCAGGGCGTGGCCATCCACGACAAGCACATCGAGATCATCGTGCGCCAGATGCTGCGCCGTGTGACCGTCATCGACTCCGGTTCCACCGAGTTCCTGCCGGGCTCCCTCGTGGAGCACGCGGATGCCGTGGCTGCCTCCAAGGAGGCCGTGAAGTCCGGTGGCCGCCCGGTCGAGGTTCGCGCCGAGATCATGGGTATCACCAAGGCATCGCTGGCAACCGAGTCCTGGCTGTCCGCCGCCTCCTTCCAGGAGACCACCCGTGTGCTCACGGATGCCGCGATCAACAAGCGCTCCGATAAGCTCATCGGTCTCAAGGAGAACGTGATCATCGGTAAGCTGATCCCGGCCGGTACCGGCATCGCCCGCTACCGCAACATCTCCGTAGAGCCCACCGAGGAGGCACGCGCTGCGGCCTACTCGCTGCCGACCAGCTTCGGCGATGGCTTCTACGGCGATGACAGCTACGGTGACTTCACCGGCGCCGCCGTGCCGCTGGATGACCTGGACTTCTAGGAACTTCTAAGTCCCAGCCAGCGCACCCCGCGCGCTAGACCGATAACCCCGTCCGCCCCCGCCGCCCCGGCGAGGAGCAGGCGGGGTTTCGCGCGTTGATGGGGCCCATCACAAGACTTTGGGCGGGGGATGCGTGGGGTGGCGTCGAGGTGAAGAAAAGGGGGTAGGTAGTATCTAGTTTTAGATGAGATATGCCGAGCAACCCGCACTCACCACCGGGCTGCGACGAGAACGAATAGACACCACCGTGACACCACCACCGACGTTGAGCGTGGTCATTCCCTGCCTCAACGATGCACCACTTTTGCGGCGCTGCCTCACCACCATCGCCGCGCAGACCGACCCGCGGCATGAGATCATCGTGGTCGACAACGGCTCTACCGATGATTCGGCCGCCGTCGCGCGCGAATTCGGCGCGCGGGTCGTTGATGAGCCGCGCCGCGGCATCACCTGGGCCACGCAGTCTGGGTTCGACGCCGCCACGGGCGACATCATGCTCCGCACAGATGCGGATATCACGATGCCCCGGGATTTCATGGCGCGCCTACGGGCCACCTGGACCCGAGCGTTGCGCAACCCCGGCCGCAGGGTCGTGGGCGTGACCGGGGGAGGGGAGTTTGAGATCCCCGGCTGGCACGGTCGTGCGCTCACGGCTGCCTACCTGGGTTCTTACCGCCTCACGGCCGGGTGGGCGCTGGGGCACCAGCCCTTTTTCGGCACGAACTATTCCATCAGCCGCGCGTGGTGGAACGAGGTGCGCGAATCGGTTGACTTCTCCGACACGCTCGTGCACGAGGACATGCATCTGTCGTTTGCCGTGCGTCCCGATGAGACGGTGTGGCTGCAGCGTGATCTTGTGCTGCCGATGGATCCGCGGGCGGTGCAGGGCGCGGGCCAGGTGGCGCATCGGTTCCGCCGCGGTTTCCACACCATCCGTGTGAACTGGGCGCGCGAGTTGCCGCAGGACCGCCTGAGCAGGCGCGGGGCGCTGCCCGCAGCGCTGGATCGGTGGGTGCGGTGATGACCGGAAACGATGTGAGCCGTGATCAGAACCGCGATCCGCAGCGCGCGTCGCTGGAGCTGGTGCGCCGCTACCTTGCCGACCGTCGCCCGGACCCGGCGGAGGGCAACGACGTTTTGGCCTTCGCCTACGATGAACTTTCGCGCATCACCCTCGCCGGTAAGCACGTGCGCAGTTCTCTGGTGCACGCCAGCGCGGGCACGGTGACGAGCGAGACCGCCGAGGCCACTGGGGCCACTGAGGCCACTGAGGCTGCGGTGGCGTTCGGTGCTGCCGTTGACCTGCTGCACGGGGGGTTTCTGCTGCACAATGACCTCGTGGATCAAGATGATCTCCGCCGCGGCGAGTGGTCTTTCCACGCGAGTTTGCGCGAGGCCACGAGCAGTGCACACATGGGCCACTCGCTGGCGTTGCTCGCGGGCGATATTGCCCTGGCCGGCGCGATGGATCTGGTGACCTCGCCGCAGGTTCCGCAGCACATGGCGATCCCGGCCACGCGCATCGTGGTGGAGGCGATCACCGAATCCATCGAGGGCGAGCTGCGCGACATCACCCATCGCATCCCGCAGGTCCGCACCAGCGTGGCGGCCGTGCGCACGGCGAATGCATGGAAGACCACGGCGTACACGTTCCGCGCCCCGCTGATGCTCGGCGCCGTGGCCGCAGGTCGCGATCCACATCAGATGGTCCCCGCCGCCGAACTGTTGGGCTTCGCCTACCAGGCCACTGACGACATCGCGGGTTTTCAGGGCGACGCCGCCATGGGGCGCGTCACCATGGTCACCGAGATGCTCGCTGACGACCCCGCGGGCGGGGTGGACGGTGCGGTGCACCGGCTCGCCGCGCAAGTGCGGGACGCGGTGCGCGACGCGCGCGAGGCTCTCGACCGCGAGGGCCTGCCGGCCGACGTGGTGGCCGGGGTCGGCGAGGTGGCGGATCTGCTGGTGCAGCGGGTGGATAGCGCAGTGGAAGCACTGGGCGCAGCCGACGTGAGCGAGGGCTGGGAGAGTGAGTGCCGGGATGACGAGTAAGACACCCCAGCAGGCAAGGCGGACACGCATGTTGTCCAGCACAGTCCGCGCGGGTTGGACAAAAGGACAGGACGTGTTGAAAGGAATGACCGGGCGTGCAAGGAAACGCGGCGCTCAGGTGACGCCCGCCGATGTGGGGCTTTACAACCGCACGTCTAGCTTGGCATCGCGGCAGGTCATCTCCACGTACTCCTCGAGCTTTTCCCTGGCTACATGCTTGCTCGATGCGCGCATGCGCGAGGATATTCGCAACCTCTACGCCGTGGTACGCATCGCCGATGAAATCGTCGATGGCACCGCAGAGCACGCGGGGCTTGGCCGCGACGACATTGTTGAGCTGCTCGATTCCTACGAGCGCGCCGTGCTTGCGGCCCCGTCCACGCGCTTTTCCACGGATCCGGTGCTCCAGGCCTACGGGCGCACCGCCGAGCGCTGTTCCATCAACCCCGAGCACGTTACTGCTTTTTTCCATTCGATGCGGATGGATCTGCACCAAGCCACGCACGATGCCGAGAGTCTCGGCGAGTACATCTACGGCTCGGCCGAGGTCATCGGGCTCATGTGCTTGGACATCTTCCTCGCCGAGCGCACCGTGACCGACGAGGAGCGGGCAACGATGGTCGCCGGTGCCCGCGCGCTGGGCGCAGCGTTTCAGAAGATCAACTTCCTGCGCGACTACGCCGAGGATGTCGATGGCCTGGGGCGGATCTACTTCCCAGACGCGCTGCGCCATGGACTAACCGATGAGGCCAAGCGCGTGATCATCGCGGATATTCGCGAAGACCTGGAGACCGCCGATCGCAGCATCGACCTGCTGCCCTTCGGCGCCCGCGCCGGAGTGATCGCCGCCATGAACCTCTTCGCCGAGCTCACGGATGCCATTGATGCCCTGCCCGCCGAACAGGTGCGGCACGAACGGGTCAGTGTGAGCTCGCCGCGGAAGGCGGCCATCGCCGCGAGGGCGCTGCTGGAGGCGCCGAGGCGCAGGCAGAAATAGCCGCCACAAAACACCACAGAACACCACAAGCACAAAAGCACCAAAGCACAAAAGCACCAAAGCACCAAAACAAGAAACGATAAGGACACAACACCGTGAACTCGCCAACCCCGCCCAGCCACACCACCGGCAGCGACACCACCGGCAGCGACACCACCGGCAGCCACGCTGCGGCGCCGAAGGCCGTTGTCATCGGCGCCGGTATCGCCGGCCTAGCCACCGCCTCCCTCCTCGCCGACGAGGGCTACCACGTCGAGGTCTTCGAGAAGAACTCCGAACCGGGCGGCCGCGCCGGGCTGCTCGAGGACGCCGGCCACCCCGGCTTCCGCTGGGACACCGGACCCAGCTGGTACCTCATGCCGGAGGCTTACGATAACTTCTTCACCCTCGCCGGAACGTCCACGCAAGAGCAGCTGGACCTGCGCCGCCTCGAGCCCGGATACCGCGTCTTCCCGCAGGGCGATGCCCCGATCGACGTGGAGGCGGAGCCGCACCGGTTCAAGGAACTGTTCAACTCGATCGAAACTGGTGCGGGGGAGAAGGTGGCGTCGTACCTGGAGGAAGCCCGGAGGATCTACGACCTGAGCGTGGAGAGCTTCCTCTACACCACGTTCACCTCCCTGGCGTCCTTCAAAGCTATTCGGGATCTGCCGACCCTCGGCAACCTGCTGAAGAACCTGGTCACGAGCCTGTCCAGCCACGTGGCGGAGCGGTTCGAGGACGTACGCCTGCGGCAGGTGCTGTCGTACCCAGCGGTGTTCCTCTCCGGACGCCCGGAGACCACCCCGGCGCTGTACCAGCTCATGAGCTACACCGACCTCGTGCAGGGCGTGCAGTACCCGGCCGGTGGTTTCACCGCCGTGGTCGACGCGCTGTATCGCCTCGCCGAGCAGCGCGGCGTGCGGTTCCACTTCAACGCCGAGGTCACGGCCGTGGAGACCACGCCACTGCACGCCACTGATCTCGTCGGCAAGGCCCGGGCTCGGCTCGGCGGGCAGCGCGCCCGCGCCGTGGGCATCGGCGTGCGCACTGGAGACGGCGCCGGAGGAGACACTGGAGTGCGCCACGTGCCCGCCGACGTGGTGGTGAGCTGCGCCGACGTGCACCACACCGAGACCGCGCTGCTGCCCAAGCGCCTGCGCAGCCACTCCGAGGGCTGGTGGCGCCGCCGCAACCCGGGCATCGGCACGGTGCTGGTGATGCTGGGCGTGCGCGGGGAGCTGCCGGAGCTGTCCCACCACAACCTGCTGTTCAGCAAGAATTGGACACCGGACTTCGACCAGGTCTTCGAGCAATATGGCCAGCCGGACGGCCGCTCGCATTCTATCTACGTCTCCAAGCCCTCGCAGTCCGATGCGTCGGTTGCCCCGGATGGCCACGAAAACCTCTTCATGCTCATTCCAGTCGCCCCCGATCCGACCATCGGGCACGGGTCGGCGTACCGGGCTGTGGCGTCGAACAAGGTGGAAAAAATTGCCGACGCCGCCGTGGATCAACTTGCCGAGTGGGCTGGGATTCCGGATCTCAAGGACCGGATCGTTGTGCGGCACACGGTGGGCCCGGCCGATTTCGAAGGCCGGTATCACTCCTGGTCCGGCGGGGCGCTCGGCCCGGCGCACACGCTGCGCCAGTCGGCGTTCCTGCGGGGCAAGAACGTGGCGAGCAAGGTGCCGAACCTCCTGTACGCTGGCGCGACGACCGTGCCGGGCGTGGGCGTGCCGATGTGCCTGATCTCTGCGGAGAATGTCATCAAGCGCCTGCGCGGCGATTCTTCCCCGGCGCCGCTGGCGGAACCGACCCAGCCCGGCAAGGACTCGTAGCGCTATGCCCGCCCTCAGCCTGCTCTACCTCGCGCTACTCGTCGCGGTCATCTGCTGCATGGCCTTGTGCGATTACCGCTGGAAGCTCGCCTTTTTTCTCGACGCCGCCAGGGCCGCATTCATCGCCGTTGGCATGGTTGCGTTGTTCCTCGTGTGGGATGGGCTGGGGGTGGCCTTCGGAGTGTTCTCCCGCGGCGATTCGCCGTACATGACCGGCATCGAGCTGGCCCCGGACATTCCCCTGGAGGAACCGTTCTTCCTGTTCTTCCTCACCTACCTCACGCTCAACTTCACGACGGCGGTGCGCAGGCTGCTTAACGGCCGGGCGCCGGTTAGCGGGGGCAGCGAGAGCGACGGGGCCGAAGGGGGAGCGCCATGACTTACACCCTCATCAGCCTGCCGTTCCTCGCGATTGCGCTGGGGCTCACCGTGTACAGCTGGCGCACTCTAGCTGCGGCGGATCGCAGGCAGGGCACCCGCATCGCGCGGCGCTACCTGCAGGTCGTCGGCGTGGTGAGCGTGATCGTGCTGGTGCTCACCGCGATCTTCGACAACATCATGATCATCGCGGGGCTTGTGGACTATGGCACTACCCAACGGTTGGGAATCCACATCGGCGCGGTCCCCATCGAGGACTTCTTTTACTCCCTGTTCGTCACGCTGGTCGTGCCGGCGCTGTTCCACCCGGGGGCTTCTCGTTCTGTACCGTCGGCGCCAACCGCACCACTTCATTCACCACCTACCACACCACCAAAGCAGCGGAAAGGACACCGCTCATGAACCACTCACCATCACCTCGCTCAGTCGCCCAAGCCTCAGCCACCCAAGCCTCTGTCACCCAAACCTCTGTCACCCTGACGTGGAAGGACAAACTCTGGGCGATCTTCAGCTCGTCCCGCCCCATTAGCTGGATCAACACCGCGTTCCCCTTCGGTGCGGCCTATCTGCTCGTCGGCGGCCGGTTGGACTGGGTCTTCGTGGTCGGTGTGCTGTTCTTCCTCATCCCCTACAACATTGCGATGTACGGCATCAACGATGTATTCGACTACGAATCGGACATCCGCAATCCCCGCAAGGGCGGGGTCGAAGGCGCCGTGTTGGATAAGCGCCTGCATCCCACGCTCCTGTGGACGTCGGCGATCACGGTCGTCCCGTTGGCGATCATCCTTTACGCGGCGGGCACCCCGGCCTCGGCGTTCTGGCTGACGGTCTCCCTCGCGGCGGTGCTGGCCTACTCCGCGCCGGTGCTGCGTTTCAAGGAGCGCCCTGTGCTGGACTCGATCACCTCCTCGACGCACTTCGTCACGCCCGCGCTGGTGGGTGGCACCATGGCGCAGGGGTTGTTGGATAGCGGCGAGGCCACCCGCCAGTTGGGGCAGACCGGCCCGCCCTACGGGCTTACACCCCAGTTCTGGATCGTCATGGCCGCCTTCTTCCTATGGGGCACGGCATCGCATGCGCTCGGCGCGGTGCAAGACGTCCAATCCGACCGCGAGGGCGGGCTGAAATCCGTCGCCACAGAGCTTGGCCCGCGCCTGACCGTCCGCCTGGCCGTCGGGTGCTATGCCCTGGCCAGCCTCTTGCTGCTCACCCTCGGGTGGTACGGCGCCATCGTGGCGGTGGCAAACCTGCTCTACGTGGTCAACGCTGCCCGATTCTGGAACGTCGACGATGCCGGCGCCGTGGGCGTCAACCGCGCCTGGAAGGTCTTCCTGTGGGCCAACTACGTGGTCGGCGTTGTGGTCACCATGACGCTCATCTGGCTGGTCATTCACTAGCCCCTCACTCACTCCACCGAAAGGCCCTCCCTTCATGCCGCATACCCACGCGACCGACGAACTCGTGGTCCTCCTCGACGAGCACGCCACCCCCATCGGCCAGCACCCCAAGGCCACGGTTCACACGGATCACACCCCGTACAACCTGGCGTTTTCCAGCTACCTCCTCGACGGCCACGGCCGGGTCCTCATCACCCGCCGGGCCTTGGGTAAGGCCGCCTGGCCCGGCGTGTGGACCAACTCCGCCTGTGGCCACCCCGCCCCTGGTGAAGATATCGCCTCCGCTGTTCGACGCCGTACCGCGCACGAACTCGGGGCAGACATCGGTGAGCCCAGGGTTGTCCTGCCGGAGTTCAGCTACCGCGCCGTGGATGCCAGCGGAATCGTCGAGTGGGAGTCTGCCCGGTGTACGTTGCGCGCCTGGAGGCGTCGATAAACCCAAACCCTGACGAAGTCTGCGACTGGGCGTGGGTGGAGGCAGATAAGCTGGTGCAGGCCGTGAGACTTATGCCGGAGGTGTTTAGCCCGTGGATGGTTGAGCAGCTGTCGGATCGGAGACTCGTCGATGCGATCAGCGAGTCCTAGCCCCGCAAAGGGCAGCTGAGCGCCGCCCCCAGGGGAGTGGACGGTGATTTGGGATCCACCAGGGCTTCTAGTAGTGTCCTACGTTAGTCCCCAAACTAGGACGATCCGGCGGCAAGCGCCGCGTGACCATGGGTCACCAGCGAGCCACTGTTTTTGAGCCACTGAAACCGGCCGAGAACGTGCTCCATGTTGGATCTTTTTTGCCCCGTAGGCCAGCGAGAGCGGCTGACGGGCTTACGCACGTTTAAAAGCCGGTTCATCGTCCGTGAGGGAAACAGACCACACATCCATTGACAGAAAGTCGGTTCATGCCAACTATTCAGCAGCTGGTCCGCAAGGGCCGTCACGATAAGACCGTGAAGGTAAGCACCGCTGCGCTGAAGGGCTCCCCGCAGCGCCGCGGCGTGTGCACCCGCGTGTACACCACCACCCCGAAGAAGCCGAACTCCGCTCTCCGTAAGGTCGCTCGCGTTCGCCTGACCTCCGGCATCGAGGTCTCCGCATACATCCCCGGTGAGGGCCACAACCTGCAGGAGCACTCCATGGTGCTCGTGCGCGGCGGTCGTGTGAAGGACCTCCCCGGTGTTCGCTACAAGATCATCCGCGGCTCCCTCGATACCCAGGGCGTCAAGGATCGTAAGCAGGCCCGTTCCCGCTACGGCGCTAAGAAGGAGAAGTAAGACATGCCACGTAAAGGTCCAGCACCTTCCCGCCCGCTCGTCAAGGATCCGGTTTACGGCGACGTCTTGGTTTCCCAGCTCGTCAACAAGGTCCTGCTCGACGGCAAGAAGTCCACTGCAGAGCGCATCGTCTACGGCGCACTCGAGCAGTGCCGTGAGAAAACCGGTACCGATCCGGTTCTGACCCTCAAGAAGGCTCTCGACAACGTGAAGCCCGCCCTCGAGGTTCGCTCCCGCCGCGTCGGTGGCGCCACCTACCAGGTGCCGGTTGACGTTCGCCCGGGCCGTTCCACCACCCTGGCCCTGCGTTGGTTGGTGACCTTCACCCGCCAGCGTCGCGAGAACACCATGACTGAGCGTCTCGCCAACGAGATCCTGGATGCCTCCAACGGCCTCGGTGCTTCCGTGAAGCGCCGTGAGGATACTCACAAGATGGCAGAGGCCAACCGCGCCTTCGCTCACTACCGCTGGTAAGCGGTGTTCGATGCCTCATCTTCCACGAGTGAAGATGGGGCTCGAATCAAGTTTGGCCTGGTAAAAGCCTGGTAGAATATAGAGCTTGCGTGCCTGAGATACTGGCGCACAAGGCCAGCACCGTGCTCCCCAGCGCGGCGAATCGACTGTGATCCACGATCGCGAAGGCCAACACAACACCGGACGTAGCGGCGTCGGAGTAAAAGCACCGAGAAAAAGTGCGATCTCCAACAGGAAAAAACCGCAACGAACTGGCACAATGGATCAAGTACGTAAAAAACCCGCGGCTCCTGCGGTGTCCTGAACGAAACAGAGATGACGGGCGCCTGGGCCGCTCAACAACGAAATGAGTGGGGTTACCCAGTGGCAATTGAAGCGTTGACCGACCTGAAGAAGGTCCGCAACATCGGCATCATGGCGCACATCGATGCCGGTAAGACCACCACCACCGAGCGCATCCTCTTCTACACCGGCATCAACCGCAAGATCGGTGAGACCCACGATGGTGCGTCCACGATGGACTGGATGGAGCAGGAGAAGGAGCGCGGTATCACCATTACCTCCGCTGCTACCACCTGCTACTGGAACGACAACCAGATCAACATCA
Source organism: Corynebacterium falsenii (assembly GCF_020099275.1). Classification (NCBI taxonomy): domain Bacteria; kingdom Bacillati; phylum Actinomycetota; class Actinomycetes; order Mycobacteriales; family Corynebacteriaceae; genus Corynebacterium; species Corynebacterium falsenii. Next base: position 71,746 of record NZ_CP083646.1, on the reverse strand, counting down.
TCGACACCCCCGGCCACGTGGACTTCACCGTTGAGGTGGAGCGTTCCCTCCGTGTCCTCGACGGTGCCGTTGCTGTGTTCGACGCCAAGGAAGGCGTGGAGCCGCAGTCCGAGCAGGTGTGGCGCCAGGCCACCAAGTACGACGTCCCCCGTATCTGCTTCGTCAACAAGATGGACAAGCTGGGCGCGGACTTCTACTTCACCGTGGACACCATCATCGATCGCCTCGGCGCCAAGCCGTTGGTGATGCAGCTGCCGATCGGCGCTGAGGACACCTTCGACGGTGTTGTGGACCTGCTGAACATGCGCGCCATCACCTGGCGCGGCACCGTGGAGATCGGCGCAGAGCCGACCTACGAGGAGATCCCGGCAGAGCTGCAGGACAAGGCTGAAGAGTACCGCGAGAAGCTCATCGAGACCGTCGCTGAGTCCGATGAAGAGCTCATGGAGCGCTACTTCGCCGGTGAGGAAATCACCGTTGACGAGCTGAAGAAGCAGATCCGCCAGCTGACCATCAACTCTGAGGTCTACCCGGTTTACTGTGGCTCCGCCTACAAGAACAAGGGCATCCAGCCGATGCTGGACGCTGTGATCGACTTCCTGCCCAACCCGATGGACGTCGGCTCCATCGTGGGCCACGATCCGAAGGATCCGGAGAAGGAAATCACCCGCAAGCCCTCCAAGGACGAGCCGTTCTCCGCTCTGGCCTTCAAGGTTGCCGTGCACCCGTTCTTCGGCAAGCTGACCTACGTGCGCGTGTACTCCGGCTCCGTGGAGACCGGTGCACAGGTGCAGAACGCTACCAAGGACAAGAAGGAGCGCATCGGCAAGCTGTTCCAGATGCACTCCAACAAGGAGCAGCCGGTCGACAAGGCCTCCGCTGGTCACATCTACGCCTTCATCGGCCTGAAGGACACCACCACCGGTGACACCCTCTGCGATCAGCAGAACCCGGTCATCCTGGAGTCCATGGACTTCCCGGATCCGGTGATCGAGGTGGCCATCGAGCCGAAGACCAAGTCCGACCAGGAGAAGCTGGGTACCGCTATCCAGAAGCTCGCCGAAGAGGACCCGACCTTCACCGTCAAGCTGGACGAAGAGACCGGCCAGACCGTCATCGGCGGCATGGGCGAGCTGCACCTCGACGTGCTGGTTGACCGCATGAAGCGCGAGTTCAAGGTCGAGGCTAACGTGGGTGCCCCGCAGGTTGCGTACCGCGAGACCATCCGCAAGCCGGTCGAGAAGCTCGAGTACACCCACAAGAAGCAGACCGGTGGTTCCGGTCAGTTCGCTCGCGTCATCATCGCCGTGGAGCCCTTCGAGCCCGAGGAAGGCTCCGACGAGACCTACGAGTTCGTCAACGAGGTCACCGGTGGTCGCGTGCCGAAGGAGTACATTCCTTCCGTGGATGCTGGTATCCAGGACGCCATGCAGTACGGCTACCTCGCCGGCTACCCGCTGGTGAACATCAAGGCCACCCTGCTCGATGGTGCTTACCACGAGGTTGACTCCTCCGAAATGGCCTTCAAGCTCGCCGGTTCCCAGGCGCTGAAGGAAGCCGTTGCGAAGGCAAAGCCGGTTCTGCTCGAGCCGCTCATGGCCGTTGAGGTCATCACGCCCGAGGAGTACATGGGCGACGTCATTGGCGACATCAACTCCCGCCGTGGCCAGATCCAGTCCATGGATGACCGCGCTGGCGCCAAGGTTGTCAAGGCTAAGGTGCCGCTGTCTGAGATGTTCGGCTACATCGGTGACCTGCGCTCCCGCACCGCCGGCCGCGCAAACTTCACCATGATCTTCGATTCCTACGGCGAGGTTCCCGCGAACGTCTCCGCAGAGATCGTGGCCGAGCGCACGGGCAACTCCCAGAACTAAAACCTGGCCAATCGCATCACTGCAATCCGCTACCAACGCCGCTGTTGCAGTACGGATGGGTGCTTGAAGAAAGCATCTGACCGAAGGCAGCGCGGCGGGGTAGGGGCCAGCAGCTCGCATCCTGCGAACACGCCGTAACCAGCTACCACAAGTTGGCTACAAAGTGAGTCAATTTTTCCGCTGGCGTGTTTTCACGTAGGATGCGTAGTGCTGGCCGTTACCCAGTTGTGTGTAACGCATTTGTCCTCTGCACAGAGGTAAAGATTTTCGTTGCACCGTAAATCTGACAATCGGCAAGAAGAAAGACCAGTCGAAGCTGGGACCCTGCAACCGGTAGGGAACCGATTCGCTGGAAATGAAAATTCATGTGGCTGCGAAAGTCGTAGCCACCGAGCAGTCCAGGAGGACACAAAGTGGCGAAGGCTAAGTTCGAGCGTTCTAAGCCGCACGTTAACATCGGCACCATCGGTCACGTCGACCACGGCAAGACCACCACCACTGCCGCTATCACCAAGGTTCTGGCTGACAAGTTCCCAGAGTCCAACAAGTCCTTCGCTTTCGACGCCATCGACAAGGCGCCGGAGGAGAAGGAGCGTGGCATCACGATCAACATCTCCCACGTTGAGTACGAGACCGAGAAGCGCCACTACGCACACGTCGACGCTCCCGGCCACGCTGACTACATCAAGAACATGATCACCGGTGCTGCCCAGATGGACGGCGCTATCTTGGTTGTTGCTGCTACCGATGGCCCCATGCCTCAGACCCGTGAGCACGTGCTGCTGGCACGCCAGGTTGGCGTTCCTTACATCCTCGTTGCACTGAACAAGTGCGACATGGTTGACGATGAGGAGCTGCTGGAGCTCGTTGAGATGGAGGTCCGCGAGCTGCTGGGCGAGCAGGAGTACGACGAAGAGGCTCCCGTTGTCCACATCTCCGCACTGAAGGCTCTCGAGGGCGATCCCGAGTGGACCGAGAAGATCCTCGAGCTCATGGACGCTTGCGACAACTCCATCCCGGATCCGGAGCGCGAGACCGACAAGCCGTTCCTGATGCCCATCGAGGACATCTTCACCATCACCGGCCGCGGTACCGTTGTTACCGGCCGTGTTGAGCGTGGCATCCTGAACCTCAACGACGAGGTTGAGATCCTGGGTATCCGCGAGAAGTCCCAGAAGACCACCGTTACCTCCATCGAGATGTTCAACAAGCTGCTGGACACCGCTGAGGCCGGCGACAACGCTGCTCTGCTGCTCCGTGGCCTGAAGCGCGAAGATGTTGAGCGTGGTCAGATCGTGGCTAAGCCCGGCGCTTACACCCCGCACACCGAGTTCGAGGGCTCCGTGTACATCCTGTCCAAGGACGAGGGTGGCCGCCACACCCCGTTCTTCGACAACTACCGTCCGCAGTTCTACTTCCGCACCACCGACGTTACCGGTGTTGTGAAGCTGCCTGAGGGCACCGACATGGTTATGCCTGGTGACAACGTTGACATGTCCGTCACCCTGATCCAGCCGGTCGCTATGGACGAGGGCCTGCGCTTCGCTATCCGCGAGGGTGGCCGCACCGTTGGCGCTGGTCGCGTTACCAAGATCACCAAGTAAGGTCGATCGACTTATAGGATCGCGCAGCTAGGTAGTCCTCTCCGAAGCCTCCAGGGCTGAGCAGAGAGGTTCCCTGCAAGCGAGACTGTACACAGAAGCGGGGCACGGCACTTCCAAAGAAGTGCTGTGCCCCGCTTCTGGTATGCGAGCACTGTTAAAACCCCGGCTCCATCGGGCTCCGTAACCTTGGCCGAAAGGGGCTCTTCACGATTTAGAGTGCGTTGATCCGGTTGTGTATCTGGCCGGAGTGGATCAGTGACCGCAAGATGTAGTGGTTGAGATTCCTGAACCCCAGAGCAATCCCGCGTAGATGCTCGAGCCGTCCGTTGATCGCCTCGACCGGACCGTTGGACGCCCCGATATCGAAGTACGCCAGGACATCCTCACGCCGACGCCACAATGTCCGACCCAGTTGCGCGAGCTCTTCCAGCCCCTTCGGTAGGCCCTTACGAATGCTGTTGATCACCCTGCTCATGAGCTTCTTGCCCTCCGACTTCTGCGGATGCCCGTAAGCCGCAATCATGTCCTGATAGAACATCCAGGTCACCTCCAGGGCCACGTATTCGTCATCGGTGGCCCACAGCATGTCCAGGCGCTGCTTCTGCCGCTCGGTGAGGTAGTCCGTCCTGGTCAGTAGCGTGCGACGGTGCTTGTACAGCGGATCGTCCTTGCGGCCCCGGTGTCCGGTGGTCTCTCGTTGGAGCCGTTGCCGGCATCCGGTGAGTTTGTCGGCTGCCAGATGCACCACGTGGAAGGGGTCCATGACCTTGGTGGCATCCGGGAGCATCTGATCGACGGCTGAGGCGTAACCGGTGAAGCCGTCCATGGTCACCACCTGCACATTTTCCCGGAAAGCAGGATCGCGTTCCTGCAGCCAGGTGCGCAGCACCTGTGCACTGCGGCCGGGGCGCATGTCCAGCAGTCGGGCAGGGCCACGGCCGTCGACCAGGGGCGTGAGGTCGACGAGGATGGTCACCAGACTGGATGGCTGACCTGACTTTCGGGTGTGTTTCCATACGTGCTCATCCACCCCGAGGATGCGCACCCCGTCCAGATGCGGAGAGTCGTCGTAGACAAGCTTGCGGCAGGCCTCGAGGGCGACCTGATTGACCAGCTCCCAACCCACGCCGAGTGCCTTGGCGGTGGCAGACACGCTCATCCGGTCGACCGCGAGGCGCTGGAGGATCCAGCGGGTCACCCGGTGGGTGAGTTTCGCTCCGTCATCGGCGCAGCTCAGTGTGGCCTGGAAGATCTTCCTGCCACAGGAGGCATTCGTACAGGTGAAGCGGGGCACGCGGACGTGCAGACGGGTCGGGAACCCGACCACCGGCAGATCGACGAGACGGCGAAGGACGTGGTCGCGAAGCTTCCCGGATTGTGCGCAGTCAGGGCAGGTGTTGCTCGCGGACACGGGTGTGGCGTCGATGATGGTGATGTTTCCGGCGTCGGCGGCACCGGTGATCGTCAGGCCGATCTCGGCGGTGCGGCAGATGGTGTCGGCGACGAGGTTGCCAGTAGTAGGCTGCACAGTAGGGTCCTGGTTCGGTTGGATGGAAGCGTCGTAACTCTCATCTTGTACCGGCCAGGACCCCTATATGTTGTGCCACCCCGAACCCCACCCCGCGGTCAACTACGCACTCCGAAACGTGAAGAGCCCCGAAAGGTCATAGGTCATGGGCTGCAAGCCGGGGTTATGTTCGTGTGTGGAGGTTTACGCAGTGGCTGCCCTCCCAGTCCCCGATGCTCCGAAGGGGACCGTACCGCGGCGATGCGGCGTTAGTGTAGAGCGCCGACGTGGATCAGCCAGTCGTGCAGGCCGCCGATGAAGATCTGTGTACCGATTGCAAGGATCAAGAAGCCCATGATGCGGGTCAGCGCGTCGATGGCGCCCGGCTTCAGCTTGTCGAACAGCGGGGTGGCGAAGTAGAGCAGCACACCGGTCAGCAGTGCCAGCAGGAAGTAGCCGAGGGTCAGGCCGATGAGCGTTTCCACCGATCCATTACGGGCACCGAGAGCGATGACAGCACCGATGGCACCCGGGCCGGCGAGCATGGGCAGAGCCATCGGGGAGAAGGAAATGTCCTGCCTGCCCTCGTGTTTGCTCTTGATGTTCTCCTCGTGCTCGGTCTTGGGGTTAATCATGCCGAAGCCCGCGGCGCCCACGATGAGGCCACCGGCGAGCTGCAGGGCGGGAATAGTAAGGCCCAGTCCCTTGAGGATCAGTGGTCCGAGGAGGCCGAACACGGCCAAGAGGATAAAGATGTAAATCGCGGTCTTGATGGCCTGCTAGCGCTTCTCGGCCGGATCCAAGTGCGAACTCATGCTGGCGTAAATCGCAACGCCGCCAACGGGGTTAACCAGAGGGAAAAGCGCAGCGAAGCCGGCAACAATGAAGTGGAACAAAGTCACTCGTTGTCAACTCCTGTCGTTTTCTTACGTCGTGTTTTCTTCTGCATTGCGTACGTGTCGTACGAGCTTGTTCATCAACGCTGATCAGAGTGGTCGATTAAGACTGGTTGATGACATTCAGTCGATCACATCCAACGACCCGCCAACTGCCTACGAGGAGGCGACGTCAGCGACGGCACGGATGGTGCATCTCTCGCCAGTTCCCAAAGCGAACATTTCGCCGTGAGGCGAACGGTCGTTGAACACATCTACCCAGTGTAGAGACGGTTGCTGCAGATTTCAGGGCGAGGCCCAGTCCGGCTAGCAGCCGTCAACTAACCAGCGCCCCCACCATGACGGCAATTACGACCAAGGAAAGCGGTCAGCGGACGTCCAGCTCAGACTGTTGTGGAACCCACTCGTCGGCACGGCGATGGCCAGTGCGTGCGCCACATAGTGATCCTCGCCCATCTCCAGAGGATTGCCGTGCCCATCCCGCGAGATCCTCCGGTGCACCAGGACAGGATCGCCAGTACTGATCGGCAAGTGTTCCACGTCGTCGGTGGTCGCGGTCTGTGCGGAAAACACATTGTCCGCAGCGATGAAGTGAATCCCGTACCGGTTGCGCAACTCGTTCGTCACCGAGGGGCATAGCGGAGACATCGGCTCGACCTTGACTCCTACCCATTCGGGATACCGCGTGCGCTCCATCATGATGGGGTGGTCATCGATAGTCCGGACGCGCAAGACTTCCAGGACCGGTGACCCCACAGCGACCCGCAAGTGCTCTGCGTCGGCATCCTGCGCGGGTGCCCATTCTTGTCGGATCACACGCCCGCCCGGTGTGCGACCCTGGCCGTAGACCCATTGCGCGAAGCTGCGGAATTTGCTCACTTCAGGGAATCGGGCGGGCTTGCGCATCACGACCTTGCGTGCACCACGCCTGCTCGACAGGGTGCCTTCTGCCAGCAGCTCATTGAGGGAGCGCCGCACGGTTCCGGCCGACACACCGAATCGGCGGGAGAGATCCGCTTCGCTGGGAAGCGAACTGCCCACCGCATAGATCTCCTCGCGGATATCGGCACGGATGGTGTCGGCGATTTCTTCAAAGCGAGGACGTTGAGAGCGGGCCGATCCCGCTGATCCGCGTGTTTCGGTCACGCTCTACTCGGCCACCCTCTCGACTTCCAAGCGGAAGCGCGGAGCGAAGTTCATTCCAGGCGTGGCAGCCACGATATCCTCTGCGGTCTGTCGGCACGCTGCTCGCAGCGCCGCAACGTCCACGGTGGAGTTGGCACGGATGACGAACTGCATCACGCGCTGTCCGCGGTCAACCGTGGCGATGTGGGTGGTGACTCGTACTCCGCGATTGCGTTCCAGCTCCTGCGCGGCGGCACTTGCAATGTCTCCGGCGTGGACGGTGAGCACCCCGTCCACCTGGGAGTGCGCGAGGTTCTTCTTCCCGATGCGCCGACGCTCGATGTTCATCACGATGATGACCAGTCCGATTACCGCACAGCCGAGTGCTACGGCGAGCATGATGATGTCGTAATTGCCGCTCTGCGGAACCGTTTCGCCCACCGTGTGCTGGACGTTCCTACCGGCATCGTCTGCCCAGTTCTGGTTGAGGTATTCACCGATCGCCCACGCACAGATGAGGCCAAACACAACAGCGACGATGAATGTGACGAGGCGGTTGATCGCCATCTTTGACTTGCTCATTACGCCTGCGCTCCTGGTTCGTTGTTGATTCGCACCTTTAAGGCGACGCCACCCTCATCGATCAACCCGCCGAGACGTTCGTGGAGGGCTTGGACGATGGATTGTTTCAAGGTCTCGAGGTCCGCCGTTCCACTGCCCCGGGCGGGAATCACGGTCACGGTCAGCTTCTTGCGCGTGGCAACCGAGTTGGCAGCAACAACACCCGCCACCCCACGCGTGGTGGAGGTGGCGAGGCGAGCGACGTCCACGGGGCGCAGCCAGAGGGGATCGAGCTCCATGTGCGTGCGGCGACGCGGCGCCACAACCGCGATGAGAAGCAGAAGCGCGATGACCCCCGAAATGATCGCGGTCGCGAGTGCGAACTGCTTGCGGTCGAAGCTACCGAACCAGTCGAAGACCGGGGGCAGCCAGGTGTCTCCGGACAAGTGGTCGGCGCGGATAAGAAGGTCGCGGCCGATGACGACGGCCACGGCGATGAGCAGTAGGCCGAACAGGACTGCGAGCCAGCGTGCCTTTGGGGAGGCCACCGGTGCTTTAGCCGGAGCCCGGTCTTCCTCTTTGGTGGCGATCTCCGACCCGAGGGAGTCGAAATCTACGGCAAACCGATTATCGATGGTCATGGTTGTTCTCCTCCGGCCCCTCGAACTCCTCGAGTTCCTCCCATGTCACGGGAGTGGCTTCAACAATGATGGGCTCACGATCCTCGCGCACGCTGGGTGTGACCGTGGTGGCCAGTCCCTCAGGCGTGGAGATGGTGTGGGTCGGCAAGCCCTCGGGTGTGGGAATATCCTCACGCAGCTTGAGCCCGGTGGCCTTCGGAATCGGGCGGTACACCGGACCAGACGGTGGGAAGACCGGGATCGTGATGGGCAGGCCATTCGCCATCGGGGCGGGACGCTGCGGTAGGCCGGTGGGCCGGTAGACCGGGATGGTCAGCGGCAACCCCTTGGGCTTGCTCACCTTCCGTTGCGGCAAACCACCGGGGCGTTGCACCGCGATGGTCAGGGGCAAACCTTCGGGTTCCCGCATTGGGCGAGTGGGAAGCCCGGTGGGGCGGTACACCGGAATGGTGAGCGGAAGGCCTTTGGGGGAGCGAAGCTTCTGCTTCGGCAGCCCGGTCGGACGCTGGACGGGGATGGTCAGCGGCAAACCTTGAGCCCGAGGAGTCGGGCGGTAGGGCAATCCATGAGGCCGAGCGACGGGAATGGTGAGCTCCAGCCCGTGGGGCTCCGGCACGGGCTGGACATCCACCACGTTCGTGATCTCGACGGGCCGGGCCGGCAGTGGAGTAACCTCCGGGAAGATCGTGACCGGTAGCGGATCCACCTGGGGATCGGCCTTGATGGGCAGTGGCCGAACCATGGGAGCTTCCGAGGGCGTGAGCGGCTCGGGCTGCTCCACGGATTGCTTGAGTGGCAGACCGGTCGGCTCTGGGAGGTTGCGGAGCTCCCGCCGGATGGGGTGATCCTTGATTTTCGGCTCAGCCTTGGGCAACACGGGATTAGCGATGATCTTCGCCAAGTCTGGATGGGGATCCGCGGCCTTCAGGTCGTCCAGCGTCACCCGCTCCTGCGGGATGCTGGGATCGACCTCGGCGGGCACTACTGCGGCGACTTCAACGTTGATCGCATTTACTCCGCGGCCGGTGTAATCGATGATCCATTGCGCCACCGTGTAGCGCACCATCTGCGCTACGGCGTTAACCGGGCTGGGCCAACGCACGGCGATCTGCATATCGATGGTGTAACCGCGTACCGCATCGGGCTCGGCCTGCGTATCTTCGACAGCTTCCGCTCCCGGACCGTGGTGGTCTTCTTGGATATCGCACAGGGGAAACTCCCGCCCGGTGAGGCGGTTGATTCCGGAGGTGTGGCGAATCACGCCGGGGACCGAGAGTGCGGCTCGGCGCACGATCGGTTCCAGACTCTTCGCGTTCAGTTGGTACGTCTGCGTAGACATGATGGTGACTGCCTGTTCAAGCTCTGTGGATCGGCCCGGTGTCACGAGGGTGTCACTAGGGTGTTACTAGAGTGTCTCTAGGGTCACTAGGCCGGGGGGACTGTCGCGGTGTGCGGCGGCGTGGTGGACAGCGCGGGCGCTAGCCGCGGCCGACGTTTCCACCGTTCATCTTGAAGGTGTCGCGGAGGTCAATGCGCCCCTCGAAGTGGGCGCCGATTGCTCCACCGATAGCCACGAAAACCAAGACAACGAGGAATCCGAGCAGGCCCTGCCACAGGGCGCCCACTGCAAGCATAAAACCGATGAGCAGGCCGTAGAGTGTTGCGTTCTTCATGGGGAAAATCCCTTCTTGCTGCCAATTGGCAACGTTTCCAATGGTGTTCTTACTGTGGCTTGCGCCGGTGCCGGTTGTTGTGGGAACCGCCTCGGTAGCCCTTGAGGAACTCCGAGGGAATGCGGTCGGTCACAGTGTGGCGAATATTTCCGGCCAACCGGCCCGCCCGCTGCGCGAGTTTCTCCGGGAAACCGTTGGCAACAATCTTTCCGCTCTTATCCCGGATGCCCGAGGTCGCACGGGAGATGCGGTCGATGTATTCGCCGGCCGTATCCGCCGCCTGCGTCGCCACATCTTCGGGGATGAACGATGGTCGGTGGGTACGTACTTGTTTACGAAGCTGAAGTTTGCGGGCCCATTGCTCATCGAGCTCATTAAGGGCAGCGATGAGAGCTGCATCCGAACCTCCCCGGTCGGGGTGGTTATCCCGAATCACCCGCCGGCGTTCGGCGAGGTAGTCAGGTTCACTTCGGAAGTCGTTCATGGGTCCTGGATCGTTGATGACGTTGATTAGTAGCGGATAGCCGAAAGACGCGCGCCGCCCGACCCCGGTGCGGGGACCCCACGCGAGATGTGATCAGGCGTGAGCACGGGGCGGCATAGTGGCGTCGAAAGGAAAAGAAAGAAAAGAAGGAGCAATGCTACCGACGCGGGAGGCCGGTGAGCACCTACTGAACGCGGGGAGCGGGGCGCTCCTCCTGCTCCTCAGAATCGTCCTGGTACTCCTCGTCGGGGAGGTGCACGTCGTGAACGGTGACGTTGACCTCGGTGACCTCGAGGCCGGTCATGCGCTCCACGGAGATGACGATGTTGCGGCGAATGGCCTCAGCCAGCTCGTGGATGGCAACGCCGTACTCGGCGACAATGGAGATGTCCACGGCTGCTTGGCGCTCGCCGACCTCCACGGACACGCCCTGCTGGACGTTGACGCGGGAGCCCGGGATGCGCTCGCGCAGGGCGCCGACCATGCGGGTGGCGCCGCCGCCGAGGTCGTAGACACCGGTGACGTCGCGAGCAGCGAGGCCAGCGATCTTGGAGACAACGGAGTCTGCGATAGCGGTGTTGCCCTGTTCGGTGATCAGTTCAGCATCACCCAAGGAGCTGTTGTGATCGAGCTCCTGGCGACGGGCCGGGACGTTGTTCTTGGTGGCGGACTGGTTGTTCTGGGACACAGAAGAGGTCTGCTGTGCTGTGGTGTTTGAGTTCGAAGAAGTCATGGTTCCGAGGATAGTCCAAAAGTGATTTGCTTGGCGGGTGATCAGTGTGGTTAGATACGTGACGTTGCTTTAACACGGCACATGAGCCATGTCCGATTAACAATTGGGGCTGGCAAGAGGGTGCCGATGGTGAAGTGAGCATGATCCATCGTCAGTAAAGAAACCTCGTCATGATGAACGGGGCAGGCTTTGCTGTGCGGTACTTTTCGCGGGTAAGGCCGACACGCCCGACCGCGGGTGCCGGATGATGGGGCATGGTAAATGAACAGCGGCAGTAAGCGAAGGTAGATACCTTCCTAGCGTGGATCACGCTTCCCCATCGCAATAGGGGAGGTGGGAGCCAGGTGTCTGATGAATATGGAATAGCAGCAAGAGGCTGAAAAACCTCGTGCCAGACCATATCGAGACGTTCATTTTCCATGGGCCCACACCAAGGCACTGGACAAGTAAATGTAAGACACCGAAAGCGAACTGGCGACTGGACCAGGCCCCTTTAGGCCGGACAGCGTTAAGACAAGACAAGAGGCGTGACAGTCTGCTGAGAAATCAGCGGACACGCTGAGGAAGAGGACAAGCGTGGCGGGACAGAAGATCCGCATCAGGCTCAAGGCCTATGATCACGAGGCTATCGACGCTTCTGCCAAGAAGATCGTCGAGACGGTTACCCGTACCGGCGCTCGTGTTGTCGGCCCAGTGCCACTGCCAACCGAAAAGAACGTGTACTGCGTCATCCGTTCGCCGCACAAGTACAAGGACTCGCGCGAGCACTTCGAGATGCGTACGCACAAGCGTCTGATCGACATTCTCGACCCAACCCCGAAGACCGTTGACGCTCTTATGCGCATCGACCTTCCGGCAAGCGTTGACGTCAACATTCAGTAAGCGACCCCAATACAGAGTCCTACTTACTGAAGGCAGCGGAGAGAAATTATGAGTGATATTGAGATGAAGGGCATCCTGGGCAAGAAGCTCGGCATGACCCAGATCTTCGACGAGGAGAACCGCGTTGTACCGGTGACCGTCGTCGAGGCTGGGCCCTGTGTCGTAACCCAGGTGCGTACCAAGGAAATCGACGGCTACGAAGCCGTCCAGATCGCCTTCGGCGAGATCGACCCGCGCAAGGTGAACAAGCCTGGCACCGGTCACTTCAAGAAGGCCGGCGTGACCCCGCGTCGCCACGTTGCTGAGATCCGCGTTGAAGACGCATCCAGCTACGAGGTCGGCCAGGACGTCACCGTCGAAATCTTCAACGACGTGAAGTTCGTTGACGTCACCGGCACCACCAAGGGTAAGGGCTACGCCGGCGGCATGAAGCGCCACGGCTTCCGTGGACAGGGTGCTGCCCACGGTAACCAGGCTGCTCACCGCCGCGTTGGCTCCATCGGCCAGGCCGCTACCCCCGGTCGCGTTTTCAAGGGAAAGCGCATGGCAGGCCGCATGGGCAACAACCGCGTTACCCAGCAGAACCTGAAGGTTGCCAAGGTTGACGCAGAGTCCAACCTGCTCCTGATCAAGGGTGCAGTACCCGGTGTCAACGGCGGCCTCGTCGTTGTCAAGACCGCAGTGAAGGGCGGTGCACACGCATGAGCAATCTAAAGCTTGATGTCCACACCGCTGACGGTAAGACCAACGGAACCGTAGAGCTGCCTGCCTCCATCTTCGATGCAGAGGTCAGCGTGGCCCTGATGCACCAGGTCGTTACCGCTCAGCTCGCAGCAAAGCGCCAGGGCACCCACGCCACCAAGACTCGTGGCGATGTCCGCGGCGGTGGCCGTAAGCCATTCCGCCAGAAGGGCACCGGTCGTGCTCGCCAGGGCTCCATCCGCGCTCCCCACTTCACCGGTGGTGGCACGGTGCACGGCCCGCAGCCGCGCGACTACAGCCAGCGCACCCCGAAGAAGATGAAGGCTGCCGCTCTCCGTGGCGCCCTCACTGACCGCGCACGCCACGACCGCATCCACGTGGTCGAGGAGCTCGTGACCGGCCAGGTGCCTTCCACCAAGGCAGCACGTTCCTTCCTGGAGCGTCTGACTGACCGGAAGTCCATCCTCGTTGTCGTGACCCGTGAGGATCTGACCTCGCGCAAGTCCGTCAACAACCTGCCCAACGTCCGCACCCTGGTGCAGGACCAGCTGAACACCTACGACGTGCTCAACGCAGACGACGTTGTGTTCTCCGTCGAGGCACTGAACAGCTTCATCAACGCCGCAGACAAGTCTGCAGATAAGACCAAGGAGGAGGCTAAGTGAGCACCATCGCCGATCCCCGCGACATCATCCTCGCACCGGTCGTGTCTGAGAAGTCCTACGGCCTGATGGAGCAGAACGTTTACACGTTCCTGGTTAACCCCAACTCCAACAAGACCCAAATCAAGATTGCCGTCGAGCAGATCTTTGGTGTGAAGGTCGCCAGCGTGAACACCGCTAACCGTGAGGGCAAGCGCAAGCGCTCCCGCACCGGCTACGGCCAGCGCAAGGCAACCAAGCGCGCCATGGTGACCCTGGTCGCCGGCAGCGATCCGATCGACATCTTCGGTGGAGCTACCGCCTAAGGCGGTCAGATACCGAAAGGTAAAGAGGAAGCACAAGTATGGCTATTCGTAAGTACAAGCCGACTACGCCGGGTCGCCGCCAGAGTTCTGTCTCCGAGTTCGACGAGATCACCCGCTCGACTCCCGAGAAGTCTCTGCTGCGCCCGCTGTCGAAGACCGGTGGCCGTAACGTTCACGGTCACATCACCACCCGCCACAAGGGCGGCGGACACAAGCGCCGTTACCGCGTCATCGACTTCCGTCGTAACGACAAGGACGGCGTGCTGGCTAAGGTCGCTCACATCGAGTACGACCCGAACCGCACCGCCAACATCGCCCTGCTGCACTACTACGACGGCGAGAAGCGCTACATCATTGCGCCTCGCGGCCTGAAGCAGGGTGCAGTCCTGGAGTCCGGCGCTAACGCCGACATCAAGGTGGGCAACAACCTGCCGCTGCGCAACATCCCGACCGGTACCACCATCCACGCTGTGGAGCTGAAGCCGGGCGGCGGCGCCAAGATGGCACGCTCCGCTGGTGCATCTATCCAGCTGCTGGGTAAGGAAGGAAAGTACGCCATCCTGCGTATGCCTTCTTCCGAAATCCGCCGCGTGGACATCCGCTGCCGCGCGACCGTTGGTGAGGTCGGCAACGCCGATCAGATCAACATCCGCTGGGGCAAGGCCGGCCGTATGCGTTGGAAGGGCTGGCGCCCGACCGTCCGCGGTGTTGTGATGAACCCCGTCGACCACCCGCACGGTGGTGGTGAGGGTAAGACCTCCGGTGGTCGTCACCCCGTGTCCCCTTGGGGTCAGCCTGAGGGACGCACCCGCAAGCCCAACCGCCCGAGCGACAAGCTGATCGTCCGCCGTCGTCGCTCCAACAAGAACAAGAAGCGCTAAGAGGAGGTAGTAGAGAATGCCACGTAGCCTGAAGAAGGGCCCATTCGTCGACGAACACCTCCTCGCGAAGGTGGACGCTCAGAACGAAAAGGGCACCAAGCAGGTCATCAAGACCTGGTCCCGCCGCTCGACCATTCTTCCCGATTTCATCGGTCACACCTTTGCGGTCCACGACGGCCGCAAGCACGTGCCGGTGTTCATCGACGATTCCATGGTCGGCCACAAGCTAGGCGAGTTCGCTCCTACGAAGACCTTCAAGGGTCACGTTAAGGACGACAAGAAGGGTCGTCGATAATCATGACTGACACCGTGAACACCGCACGCGCAACCGCACGCTTCGTGCGCGTTGCTCCGATGAAGGCTCGCCGTGTGATCGACACGATCCGCGGCAAGTCTGTGGAAGACGCCCTGGCGATCCTGAAGTACGCCCCGCAGGCCGCTTCCGAGCCGGTCTCCAAGGTTGTTGCTTCCGCCGCAGCCAACGCCGAGAACAACTTCGGCTTGGACCCCGACACGCTCGTGATCTCCGAGGCTTACGCCGACGAGGGTCCGACGATGCGTCGTTTCCGTCCGCGCGCCCAGGGCCGTGCTTTCACCGTCCGCAAGCGCACTAGCCACATCACCGTGGTCGTCGAGAGCCAGAAGGGAAGTGCTCAGTAGTGGGCCAGAAGATCCATCCCCACGGCCTCCGGCTGGGTATCACTTCCGAGTGGCGCTCCCGCTGGTACGCCGACAAGCAGTACGCTGAATACCTCGCTGAGGACATCAAGATCCGCGAGTTCCTCTCCAAGGGTCTTGACCGCGCCGGCATCGCCGACGTTGTCATCGAGCGCACCCACGACCGTGTCCGCGTGGACATCCACACCGCCCGTCCGGGCATCGTGATCGGTCGTCGTGGTTCCGAGGCTGACCGCATCCGCGGCCAGCTGGAGAAGCTCACCGGCAAGCAGGTTCAGCTCAACATTCTTGAAGTTAAGAACGTTGATGCCAACGCACAGCTGGTGGCACAGTCCATCGCCGAGCAGCTGACCAACCGCGTTGCCTTCCGTCGCGCTATGCGCAAGGCAATCCAGGGCGCTATGCGCCAGCCTCAGGTCAAGGGCATCAAGGTCGTTTGTTCTGGTCGCCTCGGCGGCGCAGAGATGGGACGCACCGAGCGCTACCACGAGGGTCGCGTTCCGCTGCACACCCTGCGCGCCGAGATCGACTACGGCACCTACGAGGCCCACACCACCTTCGGACGCATCGGCGTCAAGGTGTGGATCTACAAGGGTGACGTTGTCGGCGGCCGTCGTGAAAGCCTGATGAACGCACGTGACGATCGCCCCTCTCGCGGTGGCGCACGTCGCGAGCGTCCGCGCCGCGGTGGTGCTCGTCGCCAGCGCGCAGAGCAGAAGCAGGAGGGTTAAGAAACATGCTTATCCCGAAGCGCGTTAAGTACCGTCGCCAGCACCGTCCTACCCGTACCGGTGTTTCCAAGGGCGGCAACCGCGTAACGTTCGGCGACTACGGCCTGCAGGCCCTGGAGCCGACCTACATCACCAACCGTCAGATCGAGTCCGCTCGTATCGCCATCAACCGCCACGTCAAGCGTGGTGGCAAGGTGTGGATCAACATCTTCCCGGATCGTCCGCTGACCCAGAAGCCGCTCGGCGTGCGTATGGGTTCCGGTAAGGGCCCCGTGGAGAAGTGGGTGGCTAACGTGAAGCCGGGCCGCATCCTGTTCGAGATTTCTTACCCGAACGAGGAAATGGCTCTGGAAGCACTTCGCCGCGCAGGCAACAAGCTGCCCTGCAAGGTTCGCATCGTTAAGAAGGAGGATCAGTTCTAATGGCTACCGGCATCCCGGCCCATGAGCTCCGCGAGCTCAACAACGAAGAGCTGACCACTCGTCTGCGCGAGTCGAAGGAAGAACTGTTCAACCTTCGCTTCCAGATGGCTACCGGCCAGCTGACCAACAACCGTCGTCTGGGCGTCGTCAAGCGCGACATCGCCCGGATCTACACCGTCCTGCGCGAGCGTGAGCTCGGGCTGTCTACCAACCCTGGTGGTGACGCAGCATGAGTGAGGCTAACGTGACTAAGAAGGAAAAGGGCGCTCGCAAGGTTCGCTCCGGCTACGTCGTGTCGACCAAGATGAACAAGACCGTCGTTGTCGAGCTTGAGGACCGCAAGCAGCACGCCCTCTACGGCAAGATCATGCGCACCAACTCGCGCGTGAAGGTTCACGACGAGAACGAGACCGCAGGCGTGGGCGACCGCGTCCGCATCGAAGAGACTCGTCCGCTGTCTAAGGACAAGCACTTCCGTCTCGTGGAGATCGTGGAGAAGGCTCGCTAAATTTCCCGCACTCTGTGCTGGAACATCCGCCTAGCGGATAGCGGCCTGAAAGGCACGCACCGGAATTTTTCCGGGGCGTGCCTTTTTGCTATCCCCAGCCGCACCCCAGCCGCGACCCACCCCGATCGACCTCGGGGGCTAGGGTAGTGACCATGGGTCTTTTTGGGGCATTCATCGCGGCCATCGCTTACGGCGCCGGCACCATCGCGCAGGCCATTGGCGTGCAGCGCGCTGCCGCCGCCACGGGCGGCATCGTCCACAAGGCGCTGGCCGGCTGGTTGTTCGCCCTCGGCCTCGTCTTCGATGGCCTCGGCTACATCGCCTCTTTCGCCGCCTTGCGCGACCTCCCGCTGTTCCTCGTGGAATCCGCGACCGCTTCGTCGGTGGCGGTCACCGCCGTGCTGGCGGTGATCATCCTCAAGCAGAAGCTGCGGCGCACGGAGGTCATCGCCCTCGGCGTGGTGGTGGCTGGCCTGATCATGTTGTCCGTCTCGGCGGAGCCCGGTCCCGCGCCGCACGTTCCCGGCTGGGTTGGCCGGGCGCTGCTATTTGCCTCGATTGCGTGCGGAATCATCATTCCGCTGAGCAAGTCCTCGGTTGTCTTCGCCGTGATCTCGGGCCTGGGTTTCGCCATCGTCGGCCTAGCCTCGCGCCTCCTGGAAATCCCGGCCCACGACGTGTGGCGGGTCCTCGAGGAGCCCATGGCCTGGTCACTCATCATCGGCGGCATCATCGCGGTTGTCGCATACGGCATGGCGCTGGATAGCGGTAGCGCCACCACGGTGGCCGCCGTGAGTTTTTCTGCCGAGACCATCGTGCCCTCGGCCATCGGCCTGGCCTTCTTGGGTGATCACATCCGGCCGGGGCTGGGTGTCGTCGCGGCGCTGGGGTTCGTGGCGACCTTGGGCGGCTGCCTCGCCCTGTCCTCCCGCGCCGAGGTGGAGGTGGGCACTCCGCCCCAGACCTAGCCCCTGCTCGAAGCCCTCGCTGCGAGTTGGTACAAAGGACTCGATGACTGTTTCTCCTTTTTCCGGGTCCTCTCTATCGTCCTCTTTATCGTCCTCTTTATCCGACGCCACCAGCCGACCCTCCCACGTTGTCCGCTGGGTGCTCGCCGTTGTGCTGGCCGCGGTGACGGCGGTGGGAATTGCGGGCTGTGCGGCGTCGAATAAAGGAACCGATGGAGAAACAACCACGATCCACCATGCGTTCGGCACCACGAAGGTGAAGAACAAGCCGCACCGTGTGGTGACGATCGGCCGGGACTCCGCGGAGATCGCGATTGCCCTGGGCGTGATTCCGGTGGCGATGCAAAAGCAGCAGTTCGGCGCGGATCCAGAGGGCTATCTGCCGTGGGTCAAGGAAGCGCTGATGCGCAAGGATGCCGAGCTTCCTGCATTGTTTGATGCCCCGAGCGGGGCGGTGGGGGAGTCCGTGGCGCAAGCGGTGAAGGGTTACGAGCCGGACCTCATCTTGGCGACGAACTCGGGGATTACCGAGCAGGACTACACGCAACTGGAGGCGATCGCGCCCACGGTGGCGTATCCGAAGTCGACGTGGAGGATTGGCTGGCAGGTGCAGATCGATACGGTTGCGGGTGCCTTAGGTCTGCGCCATGGCGGCGGGCCACTCATCGAGGAGATCAATAAGCAGTTCGCGGATGCACAGCAGACCTCGTGGGAGGCGCTGACGTTCAGCTATATCGCTGCGGGGAAGGCAGGGACTGATACGGCTGAGGTCTTTGTGCCGGAGAGCACGCCTGTCACGTATTTCCAGAAGCTGGGTATGCAGGTCGATGGGGGAGTGAAGGCGGTGACGCAGGGTGCGCCCCAGGCTGCCAACCCGGGAGCGGTGAGTGTACCGGTGAGCCGGTTGAGCGGGCTGGGGAGCTCCCAGCTCATTGTGCACCGGCAACCGAGCGGTGTGACGTCCGAGCCGGGGGAATTCGCGGAACTGCCCGCGGTGAAGGCTGGTGCGCAGGTGCGGTTGGATCGGGATGCGCTCATTGCGGCGACGTCGTCGATCAATCCGCTATCTGTGGCGTGGTCGCTGCCGAAGGTGAGCCCGCTTATCACCGCGGCGGTGGCAAAGGTGGATAGGTAGCGCGTAAGAAAAACCGGCACGCCCTTCGGGGAAGGCGTGCCGGTTGTCCGGAGGAGATTAAGGGAGGGGCCTTAGAGCAGGGCAATCACGCCCACGATCGCGCCGATGATGCCAGCGATGCTGCCGATGAGCTTGGCGACATCTGCGAAACGGTCGAGGCCGCTCTCGTTACCGGTCCAGCCGAAGAAGTCAGCAGAACCCTGGGTGGAGGAACCGTCGGAAGCCTCGCCGGTGGTGCCCTCGCTGGCACCGGAGTTGGACGAGTCGGTCGAGTCGGAGTTGGACGAGCCGGCCTGGTTCTGATTCGGGGTCTGGCCTTCGGTTCCGGATGCAGAGCCGGTGGATGCATCTTGCTGGGCGGTGACCTGCTCGGTGGTTTCGGCGGTCTGTGCCATGGCGGGGAGCGCACCGGCGATGGAGATGCTGGCGGCGGTGGCGACCGCAAACAGGGCGTTCTTGATCTTCATAGGAATATCCTTTTCAAGGAGGAGGGGTGAACGATGTGCGATGTGCCCTGTTTACGGGGAGCGAGGAGCAACCCATAGGGCACGGAAATACTGCGACGCACAACTGCGACAGTGCGCGCACAGTCGGGGCGAGGGCCATCCCGGTGAGGCGGTATGAGATGGCCGATCGCAACGATCGTGCGAGACATGCGATATGAAGTTGTGCACTGCGTATGCCTGCAAGGTAGCACGGCGATTGCACTTTGTCAGTACTGGGGTGATTTGGTTTTCCGCCCACCCCGGTGGCATAATTTTCAGGTTGCCTGAGCATCGTTGATGCTTTGGGCGCAGACCGTGTGCGCGCGGGTCGGTAATCCCACGCACAGTACAAATCTTTTTCTAGGTCAATGAGGAGACTCAAGTGATTCAGCAAGAATCGCGTCTGCGAGTTGCCGACAACACCGGTGCCCGGGAAATCCTGGTCATCCGTGTTCTCGGTGGTTCTACCCGACGCTCCGCTGGCATCGGTGACGTCGTCGTTGCAACCGTGAAGGAAGCCACCCCCGGTGGCACCGTCAAGGCTGGCGACGTTGTCAAGGCCGTCATCGTACGTGCCAAGAAGGAAACCCGTCGTCCGGATGGTTCCTACATCCGTTTCGACGAGAACGCCGCTGTCATCATCAAGGCAAACGACAATGATCCACGCGGTACCCGTATCTTCGGCCCAGTGGCTCGCGAGCTGCGTGAGAAGAAGTTCATGAAGATCGTTTCTCTCGCTCCGGAGGTGCTGTAAATGAAGATCCGTAAGGGCGATACCGTACTGGTTATCTCCGGCCCGGACAAGGGCGCAAAGGGCAAGGTCATCGAGGCCTACCCGCAGCGCGACAAGGTCCTGGTTGAGGGCGTTAACCGCATCAAGAAGCACGTTGCTAACTCCGCTCCGGAGCGCGGCGCTGAGTCCGGTGGCATCGTTACCCAGGAAGCTCCGATCCACGTGTCCAACGTGATGGTCGTTGATTCCGATGGCAACCCAACCCGTGTTGGCTACCGCTTCGACGAGAACGGCAAGAAGATCCGCGTGTCCAAGCGTAACGGGAAGGACATCTAACGATGAGCGAAAACTACACCCCACGTTTGAAGACTCGCTACCGTGAGGAAATCCGCGAGAAGCTGAACGGCGAATTCAGCTACAGCAATGTCATGCAGATCCCGGGCGTCACCAAGGTTGTCGTCAACATGGGTGTCGGCGACGCTGCTCGCGACTCCAAGCTGATCAACGGTGCAATCGAGGACCTGACCCTCATCACCGGCCAGAAGCCGCAGATCCGCACCGCGAAGAAGGCTATCGCTAACTTCAAGCTGCGTGAAGGCATGCCCATCGGTGCCCGCGTTACCCTGCGCGGTGACCGCATGTGGGAGTTCCTGGACCGCCTGCTGACCGTTGCTCTGCCGCGTATTCGCGACTTCCGCGGTCTGTCCGATCAGCAGTTCGACGGCCACGGCAACTACACCTTCGGCCTGTCCGAGCAGTCCATGTTCTACGAAATCGACGTGGACAAGATCGACCGTCCGCGCGGTATGAACATCACCGTGGTGACCACCGCCACCAACGATGACGAAGGTCGCGCACTGCTGCGCGAGCTGGGCTTCCCCTTCAAGAAGGGCAAGAACCAGGACTAATAGCCACGACCTAGGTGCGGCCGAGCAGTTCGGCAGCGCTAGCTCGTGAGCGGCCAAGGGCCGACCAAGGATCACGAATCCTTGGTCGGCCCTTTTGCGTTGCTGATGGCCTCCAGGGTATTAGCGGCCTGGGGTTGATAATTGGCGTAAATGACAGAAGTTGTCGTGGGAGTCCTTCGTTGCATCAGCGTCGAATTAACGGGGATTTCGAGGGGAAATGAGGCAGTAGTGGGGGTGTCCTCAGTGAGGCGAGGGAATAAGAAAGAACCATCGGAATGGCAGGGTAGAGGCACCTGGCGTCGCGATATATATGAAAATATATCTAAATTACCCCCATGTGTGATGTTAGGTCGAGCTTACTCTCTGGCTAGGCATCTGGCCATCATTGTTGCCCTCGGCGTGTCCGTTTTGGAATCGAACATGCCCGCTGAGCAGCAGAATGTAACGAATCTATTACATCGTGCATGAAAATATATTGAACTCAACTGTGAGTGAAGTTAAGGAAATATGAGTATCAGGACGGCGATCGGCTTGACCCTGGGGTCGAAACGATAATACTTTTATTTGTCATGACGAAGAAAATCTTTCACTCTGCACGAGTGGCTGCCGTAGCGGCTCTTTCCGTCTTGGGGATGAGTTTCGGAGCGTCCGCGGCGGTTGCTCAGCCCGCTGCCCCCGCTCTGCCCCCGCTCCCCGCTGTGCCGGCCCTGCCTGCGCCGGGATCACCTGTGCCCCTGGTTCCGGGCGCGGGTAGCTCCAACCTTCCCCCGGCAGGACCGAAGCAGATCGTGGCATTCGGCGATTCCTTCACCGCCAATGCCGGCAAGGGTGGCCCTCGTGGTCTGCAGTCCGGTCAGGTTCCGTGGGTGGCTAATTGCCTCACCGACATGGAGAACTGGCCCAAGATTGCTGGTGCGAAGCTGAACAAGTCTGTGGGTGACTGGTCCTGCAACGGCACCGGTGGTATGCCGATGGTTCAGCTCAAGGCGTACCTGGAGTCGGCCATCGCCTACGGTGATTTGGCACCCCAGACCGAGAAGGTCGTCCTCATGTACGGCGGTATGGACACTGTGCAGTGGTTCGACACTGCCAGCGTGCTCGCCGGCCAGGTCAACACCAACCCCACTCTGTTTCGCGGTCTGATCCAGGATGTCGTGAACCGTGTGCACCAGGTCGCCCCGAACGCTGAGGTTGTCCTGGCTTCCTACCCGGAGTACGCCACCAACGACCAGCTGTGTCTGTTCAACCAGCAGCTGGGCCCCGTGCCGGTGAATGTGCCGATCCCGGCTCCGGGTGGCACCAAGATCCAGGAGGGTCTGCGCGACTCCATCCGCTTGGCTGCAGAGGCAAGCGGTGCCAAGTTCATCGACGTGTACCAGGCCAGCATCGGCCACGGCACCTGCCAGCCCGATCCGGCTCAGCGCTGGACCGCTGGATTCCAGGACCCGGTGCGTGGCCCCATGCCGAACCACCCGACGGTCGCAGGTGAATACGCCATGGGCGACATCATCGCCGGCCAGCTGTACTAAACCTTCCACGCAAGGTTCTTCACGCTAGATCTCGTCGCCTCAGCGTCTCATCGCCTCAGCGCATTACCCAGCTACGGCAGTGTCAGAGGCGTATAGCTGACAAAGAAAACGTTTTGTGGACCCCCGCCAACGTCATTCGTTGGCGGGGGTCCTGCTCTGTCGAAAAGACATCACAGATGAGCTTTCACCCACATCGGTCTCCGAACTCTCATACGATGGGCGCAGACAGCACTCACCGCTGCTCGAACCTCAACGCTGAAGCACGAACGGAGAATCCACGTGGATCTATACGAGTACCAAGCTCGAGATCTCTTCGACAAGCACAAAGTCCCCGTCCTCAAAGGCGTCGTCGCCACATCACCTACCCAAGCAGAGCAGGCCGCCAGCACACTCGGCGGGACCGTCGTCGTCAAAGCTCAAGTCAAGGTTGGCGGTCGTGGCAAGGCAGGTGGCGTAAAGCTCGCCCACTCGCCCCAGGAGGCGGCAGACGCGGCAGATGCGATCCTCGGGCTCAACATCAAAGGCCACGTGGTGCGCAAGGTGATGGTCGCCGAGGGCGCCGACATCGCCGAGGAATACTACTTCTCCATACTCCTGGACCGCACGAAGCGCCGTTACATGGCCATGCTCTCTAAGGAGGGTGGCGTGGAAATCGAGCAGCTCGCCAAGGAGCGCCCCGAGGCTTTGGTGCGCCGGAACTTTTCCCCACTCGACGGCATGACCGACACCCTCGCCCGCGAGATGGCGCAGGAAGCCGGTTTCGATGACGAGGACGTCAAGAAGCTCGTCCCCGTGTTCAAGAAACTCTACGACGTCTACACGAGCGAAGACGCCACACTCGTTGAGGTCAACCCACTGGTCAAGACCGCCTCCGGCGAGATCCTCGCCCTCGACGGCAAAGTGTCCCTCGATGACAATGCCCGGTTCCGCCACCCGGAGCACAGCGAGCTGGAGGACCACAGCGCGGTCAACCCCCTCGAGCTCAAGGCCCAGAAGATGGGCCTGAACTACGTCAAGCTTGACGGCTCCGTGGGCATCATCGGCAACGGTGCCGGATTGGTCATGTCCACCCTGGACGTGGTCGCCTACGCCGGCGAGGACCTGCCCGGCCAGCCCAAGCCCGCCAACTTCCTCGACATCGGCGGCGGCGCTAACGCGGAGGTCATGGCCAATGGTCTGGAAGTCATCCTCGGTGATGACCAAGTGAAGTCCGTGTTTGTCAACGTTTTCGGTGGCATCACCGCCTGCGACGAGGTAGCCAAGGGCATCGTGCAGGCCTACCGCATCCTAGAGGCCGACGGCATTACTCCCAAGCCGCTCGTGGTTCGCCTCGACGGTAACAACGCAGAAAAGGGCCGCCAGATCCTCGACGAAGCCAACGTGCCCGGCCTGCAGCGCGAAGACACCATGGACAGCGCAGCGCGCGCAGCAGCGGAACTGGCTGCAGACAACAACTAGACCGCCCCCGTTTCCCGACCACGGACTCAAGAAAAGAGCAAGGACAACACCCAGATGGCTATTTTCCTCGATAGCGATTCCAAAATCATCGTCCAAGGCATGACCGGATCCGAGGGCATGAAGCACACGCAGCGCATGCTCGACTCGGGCTCCGCCATCGTCGGCGGTGTCAACCCGAAGAAGGCGGGGGAGACCGTCACCTTCCGCGACGGCCAAGAAATCCCCGTCTTCGGTTCCGTCCGCGAGGCCATGAGCGCCACCGGCGCCAACGTCACCGTCATTTTCGTTCCGGCCAAGTTCACCAAGGCCGCAGCCGAAGAAGCGATCCGCGCCAACATCCCCCTTGCGGTCGTCATCACCGAAGGCGTGCCCGTCAAGGACACCGCCGAGTTCTTCGCCCTCGCGAAGGAATCTAACACTCGCATCATCGGTCCGAACTGCCCCGGCATCATTTCCCCCGGCCAGTCCAACGCGGGCATCATTCCCGCTGAGTCGGCCGGTGAGCCCGGCAAGATTGGCCTCGTGTCCAAGTCCGGCACGCTGACCTACCAGATGATGCACGAGCTCTCCGACCTGGGCTTCACCACCTGCGTTGGCATTGGCGGCGACCCCATCATCGGAACCACCCACATCGCCGCCATCGAGGCCTTCCAGAACGATCCGGACACAAAGGCGATCATCATGATCGGCGAGATCGGAGGCGACGCCGAAGAATACGCCGCGAAGTACATCGCCGAGAATGTCACGAAGCCCGTTGTGGGCTACATCGCCGGCTTCACCGCTCCCGAGGGCAAGACCATGGGCCACGCCGGCGCCATCGTCAGCGGATCCTCCGGTACTGCAGAGGCCAAGCGCCAAGCCCTCGAGGAGGCTGGCGTGCGCGTGGGCAAGACTCCTACCCAGGCCGGCCAGCTCATGCGCGAGGCGCTCGCGGAGATTGGCGAGGCCTAACGCCGCTTACAGCCTTTTCCCGCCTCTTCCAGCACCTCCATAGCCCTCCCCGAATAAGCGCAAGCCCGCCACCTCATCGGCTCCCGTCTAAGGAACCGTGATGGTGGCGGGCTTGTGTCGCTAAAGACGCAGCCTGCTGCGACTCTTACTGCTGCTGGTCGTTGCCCTGGTTGTCGCCCAGCTTGTCGTCGATGGCGTCGCGAGCCTTGTCGACCTTGTCAGCCTTGTCCTGGCCGAGCTTGTCCTTGGCGAACTCAGCGCCCTTATCCAGCACCTTGTCGGTGTTCTCTTCGTTGTTGGCGAATTCCTTAGCCTTGTCCATGATGCCCATTGCGCTCACGGTCCTTTCTCTGTGTGGTGACTCACGCGCCGTGTTGAGGCGCGGGGATGAAAATATATCCATCCCGGTACATCGCACCATGGTAGTAGATAGTCGACGCCACCACAGTCCGCGCTTCTCAGTAACCCGACGGGCAACCAGTTTCAGCGGTCTTTTGGTTGTCTTACTCGGGGTCCTCGGAGTGCTTCGCCACGAGCTCATGGCGCGCGAGCTCGCGCGCGAGCCGCGGAACGTCCCTGCCCCACGTCTCGGACGCAGCGGCGTCGGCGGAATCGCTGACGATTTTGAGCAGCTGAACGGGAACCTCGAAATGCCGGGCGACCAGTGCGATCGCGTAGCCCTCCATGTCCACAAGATCAGCCTGCTGTGCAAGGGCATCGCGCGTCTCGGCGTCGTCCACGAAGGTGTCCCCGGTGGCGAGCGTCACCTGCTCCTCGCCGTCGAGGTCCAGCGGTGGGTAGGCATCGTGGCCGATGAGCGCAGCCACGGAGGCGTGGGAGAAATCGTGCAGCAGCACCCGCGAGACGCGGTACACCCCGGACATGCCGGGGGATAGGGCCCCGGCCGTGCCGATGTTGATGACCTCGGACGGAAGCTGGCCGATGCGCTCCAACTGCCGCAGCACGTCGATGAGGACGAGGGTGGCGTTGATCCGGCCGATGCCGGTGACAACCACGGGAGTGTCCTCCGGCAGCGCCGCCGCTTCGCTGGCCACGGCGACGACGAACAGGGGCCGACCGGCAACGACCGTGCCGCGCAGCGCCGGAGATGCGCTTTCTGGAGTGGTGGTGGAGGTGGGGAGGCTAACTCGATCGCTCATACTTCTCGATCATAACCCCGCTACGAGTCCGGTTCAGGCCCGGTTCAGACCCCTAAAGCGGTGGCCGAGCCTAGCCGCCGATCGCGCTCATGGTGCGCTCCGGTTGTACGTACTCCGGCGAGTTCAGCGTCACCTCGTTGCTGCCGTACGCGCGGGGTTTGTTCCACATCGCGGCCTGCCAGGTATCGGCGATCTCGTCGTCCGACGCCCCACCACGCAGCAATCCCAGCAGATCCGTTTCGGTCTGGGAGAACAGACAGGTGCGGATCTTTCCATCGGCGGTGATGCGCGTGCGGGAGCACGCAGCGCAAAATGATTCCGTCACCGAGGCGATGATGCCGACCTGGCCGAGGACCTCCGTGTCTGTTGTCTCGTTTGTTGCAGCGGTGTCGGCGCCTGTAGTGCGCCGCACGTCCCACAGCTGCGCCGGTGCCGACCCGCGCGGCGCCGGGTGCGGGCTGAGATCGAAGCGGGTGGCCAGGGAATCGCGGATCTCCTGGGCGCTCACAAGGTTCTCGCGGGCCCAGTGCCGGTCGGCATCCAGCGGCATTTGCTCGATGAAGCGCAGCTGAAGGTCGCGGTCGAGGCACCACTGCAGCAGCTCGGGCGCTTGGCCGTCGTTCAGGCCGCGCATCATCACCGCGTTGACTTTGATGGGCGCGAGGCCGGCGCGCCTGGCGGCGTCGATACCAGAAACAACCTGGTCCAGCCGATCCCTGCGAGTGATGGTCGCGAACGTGTCGCGGCGGATCGTATCGAGGCTGACATTGATGCGGGTCAGGCCCGCGCGGACGAGGGAATCGATGCGCTTATCCAGGCCGAGGGCGTTGGTGGTCAGCGCGATGGAGACACCCGGGTGCAGCTCGCGCACTCCCGCGATGATGTCCGCTAAGTCCTTGCGGACCAGCGGCTCGCCACCGGTGAACCGGATGTCTTTGACTCCGAAGGTGCGCACGCCGATGTCAGCGAGGCGCACGGCTTCCTCGGCGGTGAGGAGGTCGCCGGTGGGCAGCCACTCCATGCCTTCGGCGGGCATGCAGTACGTGCAACGCAGATTGCACTTGTCGATCAGGGAGATGCGCAGGTCGTCGGCGACGCGGCCAAACTGATCGGCGAGGAGGCGAGGGGCGGTGGGAGATACCACGGCGGGAACACCTCCTGCGGATCGACGATGGGCTGATGGTGGGTGGGCTGACAGTCGGTAGATCGGTCGCGCGCGTTGGATAGAGTGGGAACACGAACGACCTCACACCAGAGTGAGTTTCCATGCTAGACCACGTTGCTGATGGCCGTGCCAGGGATACCCGGCACGACCCCGAGACAAGGCAGGACACGCCCACCCCATGACCCCGACTCCCGACAACCCCCAACGCACCGATGCCTCGACGCAGAAGCGGCAGCTGCTCGTGTGGATTCTGCGCATCGGCGTGCTCGTGGCGGTGCTGGCGCTCGCCATCGCGGGGCTCGGGGCTTGCAGCAGCGAGGACAATGGCAGTGGCAAGGAAAGCGGCAACGGCAGCAGTAATCCCAGCACTGCCAGCGCCGAACGCGCCGCCGTGTCCGGGCCCGCCACCATCTTCGCGGCCGCCTCGATGAAACCAGTGGGAGACGAGCTCACCGCAGTGTTCACCGCCGCCTATCCCGATGCCTCGCTGACGTGGAGCTACGGCGGATCCTCCGACCTCGTGCGCCAGATCGAGCAGGGTGCACCGGCGGACGTGTTCATCAGCGCGAACCAGAAGAACATGACCAAGGCGCTGTCTACCCAGGACTTCGAGGGGGCGCAGGCGCACGTCATCGCCACGAACACCCTGGTGCTCGCATTGCCGCAGGGCAACCCGGGGCACATCAACTCCATCGAGGATCTCTCCGGCAAGCGCGTGGCGATCTGCGCCCCACAGGTGCCCTGCGGCACCATCGCCCACAGTGCCCTAGAGGCCAAGGGCATTACGCTCGACAAACCCTCCGAGGAACCGAACGTGGCCAGTGTGTCCACGAAGGTCGCCACCGGTGAGGTCGATGCCGGCTTTATGTACTCCACCGACGTGAAAGCCCAGGCAGACAAGGGAGTCACGGCCATTGATATCAACGGCGTGGAACCCAACCAATACCCCGTGGCGCTCACCACCCGCGGCCGGGACAACGCCACCGCCAAGGCCTTCACCGAATGGCTGAACACGGACACCGCCCAGCAGATCCTCGCCCGCTACGGATTCACCCCGGCCACCTAGCAGCCATGCCTGTCGCGTCCGCCATGTCCGTGAAGTCCCGCAATCTCGCCACGCCGCGTTGGCTGCTGCCCTTCGCGGTGGTGGGCCTGCTTGTGGTGGCCGGACCGCTGGTGGGACTCGTCGCCTCGATCCCGTGGTCGCAGGTGCCGCAGCTGGTGAGCACGCAGGAGGCTCGGCAGGCCTTCGTGCTCTCGCTGGTGACCGCCACCGTCTCCACGGTGGTGTGCGTGGTGCTGGGCTTTCCCCTGTCGCTGTGGCTGCGCCGGTGGTTCGCCTTGGCGGACCGCCGCGGATCGGGTCCGCTATCGGGCTTTTCGAAAGCCGCCGTGGCCGCCGTGCAGTTGCTCGTGTACGCACCGCTGGTGCTCTCCCCGGTGGTCTCGGGTCTCGCGATGATCTTTTTCTGGGGTCGCCGCGGCATCGTGGGCGGTTGGCTGGATTCGGTGGGTATCCACCTGGCGTACACGACCCTGGGTGTGATGATGGTGCAGGTGTTTGTGTCTCTGCCTTTTTTCGTCGCCACGACCGTCACCGCCCTAGCCGCCATTCCCCGCCGCCTCGAGGAAGCCGCCGCCACCGAGGGCGCGAGCCGTACCGAGACCTTGCGCCACATCGTGATTCCGCTGGCCGCGCCGGGCATGGCCACCGGCGCGGTGCTGAGCTTCGCCCGGTCCCTCAGCGAGTTCGGCGCCACCATCACCTTCGCGGGCAATATCGCCGGGGAATCCCGCACCATCCCGCTGCTCGTCTCCTTGGGCTTGAGCTCCGGCGACATGGACCAGGCCCTCGGGGCCTGCATCCTGCTGTTGGGCATCTACCTCTTCGTCATCGCTGCGGTGGTGGCCGTGCGCGTGATCAGCGCAGTAAGTAGGGCGAGCACAGCGAGCAGAATAAGCAGTGTAGGAAGGACATCATGAGCCACACCCGCACCCCCGAGGAGCACCTCGCCGAAGTCAGCCGCACACTCCGCGAGCTCTGCCCGCGCCCCGTGGTGACCCTCCCCGCATCCCGCACGATCGGCCGCACCCTCGCCGCCGCAGTCGCCGCGCCCCAGGATTCCCCCGCATTCGATAACTCGCAGATGGACGGCTACGCCCTGTCCGCAGAACACTTGTCCGGCGGGGTTTTCCCGGTCGGCCCCACCATCGCCGCCGGTGCGGATCCTTCTCGTCTTTATCCCGACGCCATCAGCACCCACCTCGCACCGATCATGACTGGTGCTCGCATCCCAGCGGGTACCGCAGCGATCGTCCCAGTGGAACGCTGTGACCCACCCGAGTTCGTGACCGGCGGGAACGTCCGAATACCCGCCACCGACCGCGGGCAGTTCATCCGCCGCGCCGGCAGCGACTTGGCGAAAGGTGCGGAGCTCTTCCCCGCAGGCCACCGCGTCAACGCCCGCACTGTCGGCGCGGCGGCACTGCTGGGGGTGCAGGACCTGCCCGTGCTGCGGCCCGCCCGAGTGGTGATCTGCACCGGTGGCGAGGAGATCGGCGGCAGCGGCGCAGCCCAGATCCCAGACGCCAACGGCCCCATGCTCGCCGCCCTCTGCGACCGCCACCATATCGAGGTGGCCGCACACATCAGCACCTCCGATTCCCCCGAGGCACTGGAAGCGGCGCTGACCAGCGCCATCAGCGAATACCGCCCCGATGCGATCATCACCAGCGGCGGCATCAGCCACGGCAAGTTCGAGGTCGTCCGCCAGGTGCTGGAACCCCATGGCGGATGGTTCGGCCACGTCAGCCAGCAACCGGGCGGGCCGCAAGGGCTCGCCACTTTCCGCGACACCCCGGTGATCTGCCTGCCGGGCAACCCCGTGTCCACGGCGGTGAGTTTCCGCCTGTTCGTCGCGCCGACCTTGGGGGAGGCGCAGCCCCCGTTCACCACCATTGCCGGGGAGGATGTGCAGGGCATCGCGGGGCGGGAGTGTTTCGTGCGTGGCGGCGTCGAGAACAAAGAAGGAACACTGCGCTCCCGGCCGATCGGCGGGCGTGGATCGCATCTGCTGGCGCAATCAGCGACGGCGACGGTGCTGCTGCGGATCCCCGCGGACACCCTCGTTCGGGAGGGCGAATCTGTGGAAACGTACTGGTTATAGGGCACAAACGTTTACAATGACTCACGGCTAACACTGGCATGCCGGGCCCAGACGTGAGGAGAGCAACCATGGGCGAGACGACCCCCACCCAGCCGCGCGAGATTCCCGCGGGCGCGTTCAACGAAGCGGCGACGAAAGCCGCCCGCAAGAAAACGGGGCTGTTCACCCACGACCTTCCGCGCTACAGCGTGCGGGCGATCCTTGCGGGCGCGTATCTGACGCTCGGCACTGCCTTCGCCGCGGTGGGCGGTGCGGCCGCGGAGAAGGTCGCGCCGGGTACGGGCGCGTTCGTGTTCGGGATGCTGTTCTTCATCGGTCTGGCCTCGATCCTGCTACTCGGCGCGGAGCTGGCCACGGGCACGATGATGTTTATGTGCTTCGGGGCGTCACGCCGGGAGCTCTCGTGGCCGAAGGCGCTGCTCATCATCGTGGTGACTACGGTGTTTAACCTGGTGGGGGCGATTCTCGTGGCCGTGATCATCGGCCAATCCGCGAAGCTGGGAGGCATCGGGCCGGATCACCTGCTGGGCACGCTAACCGAGGGAAAGCTGACGAAGACCCCGACGGGCATCTTCCTCGAGGCCACGGCCGCGAACTTCGTGGTCAACATGGCCGTGGTGGGCAGCCTGCTGATCAAGGACTACGCGGGCAAGTTCTTCTTCACACAGTTTGTCATCGGCATCTTCGTGGTGCTGGGCCTGGACCACTTGATCGCGAACTTTTCGCTGTTCTCGCTGTCGTTTTTCACCATCGATGGCGGACTGCCGCACCTGGATCCAGCCCATGTGCTGACGAACTGGGGCATGGCTTTCCTGGGCAATCTGCTGGGCGGTGGTGTGCTGATTGGCTCGCTGTACGCGTGGCTGAACCGCGGGGAGAACGCGGGCGCGCAGGGCTACCGCGATTAGCGTAACCGGCCCCTGGGGCGTGGGCTGGGTTTTAGGCTGGGGTGTGTGACTACCTATGAGCAGCTGGCCTACGATTCTTTCGTCCGACGCCGCCAGGCGTCCATCGGCACCACCTTGCCCGAACGGGTCGGACCGTTTGAATTCGACCCGGCCGACCTGGCCTTGATTCGCGGGGCGGATTCCTTCTTCCTGTCCACGGTGACCGGCGCTGGGTGGCCGTACGTGCAGCACCGCGGCGGGCCACGCGGGTTTGTCCACGTGCTGGGGGAGCGGCAGCTTGGGTGGTTGGAGATGGCGGGGAACAACCAGTACGTGACCACGGGAAATGTGGACCGCGATGGGCGGGTGGCGATGTTCTTCATTGACTATCCCACCCGCACGCGCCTGAAAGTGTTCGGGCACGCAAAGGTGGTGGAGCTGGATGAGGATCCGGATTTGGTGGCCACGCTGCGGGATCTGGGGGATCGGGAGATCCGCTCGAAGGTGCTGAGGGCGATGGTGGTGGACGTGGTTGCGGCGGATCGCAATTGCACGAAGCACATCAAGCCGCGGTGGGACAAAGAGCAGGTGGACGAGCGGATCGACCTGTACCGGGCGGATATCCGGGCCTTGAAAGAGGAGCTGGAAGCGGCGCGGGCAGAGCTGCAGAGCGCGCGGGCAGAGCTTAGGGATGCAAGAAAACAGCAAGAACGGGGGTGTTAGTGCTGCTGACCGATCCCAGGCCCAACGGTGCTATTTTCAGCATGCCGTTCGTGAGCTTTTCCGTTGGGAATTCCGTGCACCATTGTGGGGACGTATTCATCGGACGAGGAAAAGCCCCGGTGGATTCGAAACGCCCTTCTGCTGCTTCGAGTGAAATGGCAGCCTCGTCGGCGTTCCCGGGGGAGAGCACACGTTTGAGCCCTACGTGGTGTGGTGCAGGGGAGGCTGGTGGCGTCGATCATTGGAAACTAAATCGAGTCGGCCAGAATTCAAAGATTTTCGCGGAATTCTGCCTAAAGTGAAGGGGGAAGAGTGTGCGTCGAAAGATTGTTGCAATCGGATTGCGATCGAATAGGCACAATGGAGGAAATCACCATGGCAGGAAAAGAAAAGCCATTTCATACCCCGCTCGTGGCAGTGTCTGCGCTCAGTGCGGCGGCGCTGATTCTGGCGGGATGCAGCGATTCCGGGTCGTCGGGCGGGGAGGGGGCTTCGGCTCCGGCTAGCAGCAGCTCGAGCTCCAAGCCATCGCCGAGCGTGAAGCCGGCCGAGGACTCTCAAGGTCAGCGTTCCGAGAGCGACTATCCCCGCTTTTCCGCGGGTGCGAACACCACCGAAGGCTTCGCGCAGAATGTCCACGGTGAGTTCGTGAGGCAATGGGTGAAGACCGGGAAGACGGACGTGACCGTGACTGCGAGCTCCCCGTCCACCGGGTTGACCTACGATATGGCCTGCTCAGGGAAAGAAACGGTTCACTGCACCGGCGGTAATGATGCCCACGTGTACATCTACGCGAAGGGCGTCGCCGGCGGTGGCGATGGGACCGCGGAAGCCCAGGGGGCTCAGGGCGGCGGGGGCAGCGCAGTGGCACCCGGGCAGCACCGCTTCAGCGGAGTGATTCGCTCCATGACGATGCAACAGTTCGCATCGACCTACGATCCCAATTACCCGAACTCAGTCTTACCAGGGACGAACATCGTCTTCCTGCAGCTCGATAGCCCGCAAACCGTGACCGCGACGAGCGGTGACGGACAGCGCCAAAGCTCGCGGCAGACGAATGAAGTGCTCCTCGACTACAGTCATGGCCCTTCACAGAGTCAGTACGCAGGCCGGGATGGTGAACGGGTCACCATTGATGTGCCGCTGTCGCAGTGCCGGTGGCCGTCGGATACCCGGCCGCCAGTAGGTGCTCTGGGTTGCGAATTGGGGTAGGAGCCCCGCTCCACCACCTAGCCCAGCGGCAGCCCCGGAACCACTGCGCCCTCTGGTGCACCCGTGGCTGGAACCACGAGTAGCGCGTCGGCGTGGGCGTAGCCGCTAAGCATGTGTGAATTGGTGCGGGTCATGGGGATGGCCGTACATTGTCGCTCTGTATTCTTCACCACCCGCGCCGGGATCAACCGGGTGCGCTGCTTTGTGATCGCCGGGATCGCCTCGCCGACAACGTAGGGCACTGTCGCCGGGAATTCGCCACCGTTGGCCACGGCCAGCGCCGGTTCCAGAAAAGAATGCAGCGCCACGTGCGCGGCCAACGGATTGCCCGGCGCGCCGATGATGAGCTGGATCCGCGAGCCACGCTCCCGCGCCGCCAGCAGGGTGGGATGCCCCGGCGCGCATCGCACCGATTCCGCCAGCACCACATCCGCAGTCTCCGTAATGAACCGCCGCGCGAAGTCTTGGCCGCTGTGTCCCGACCCGCCGGTAATCACCACGATGTCTGCCTCCGCAGACTCTAGCCATCCCTCAACCTGCTCCGGATCGTCGCGCAGCCGAGTGACACTGCGCACCGTCCCGCCCAGCTGCTCCACGAGCGCCGGGAACGATCCCGAAAACGCATCGCGCACTTCACCCGGCCCCGGAATCCCAGAGGTAGTCACTTCGTTGCCGGAGAAAGCCAGATCGACCGTCAGCGCAGGCAGCGCCGGCACCGAATCCACGCCGCATGCGCCCAGTAGTGCGAGATGCCGCGGTTGCAGCAGCGTCCCCTGCGTCACCAGGACCTCTCCGGCGTGCAGTTCCTCGCCTGCGTGCCGGATATCAGCCCCGGTGCGCACCGTGATGCCATCGAGAAGCCGCAACTCGCCATCGCGGACCTCGGAATGTTCGCTGCGCACCACCGTATCCGCGCCTTCCGGCAGCAGTGATCCGGTGAGCACCGGCAGCGCCTGGCCCTCGCGCAGCGTCCCGCCGGTCCGGTGGATGTTGCGCCCCTGCACGCCCTCGGACGGCTCGGCCAGCAGCTCCCACGGCCCCGGACCGGCCACCGCGTAGCCATCCATCGCCGACGATGTGTAGTGCGGCACGTTCATCGGGGACTCTATATCCGACGCCACAACCCGCCCCACACCAGGAGCCATAGGTATCGCCCGGGCCGTCCTGTCCAGGTAGAGTCGCTCCGCGACGGCGGCGACGCGATCGCGGGCGCTCGTCCACTCAGCCGGGCCGGGGCGCATGCCGATTCCAGCGGCCTGCGCCTGCTCCCACGTATCCACATCGCGCGACACCTCGGCGCTGAGCGGAACCGGGCACACATCCAGCGTGTCGAAGACTGCGCGGATCGAGCCACCTCGCACGCCTGCGAAGGCCGCGGCTGTGGCCTGGGCATCGACCAGGCTGAGCAGCGGCTGCGGGTGGCCATCAGCCTCGGCGACCCACGCCTGTGCTCCGGGGTTCTCAGAAGCCGCTTCCAGCAGGGCGGCGATCGCCGCGGCAGGGTTCACCACATCGGCGGCGAGGATGAGCACCCGCGCGTCGCGCTCGCGGGCCCCGTCCCCCTCGAGCTGGCGCACCCCGGCGGCGATGGCGCTCGCCGGGCCGGACCACACCGGTTCCTCCCGCACCCGCTCAACGTTGCCAGGAAAATCCATCGGTGGACCGACCACCACGCACCGGCCTCCTTCGGGAAGAACATCCCGGGCGCTACCGATGCAGTGGTCGATGAGGCGCAGGGGTGTGGCGTCGGATAAAAATTCCAACAACGGCTTCGCCGGGGTGCCCACGGGCGCCGATGTGCGCATGCGGCTGGAGCGGCCACCGGCCACGATGATGGCATGCAGCACGGGCCTAACCTCCGGCAAACGGGGGCAGAACGTCCAGCTGATCGCCGGGCTGAACCTGCGCATCAGCATCCACCCGGGTGCCATTAAGCAGGAAGGAACAGCGCGGGAAGATCCCCGCCAGCGTGAGACCGCCGGCCGTGCGCTGGGTGTGCTCGGCTCCGAGACGCTCGAGCAGATCCGCCAGGGGACCCTGCCATTCCACCTGCTCAGAGGCCGAGCCACGGGCAGCGCGGGCGGCGGCGAAGTACCGGATAGTAACCATGAGCACCAGCCTAGCGACCCACCGCGCGCGTGTACGGTAGGGGTGAAAAACCTGCCGTCCAACAGGAGCAACCATGCCCGAATCCGCCTCGCCCACCGCGCCCACCTCGCCCACCGAACTGACCCACGTGCGCGCCGACGGCTCCGCCCACATGGTGGACGTCACGGAGAAGAAGGAGACCTCCCGCACCGCCGTGGCCACCGCCACGGTGCGCACGACACCGGAGGTCATCGGAATGATCTTCGACGCCGACCTGCCGAAGGGCGATGCCCTGCCCGTCGCGCGCGTGGCCGGGATCATGGGGGCGAAGAAGACACCGGAGATCATCCCGCTGTGCCACCCGCTGCCGCTGGGCAAGATCACCATCGACTTTGAGCGCGGCGAGGATTCCGTGGCGATCAAAGGGTCAGTGAAGACCAGGGGAGTCACGGGTGTGGAGATGGAGGCGCTGACGGCGGTGACCACGGCGGCGCTGACGATTTACGACATGATCAAGGCCGTGGATAAGCACGCGGAGATCACGTATGTGCGCGTGCTCGCAAAGTCTGGCGGGAAGTCGGGGGATTGGAGTGTCTAGTGCGCCGGATCGTCAACGCACAGCCGAGGTGATCGTTGCCTCCACCCGCGCGGCGAGCGGGGAGTACGAGGATCGCTCCGGGGCGCTAGCCGTAGCGTGGCTACGCGACCGCGGTTTCGAGGTGCCCGAGGCGATCATCGTGGCCGATAAGGATATGCCCGGCTACCTGGGGCAACGCCTCGCCGATCCTGCGCGGCTGCCGCGCATTCTGCTCACCACCGGCGGCACCGGCCTGGCCGCGGATGACCGCACCGTGGAAACCGTGCGCCCCTACCTGGACAAGGAACTGCCGGGCGTGATGATGGAGTTCTTCCGCCGCGGGGCGCAGAGCGTGCCGACCGCCGTGCTCTCCGGCGGGGTGGCTGGCACCGTGGGGCGGACCTTCGTGATGACCCTGCCGGGATCCACCGGGGGCGTGAAGGACGGCCTGGCGGTGCTGGAGCCGCTTATCGAGCACATTGTGGCGATGCTGGAAGGGAACACGAACCATGACTGATCCCGCACACGTGACCGACCCCGCGTACGTGGCCAAGCAGACCGGCGTGGTCGTGCACGCCGAAGTCACCGACGCTCCCCTGGAACCCCTGCTCGCAGACGCCAAGCGCACCACCGCCACCGAAGCCATGGGGGCGCTCGTGACCTTCGAGGGCATCGTCCGCGATCACGATGGCGGCGCGGCCGTGACGGCCCTGACCTACACCGCCCATCCGCAGGCCACCGACTTCATGCGCGAGGTGGTGGAGTCCGTGGTGTCCGGCCATCCCGAGGTTCGCGCGTGGGCCGCACACCGCACCGGCCCGCTGCGCATCGGGGACCTGGCCTTCGCTGTGGTCGTGGCCGCCGCGCACCGAGGCCCCGCGTTCGCCGCCGCTGAGGAGATCGCCGACCGGGTGAAGGCTGAGGTACCGATCTGGAAGGAACAGGACATGGCGGATGGCTCGACCGTGTGGGTGGGGCTGTAATGGGCAAGAACAATAATGACAACAGTACAGCATCACCCGATGCCCAGTGGATCGCCCGCTACCGCCGCCAGCTCACCCTCGAAGGCTTCGGCATGGCGGCCCAGCGCCGCTTAGCCCGCTCGCATGCCGTGGTCATCGGCGCCGGTGGCCTGGGCGCTCCGGCGCTGCTGTACCTCGCGGCCGCAGGGGTGGGGCACATCACCGTTATCGATGACGACACCGTGGAGCTTTCCAACCTCCACCGCCAAATCATCCACACGGAAACCGCCATCGGCGAGCTGAAGGTAAACTCCGCCGCCGAGCAGATGCGCCAGCGCAATAGCCACATCACCATCACCGCAGTTCAGGCCCGGATCACAGACGCCACGGCGGACGACCTCATCGCCACCGCCGACGTGGTCCTCGACGGCACCGATAACTTCCCCGCTCGCTACGCCACCTCCGCGGCCTGCTCCCGTGCACGCGTTCCTCATATCTGGGGTTCGATCCTTGGGTTCGACGCCCAACTCTCCGTCTTCTGGCAGGGTCATGGTCCGGTGTACACGGATGTGTTCCCCGAAGCCCCGCCGGCGGGGGCTGTGCCGAGCTGTGCAGAGGCAGGCGTGCTGGGGCCTCTCGTGGGAGTGGTCGGCACCGCGATGGCCTTAGAGGCCGTGAAGATCCTCGGGGGAGTGGGCGAGCCCTTGGTGGGCGTGATCGCTTATCTTTCCGGGATGAGCGGACGGTGGGAGTACATCGAGCTGGCGACCCCGGAAGGCAGTGTGCCCGTGAGCACCCACGAGGAGGTGCAGGTGGGGGAGGCGCTGGTGGCGTCGAACGAAGAAGGCGAGCTGCTGATAGACGTCCGTGAACAGGGCGAATACGATGCGTTCCACATTCCGGGGGCGCGGCTGGTGCCCCTGAGCGGGCTGCGCCAGGACGTGCCCGAGGGGCTGGTCGCAGAGCTGAAGAGCGAGCTGCGGCGCGGACGCGATGTGGTGGTGTACTGCGCGGCGGGCGTGCGTTCGCGGGAGGCTATTGAGATCCTCGCGGCGGCGGGCGTGGAGGGCCTGCGCAACATGGATGGCGGGATCAACGCGTGGCTGGACAGTGGGGTGTGAGATAGCCGAGGCGTGCCTTCCCTCTGCCATGAGCATCTGCTGAGACACCGGAGAACGCACAACGTGCCCGCTCGAAAGATCGAGTCAGGCACGGTGTGGATGAACTGGGAAAACCGCAAGCAGGTTAGCTAGCCTGCTTGGATTGGTTCGACTGGGCTGCGTTGTTGGAGTGCGCGGCCTGGTGTTCCTGTTGGAGGCTGGTCATGGCGGCATCGACCTTGCTCTGGTCGATGTTGAGAGCTGCGGCGAGATCCTTGTTGAACTGTTCCCGTCGTTGCTGCTCTTGCTGCTTGTGCTGTTCGGGGGTGAGGTTTTGGTCCTTGGCTGGCTTCGGGTCGTTCTTGTGTTCGTCGCGAACCTTCTGCAGCGCGGCGTTGAGGGTGTTCTGGTCAACGCCAAGCTTCGAGGCTAGCTCCGCGTTATCCTTTCCTTGGTTGCCGAATCCCTTGTGGTGTCCGTGTTGGTGCTGTTGGTTCCCATTACTCGAAGCGGAGGCCTGGGTGCTCTGCTGTGCATCGGGGGTTGCGGCCCACGCAGTTGCTGCGCCACCTGAGGCAAGAACTGCGGTTGCAGCGATGATCGCTGCAGCCTTGGTGCGGGTGGTTGACATGATTGACATGAAAGGAATCCCTTCCTAGCAGGTGAGACAACCAGAGAATTCTGGCGCCTAGTTCACAGTTGGGGCGGTTGAGTTGTCCAACTGCTTGAAGACGAAAGGTAATGAGCGACTGTTGGATAAGGCTGTTAGAGATTCCCGATTTCATTGCTAACAACATAGGGAGTCTGGGGTGTGTACCAAGGGAACAGGATGAGGAAACTCTGGGCAGGGTAGGGCTGTTTCTGGGAAGCCAGCCGCCACGTGGGTAAAGAGGGGGCTGGAGGCGAAGCGTGTTCGCAGGGAGCACTAGCCACGCGCCGTATGGGGGCAGCAGCGGCGGCGATAGTGGTGCTCCCGGATCAGGAAAAACTGCAGCTTCCCCAAAGGAATCGCCGATGACTGCAGGAAGTAAGGTGTCCAGCGCCTACGGCTCGCGAAGTTCTGACTCAAGAATTAGGCGATTGAGCGCAAGGAACGACCCTAAAAATGGGACCAGGCCTTGACTCTGATGATCATTATTTGCACCTCACTACCTTTGCTCGTGCTTCTCAGGCTAGGTTGACGAGTCAGCCGAGGTCTGAAGGTTGGTCTACGCCAGCGAGCCCGAGTAGAGGTTGAACCGGCTGTCGCGGGTGAAGCCCGTGAGGAACAACCCAGTCTCCTTGGCAAGGTCCACCGCCAGCGAGGTTGCCGCGGAGACGGCGACGAGTCCAGAGAAGCCAGCGAGCACGGCCTTTTGCACCAGCTCGAAGCTCGCGCGCGAAGTCATGACCAAGTACAGGCCTTCCGCAGGCAGCTGATCGTTCATGAGCAGCGCTCCGATCACCTTGTCGGCGGCGTTGTGCCGGCCCACGTCCTCCCTGACGAGGAGCACGTCGCCATCGCCGCTGACGGCACCGGCCGCGTGGATTCCACCGGTGCGCCGGAACGCTTTCTGACTAAAGCGGATCTTCTCCGGCAGGCTGACCACGAACTCCGCCTCCGGGCGGACGGGTCGGATGGGGTAGCGGCGGCGCTTCACCAGATCCTCGATAGACGTGGTGCCGCAGATACCGCACGCGGACGTGGTGATGACGTTGCGCGTGGGAAGCGCGGCGGAGTTGCCCTGCGTGGGCTGGTCGAACTCGGCCTGGTCGAACACTGGTTGGTTGAGCAGCGGTAGGGGGATACCCGCAGAATCTGATGGCTGCGATCGGCGCAGTTCCACGTCGATGGTGTTGTACGTGTTCTGCCCACCAGGGCCCACGGCCCCGGCGCAGTAGCGCATCGTCACCACGTCATCACGGTCGTGAATCACATCTTCGGCATGCAACAAACCGTGCACCAGCTCGAAGTCGTTGCCAGGCGTGCGCATCGTGGTGGTGAAGTCTTCGCCATCCACGCGGATCTGCAGTGGTTCCTCCACGGCCAGGGAGTCCGCCCGCGTGTCCACCGAGACCTGCACCGGGTTCTGCGCCGGGTTCTGCACTGAGCCTTCAGCAGCCGGCTCCAGCCGCACCTTTGTTACGCGGCTGTTCGCCGTCAAACGATTGCCCATACAGCAGCTGGCCTACTTGTCCGCAGCGGCCATCTCGGGCATATCGCTGGCAGTCTTGCCCAGCGGCTCCATCCGGATGATCGTGGACTTCGAGACCGGAGTGTTGGACCCCTTCACCGTGTGATCCAGCGGAATGAGCTGGTTGGCCTCGGGGAAGTAGGTGCTCACGCAGCCACGGGCGTGGTCGTAAGCCACCACACGGAAGTTCGGTGCCCGGCGCACCTCGCCGTGCCACTCGGACACGAGATCCACCATGTCGCCATCCTTGAGCCCCTGCTCACGTAGGTCCTGCGGGTTGACGAACACCACGCGGCGGCCGTTCTTGATGCCGCGGTAACGGTCATTGAGGCCGTAGATCGTGGAGTTGTACTGGTCGTGCGAGCGAACCGTGTTCATCATGAAGTGGCCCTCGGGCACCTGCACGGCGTTCACCGGGTTCACCGTGATGTGTGCCTTGCCATCATCGGTGTTGAAGGTGCGCTCCCGCGGGCCGTTGGGTAGGTAGAACCCGCCGGGCTTTTCCAGCCTGCGGTTGTAATCCTCGAATCCGGCAATGGTGGCCTCGATGTGATCGCGGATCACGCCGTAGTCGTCGATCATCGGCTGCCAGAAATCATCCCCAAAGGTCTCGCGGCCGATGGAGCAAATGATGTCCACCTCGCTGCGCAGATCGAGGTCGTCGTTGGCGGTGCGGTGACCGTACGAGATGTGCACCTTGCCCACCGAATCCTCCACAGTGATGCCCTGGTGGCCGCCGGCCTGCATGTCCTTATCCGTGCGAGCCCGCACGGGCAGGATCAGCGACTTCTCGCCCGGCCAGGCGTGCGAACCATTCGGCTTGGTGGACAGGTGCACGGTCAGCTCGTTGGCTGCCATGCCGCGCTCCACCACGCCCGTATCGGAGGCCACGCGCACCAGGTTGCCGCCCAGCGACATGAAGAATTTCACCTTGCCATCGCGCATGGCGCGCAGGGAATCCACGGTGTCGTGGCCGTGCTCGCGGGGAACATCGAAGCCGAAGTGATCCTGCAGCGCTTGTAGGAAGTGCTCCGGCATCTTCTCCCAGATGCCCACGGTCCGGTTGCCCTGCACGTTGGAGTGCCCACGCAGCGGGGCGGTGCCGGCACCGGGCTTGCCGATGTTGCCGGTGAGCAGCAGGGTGTTGACCATCTCCTGGATCGTGGCGACAGCATCCACGTGCTGCGTCACACCGAGGGTCCAGGAAATGACCATCGTATCGGCGTCGACGATCTTTTCGACCATCGCCAGGATTTCCTTGCGGCTTATCCCGGACGCCACCTCCAGCTCGCGATCATCCAGGCTGAGAAGGTGCTTCTTCGTCTCTTCGAACCCGGAGGTGAAACGCTCGATGAACTGGTGATCGAGGGCGTCTCGCTTGATCAGTTCCTTGTTGACCGCCTGGAAGAGAGCGCGGTCGCCGTCGAGGCGCACCTGCATGTATTGGTCGGCGAGCTTGTGCTTCCGGCCCAGCAGGGTAGCGGCTTCCTGGGGCTCGCGGAAGTGCATGAGCCCGGCCTCCGGCATGGGGTTGATCGCGATGATCTTGCCGCCGTTTTCCTTACAACGCGTAAGCGCAGTCAGCCCGCGCGGGTGGTTCGTGCCCGGGTTCTGGCCCACCGAAATGAACAGGTCGGTGGTGTGGATGTCGTCGATGGTCACCGAACCCTTGCCGAGCCCCAGAGTGGCGCTCAGTGCGGTGCCGGTGGTTTCGTGGCACAGGTTGCCACAGTCCGGCAGGTTGTTCGATCCCATGCGGCGAGCCAGCAGCTGGTAGGCGTACGCCGCCTCGTTACTGGCCTTGCCGGAGGTGTAGAACACGGCCTCTTCCGGCGCGGTGGTGGTGAGCTGATCGCGGATGATCTCGAAGGCGCGCTCCCAGGACACGGGCCGGTAGTGCTCGTCGCCGCTGGAACGGTCGTAGAGCATCGGTTCGGTGATGCGGCCGCGCTTGCCGAGCCAGTGGTCGGTCTTTTCGCGGAGCTCCTCGATGGTGTAGCGAGCCCAGAAGTCGCGGTCAGCTCGGTCGGAGGTGGTTTCCTCCGCGATGGCCTTGGCGCCGTTTTCACAGTATTCCTGGATGTTCAGGTCGTGGTGATCGGGCTCGGGCCAGGCGCAGCCGGGGCAGTCCACGCCGCCCGGCTTGTTCATCGTGATGAGGGGCAGCAGGCCGCGGTTGGGAACCGCGTGCGTCATCGCGTGGAAAACAGCGCTGTAGCCAGCTGCGGTGTCCTTCTTCTTCGAGACCTTGGGGTGGTCAAACCGGTTCGCGGTGGGGTTAACCGGGTTGCCGGCCTCGTTGCGTTCTGCGGTGGGCTGGTTCTGGAG
This sequence comes from Corynebacterium falsenii, assembly GCF_020099275.1. NCBI lineage: Bacteria > Bacillati > Actinomycetota > Actinomycetes > Mycobacteriales > Corynebacteriaceae > Corynebacterium > Corynebacterium falsenii. The sequence continues at coordinate 29,167 of NZ_CP083646.1, read as the reverse complement.
GCTCGTCATGGTGACTAGCTTATACGCCTCGTGCGACACCAACCTAGGGTCATAGCAATTTTCTCGTGCCTGCGCCGGTGGCCCGATTGGGACCTCACCGGGGCTTAGCGGGCGGCTTCGGCGACGGGGGCGAGGGCCTGCTCGATGGCCTCCTGCAACGCCTCCGGCGACCGGTCCGCGCTGTTCAGTCCCGCAGCAAGTCCCACCAAAAACGCCGTGACAGGGGCAGACGGGCGTGATCGGTTGTGCGCCACGTCCTTGGTGAGGTCGAGTATTGGTTTGACGCCATCACGCTGCACCTCCTGAGGGAGGTCAAGGATATCGGCGACCTGCGCTAGCCACTCGTGGGCTTTGAGCATCTCCTCGGGGCTGCCTTTTCCCTTCTTGCTGGCCGGATTCGATGCGCCGGTGGTGCTGGAATTAGTGCTGTTCTGATCCATTGGGGGTCCTTATCTACTGCTACCTACTAGTACTTACTGTCTAGTACCTACCGCTGCCTACATTATTTACGGTCAACGCTGTGCCGCAGTGTCCAGTGCAGTATCACAGCGAGTTGCCACAGTGTCGCGATCGTCCAGCGTCGGAATGAACGAATGCTCCGAGTGGTTCGGGGAGCGGGATTTGTACTAGTTTGCGCTGGTTGCTAGGCTTGTTCAGTCTTCTTGTGGCTAATTTGACCACGGAAGTGTGTCCCCGCGCGTGACGTGGGGAAACGAACTTGTACATCAACTTTGTTGTAGGCCCCTTGCCCCAAGCGGCCGTGCGGCAACTGGCAGCGAGCGGCCCATGCTACTGAGCATGGAGCGGCGTGAGTGGCCATCAGCGCGCGGTACACGCCACTGATATGGGTGAGATGGGAACCGCAACAAGAAAGGCACTAGGTCACCAAACATGACCATGACTGATCCTATCGCGGACATGCTGTCCCGCGTGCGGAACGCCAACAACGCGTTCCACGATTCTGTCTCCATGCCTTCCTCCAAGATCAAGGCCAACATCGCCGAGATCTTGAAGCAGGAAGGTTACATTGCTGACTACACCGTCAATGACGCCAAGGTTGGCAAGACGCTGGACATCGAGCTGAAGTACGGCCCGCACCGTGAGCGTTCCATCGCCGGTCTGCGCCGCGTTTCCAAGCCGGGTCTGCGCGTTTACGCAAAGTCCAACGATCTGCCGAAGGTTCTCGGCGGCCTGGGTGTGGCTATCATCTCCACCTCTCAGGGCCTGCTGACCGACCGTGAGGCCAACAACAAGGGCGTGGGCGGAGAAGTCCTCGCCTACGTCTGGTAAGAGGAGGTCTAACCATGTCTCGTATTGGCAAGGCACCGGTGGCCGTTCCCTCTGGCGTCACCGTCACCATCAATGGCCAGAGTGTCGAGGTCAAGGGCCCGAAGGGTTCCCTGACCCAGGATATTCCGGCTCCGATCTCCGTGGCACAGGAAGACAACGAGCTCGTTGTCTCCCGCCCCGATGATCACCGCAAGAACCGCTCTTTGCACGGCCTGTCCCGCTCCCTGATCAACAACATGGTCGTGGGCGTGACCGAGGGCTACACCATCAAGATGGAAATCTTCGGTGTTGGTTACCGTGTGCAGCTTAAGGGTAAGAACCTGGAGTTCGCTCTGGGCTACTCTCACCCCATCCTGATCGAAGCACCGGAAGGTGTGACGTTCGCGGTTGACGGAAACACCAAGTTCTCCATCACCGGTATTGACAAGCAGCAGGTCGGCCAGATCGCAGCGAACATCCGCCGCCTCCGCAAGGATGATCCTTACAAGGGTAAGGGCATCCGCTACGAGGGTGAGCAGATCCGTCGCAAGGTCGGAAAGACGGGTAAGTAATGAGCAACACTGCATCCAACAAGTCCGGCAAGCGTCTCCCGGTGGGCAAGGACATCTCCACCCGCCGTCGCGATGCACGCGCACGCCGTCACTTCCGTATCCGCAAGACCCTTTCCGGTACCCCCGAGACCCCGCGTCTCGTGGTGCACCGCTCTTCCCGCCACATGAGCGCACAGGTCATCGACGACACTGCAGGCCACACCCTGGTCGCAGCGTCCACGATGGAAGCCGACGTGCGCGCCATGGAGGGCGACAAGAAGGCACGCGGTGCCAAGGTTGGTCAGCTGATCGCCGAGCGCGCCAAGGCTGCTGGCATTGAAGCTGTGGTCTTCGACCGCGCTGGCTACAAGTACCACGGCCGCGTCGCCGCTCTGGCCGACGCCGCTCGCGAAGGTGGTCTGAAGTTCTAATGATCAACACCATTAACAACACCAACGGAAGGAACGCGTGATGTCGGGACGTGACCGTAACGGCGGACGCTCCGCCGAGAACAACGACAACAACGAGCGCAACGATCGCAACCACCGCAACAACGACCGTGGTGGCCGCAACGATCGTCGCAACCAGCAGCAGGACGAGCGCAACCAGTACATCGAGCGCGTGGTGACCATCAACCGCGTGTCCAAGGTTGTCAAGGGTGGTCGTCGCTTTAGCTTCACCGCACTGGTCATCGTGGGCGATGGTCAGGGCATGGTGGGCGTTGGCTACGGCAAGGCCAAGGAAGTTCCCGCCGCAATCCAGAAGGGCGCGGAGGAAGCTCGCAAGAACTTCTTCCGCGTGCCCATGATCAACGGCACCATCACTCACCCGGTTCAGGGTGAGGCCGCAGCAGGCATCGTCATGATGAAGCCCGCTGCCCCCGGTACCGGTGTGATCGCCGGCGGCGCTGCCCGCCCGGTTCTGGAGTGCGCAGGCGTGCAGGACATCCTGTCCAAGTCCCTCGGCTCCGACAACGCCATCAACGTGGTTCACGCCACCGTTGCTGGCCTGAAGCAGCTGGTTCGCCCAGAAGAGGTTGCTGCACGCCGCGGCAAGTCTCTCGATGAAGTTGCACCTGCCGCTATGCTGCGCGCACGTGCTGCAGGACAGGGGGCTTAAGCCATGGCACTGAAGATTACCCAGCTAAAGGGTACTGTTGGAACGAAGCCGAAGCAGCGTGAGTCGCTGCGTTCCCTTGGCCTGAAGCGCATCGGACAAGAGGTTGTTCGCGAGGACACCCCGGTCGTCCGCGGTCAGATCAACACCGTGCGCCACATGGTCAAGGTTGAAGAAGTGGCAGGGGAGTAGGAATTATGAGCGATCCAATCAAGCTCCACGACCTCCGTCCCGCCAAGGGCGCCAACAAGCCGAAGACCCGTGTGGGTCGCGGTGAGGCCTCCAAGGGTAAGACCGCCGGTCGTGGTACCAAGGGCACCAAGGCCCGCAAGCAGGTTTCGGCCGCATTCGAAGGTGGCCAGATGCCACTTCACATGCGCCTGCCGAAGCTCAAGGGCTTCAAGAACCCGGCGAAGGTTCCTTTCCAGGTTGTGAATGTTTCCGACCTGGAGAAGGCCTTCCCCAATGGTGGCGACGTCACCATCGCAGACATCGTCTCCGCTGGCTTGGTTCGCCCCAAGCTGCCGGTGAAGATCCTCGGCGACGGCGACATCAGCGTGAAGCTGAACGTCACCGCTAACAAGTTCTCCCGCTCCGCTAAGGAGAAGATCGAGAACGCTGGCGGCACCACCACCGAGGCGTAATACACCTCAGCGCTATCGATGCATTCGATAGTCGCACTGTGATGCTGCACAGTTCATCCCCGTCCACTTCGGTGGGCGGGGATTTTTTATGCCCCACATGGGTGCGCCCCCGATAACTAGTCTCTTGGCACACAGAAGTGATCCCGAATTGCCCGAGGATGCCGAAGATCCAGGAGGAGCAGAGCGGTGGAGCCAAGTTCAGGTGTCGACGAAATGTGCAGTAGCGGGCGCTTACGCGACTAAAAGTTTTCTCATTGCCGGTGGTGCTGATAGGATTCGGAGGTTGTACATCAGTCCGCAGCTTGCACCAAAGAGAGTCAACTACTCACCATGGCTGTGGCTGGCACCCAAACCAGGAGGCTAGTTTGTCCGCCATAGTCTCGGCGTTCCGGAACGCGGATCTTCGCAAGAAGCTGCTTTTCACCATCGCGCTGATCGTTCTGTACCGAATCGGAGCTCAAATCCCGACCCCCGGTATCGATTACGCACTCATCACCAAGCAGGTCGAAGATCTGACGAACAACTCGGCGATGTACTCGCTGATTAACTTGTTCTCCGGTGGTGCGCTGCTGCGTCTATCGATCTTCGCCGTGGGCATCATGCCCTACATCACGGCATCCATTATTGTGCAGCTGCTCACCGTGGTGATTCCGAAGTTCGAGCAGCTCAAGAAGGAAGGCCAGACCGGCCAAGCCAAGATGACGGAGTACACCCGTTATCTCACCGTGGCTCTGGCATTGCTGCAATCTGCGGGCATTGTGGCACTGGCTGACCGTCAGCAGCTCCTCGGCCAGGGTGTTCCGGTACTCAAGGAAAACGTGGGTGTCTTCGGCCTCACCACCATGGTGCTCATCATGACCTCCGGTGCTGTATTGCTGATGTGGATGGGCGAGCTCATCACCGACCGCGGCATCGGTAACGGCATGTCCCTGCTGATCTTCGCCGGCATCGCCACCGCACTGCCGGCAGAGGGCGCCAACATCCTCTCCAACTCCGGCGGATTCGTTTTCGCCGCTGTGGTGGTGGGCGTGCTGCTGCTCGTCGTCGGCGTGGTGTTCATGGAGCAGGGCCAGCGCCGTATCTCCGTGCAGTACGCAAAGCGCATGATTGGCCGCCGCCAGTACGGTGAGACGTCCACCTACCTGCCGCTCAAGGTCAACCAGGCAGGCGTGATCCCCGTGATCTTCGCGTCCTCGCTGCTGACCGTCCCGATCCTCATCACGCAGATCATTCAGTCCGGCAGCGCCGGCGCAGCTCAGGACAACTGGTGGAACCGCAACGTCGTTGCTGTGCTCTCCAACCCTGCTGCTTGGCAGTACATCGTTATCTACGTGCTGCTGATCATCTTCTTCTCCTTCTTCTACGTCTCCGTGCAGTACGATCCCTACGATCAGGCAGACAATATGAAGAAGTACGGTGGCTTCATCCCTGGTATTCGCCCCGGCCGTCCCACGGCGGAGTACCTTGGATATGTAATGAATCGTCTGCTGGTCGTCGGTTCCGTCTACCTGGCTCTGATCGCCATCCTGCCGAACATTTTGATTAACATGGGTGTTCAGACAGGTGCTGGAGGCAGCTCCCAGATGCCATTCGGCGGTACTGCCATCCTGATTCTTGTGTCCGTGGCTCTGACCACGATCAAGCAAATCGAATCTCAGATGATGCAAGCTAACTACGAAGGATTCCTGAAATGAGACTAGTTCTTCTCGGCCCTCCCGGCGCTGGCAAGGGCACGCAAGCCTCCCTGCTCTCCGACTCCCTCAAGGTCCCGCACATCTCCACCGGTGACCTGTTCCGTGACAACATCAGCCGCGGCACCGACCTGGGCAAGGAAGCCCAGGAGTACATGGACGCTGGAAAGCTCGTTCCCACCTCCGTCACCGCCAACATGGTTCGCGATCGCCTCAGCCAGTCGGATGCTGCCGACGGATTCCTTCTGGACGGCTTCCCCCGCACCATCGAGCAGGCAGAGCTGCTCGAAGAGATGCTCAAGGAAAGCGGCCACTCCCTCGATGCCGTGATCAACTACGTCGTTTCCGAGGACGTTGTGGTGGAGCGCATGCTCGCCCGCGGTCGCAATGACGACAACGAGGAGACCATCCGCACCCGCCTGCAGGTCTACCGCGATCAGACCGCTCCTCTGATCGACCACTACGCCGACATCCTGCTCAACATCGACGCAGAAGGCACCGTGGAAGACATCAGCACCACCACGCTGGACGCCTTGGACCAGTAATCCCCGCGGCGCCCCGATAACACCCGTGGCAGCAAGAACGAAGCCCCCGCCGGACCTCGTCCGGCGGGGGCTTCGCGGGTGGGGTGGCGTCGAAAACAAAGAAGAACAATCCACTACGAATCCCCGCAGAGGAAGGACACAATGGGCTTCCGGAAAACAAAGAAGCAGATCCCCGCGAAAACCCCCGAGCAATTGGACGCCATGCAGGCCGCAGGCGAGATCGTCGGCCGTGCGCTGCAGGCGGTGAAGAAGGCCGCCGCGCCCGGCGTGACAACTCTCGAGCTCGACCAGGTGGCCGAGGACGTGATCCGCAGCGCCGGAGCCGTCCCCACCTTCAAGGGCTACGGCGGATTCCCCGGGTCGATCTGCAGCAGCGTCAACGAAATGATCGTCCACGGCATCCCCAGCAAGGACGTGGTCCTCGCTGAAGGCGACCTCGTGAGCATCGACTGCGGCGCCACCTACCAGGGCTGGGTGGGCGACTCCGCGTGGACCTTCGGCATCGGCGAGATCAGCGACGAGCACGACAAGCTCAACCGCGCCACCGAATGGGTGCTCATGGAAGGACTCAAGGCGATGGTCCCGGGCAACCGGCTCACCGACGTATCCTGGGCGCTCGAGCAAGCCACCGAGAAGGCCGAGGCGAAGTTCGGCGTTGACCTGTGGATCGTCGACGGGTACGGCGGCCACGGCATCGGTCACACCATGCACGAAGACCCATACCTCGCCAACGAGGGTCGGCCGGGCAAGGGGCCGATCATCCAGGAAGGCTCCGTGCTCGCCATCGAACCGATGCTGGCGCTCGGCACAGCGGATTCCATCGTGCTCGAGGACGAGTGGTCCGTAGTGACCGAGGACGGATCCTACGCCTCACACTGGGAGCACACCGTGGCCGCCACGAAGGGCGGACCGCGCATCCTTACGCCGCGGTACTAAACAGCGATACTGAAACAGCGGTACTCAACGGCCCCGCGGCACCGGCCGGGGGTACCACACGGCTATAAGAATCCGCAGTACACGCGGTAGGGTGAGACCACCTTGACCGGTTAACTGACGAATCATAGAGGATATCTCACGGCCATGAACCTCTCGCGTATAACGCATAGCCTCCTTTTCAAAATCATCATCGCGATCATTCTGGGCATCGTCTGCAGCTTCTTCTTCCCGGAGTGGCTCGCCCGCGTGTTCGCCACTTTCAACGGCTTGTTCAGCGGCTTCCTGGGCTTCTTCGTCCCAGTGCTGATCTTCGCCCTGATCACCCCTGCGATCGCCAGCCTCGGTCATGGGGCGGGGAAGTGGCTGGGTGTCACCGCCGGCATCGCCTACGTATCCACGGTCATCTCCGGCCTCATCGCCTTCGGCGTATCCCAGGCCGTGTACCCGTGGCTGCTCAAGGGCACCTCGATGGTGAAGGCCGTGGACATCGAGGAGGCTGCGATCTCCCCGTACTTCAAGGTGGATATGCCGGCGCCGCTGGAGGTCATGTCCGCGCTGCTGCTGGCCTTCACGGTGGGCATCGCGATGGCCGCGATCCGCGCGAACACGCTGCAAAGTGGCGCTGAGGAGCTCCGCGACGTGGTGATGCGCGTCATCGAGCGCTTCATCATTCCGCTGTTGCCGCTGTACATCTTCGGTGTGTTCCTAACGATGGGCATGAACGGCAACCTTAAGACCACGCTCACCGCCTTCGGTAAGGTGCTGGTGCTGGCCACGATCATGACGTGGGTTGTGCTGCTCATCCAGTACCTGCTCGTGGGCGCGTACGCGCGCATCAACCCGTTCACTGCACTGAAGAACATGCTTCCGGCGTACTTCACCGCGTTGGGCACGTCGTCGTCTGCCGCCACGATCCCGGTGACGCTGAAGGCTGTCCGCAAGAACGGCGTGACCCAGTCGGTTGCAGACTTCGTGGTCCCGCTGTGTGCCACGGTGCATCTGTCCGGTTCCATGCAGAAGATCGCGCTGTTTGCGTTCTCGATCGTCTACATGACGAACCTGGACATGTCCCCGGGCGTGGCCATGGGCTTCATCTTCCTGCTGGGCATCATGATGGTCGCGGCTCCCGGTGTGCCTGGCGGTGCGATCATGGCCGCGGTGGGCCTGCTGCAGTCCCAGCTTGGCTTCGACGACGGCCAGGTGGCCCTCATGATCGCCGCCTACATCGCCATCGACTCCTTCGGCACGGCGTGTAACGTCACCGGGGACGGCGCTATCGCCCTGGCCGTCAACAAGCTCGCCCGCGGTGAGCTCCGCAAGAGCGATTCGCAGGTGCGCTCCGAGGTGTCCAGCTAACGCTGTCCGGTGGTTCGCCTTCTTTTTCTCGATGCCAGAATTTTGCGTTATCGCAGGTCGCGTGTAGAGTTGACCGTTGGTGTTGATCTTTTCGGCTGCCCTGACGGGGCCAGCCGGTGAATGAGGATCGCATCGCAGTAGCAAACGATCACCCAACTGGCGTGCATACGCTGGGGAAACGTGGAGGATATGGCAAAGAAGGAAGGCGCCATCGAGGTCGAGGGTCGCATTGTCGAGCCCTTGCCGAACGCGATGTTCCGTGTCGAGCTGGATAACGGCCACAAGGTTTTGGCCCACATCTCAGGCAAGATGCGCCAGCACTACATTCGTATCCTCCCCGAGGACCGGGTTGTGGTGGAGCTGTCTCCCTACGACCTGACTCGCGGACGCATCGTTTACCGCTACAAGTAAAACGTAAGCCTCCACACATCCAAACCGGCAGCGCACAGTTGATGTGCCACCGGCCACTACCTCCGGCCGCGGCGGCTGGAGCCCTCCGTCCAACGCGTTGATTGTCAGCGTGTTGGTTTCTTCCTGTTCAGGGGAGAATGCTGCAAACGAGTTTTTGGGAAGTTTTCCGGTAAGACCGTGGCAGCAAGGATATTCAGGGACGAGTGTGGAGAAAACCGCCGCTGAACCGGAAGGAACTGCCATATGGCACGCCTTGCTGGTGTTGACCTGCCACGCGAAAAGCGCATGGAGGTCGCACTGACCTACATTTTCGGAATCGGCCCCGCCCGTTCCAAGGAGCTGCTGGAAAAGACCGGCATCTCTCCTGACCTTCGTTCCAAGGATCTGACCGACGAGCAGCTGTCTGCTCTGCGTGACGTCATCGAGAACACCTGGAAGGTCGAGGGTGACCTCCGCCGCCAGGTGCAGGCCGACATCCGTCGCAAGATCGAGATCGGCTCCTACCAGGGTCTGCGTCACCGTCGCGGCCTGCCCGTTCGCGGTCAGCGCACCAAGACCAATGCACGTACTCGTAAGGGTCCCAAGAAGACGATCGCAGGAAAGAAGAAGTAATACATGGCTGCTCCGAAGAGTGCACGCGGCCGCCGTACTGGCCGTCGCGTCGTCAAGAAGAATGTGGCCAACGGCCACGCATACATCAAGTCCACCTTCAACAACACCATCGTGTCCATCACAGACCCGAATGGTGCCGTCATCTCCTGGGCCTCTTCCGGCCACGTCGGCTTCAAGGGTTCTCGTAAGTCCACCCCGTTCGCCGCACAGATGGCTGCTGAGTCCGCTGCCCGCAAGGCAATGGAGCACGGCATGAAGAAGGTTGACGTTTTCGTCAAGGGTCCGGGCTCCGGCCGTGAGACCGCCATTCGTTCTCTGTCCACCGCAGGCCTCGAGGTTGGCACCATCGCTGATGTCACCCCGCAGCCCCACAACGGCTGCCGCCCCCCGAAGCGTCGCCGCGTTTAAGACAAGAAAGGATAGGGATTAACTCATGGCTCGTTATACCGGCCCCGCAACCCGCAAGTCCCGTCGCCTCCGCGTCGACCTCGTCGGTGGTGACAGCTCCTTCGAGCGCCGCCCGTACCCTCCGGGACAGGCTGGCCGCGCTCGCATCAAGGAGTCCGAGTACCTCCTGCAGCTGCAGGAAAAGCAGAAGGCAAAGTACACCTACGGCGTGCTGGAGAAGCAGTTCCGTCGTTACTACGCCGAGGCTAACCGCCAGGCAGGCAAGACCGGTGACAACCTGGTCATCCTGCTGGAGTCCCGCCTCGACAACGTTGTGTACCGCGCAGGTCTGGCACGCACCCGCCGCCAGGCTCGTCAGCTTGTCTCCCACGGTCACTTCACCGTGAACGGCAAGAAGATCAACGTGCCTTCCTTCCAGGTCTCCCAGTACGACATCATCGACGTGCGCGAGAAGTCCCGCTCGATGCTGTGGTTCGAAGAGGCTCAGGAGCGTCTGGTCGACGCCGTTGTTCCGGCGTGGCTCCAGGTTGTTCCGTCCACCCTGCGCATCCTCGTGCACCAGCTGCCCGAGCGCGCTCAGATCGACATTCCGCTGCAGGAGCAGCTGATCGTCGAGCTCTACTCGAAGTAGTAGTTGACTTTCCGCACCGTCTTCCACTCCCGGAAGCGGTTTCCCTCTACCGGCGTCATATAGCGGTCGCCGAAAAGGAGAAGTTTTCACAATGCTCATCTCTCATCGCCCAGCGCTTACTGAGGAATACATCGATGAGTCGCGTTCCCGGTTCGTCATCGAACCACTGGAGCCCGGTTTCGGTTACACCTTGGGTAACTCCCTGCGCCGTACGCTGCTGTCTTCCATCCCCGGAGCTGCAGTGACGTCTCTGCGCATCGATGGTGTGCTCCACGAGTTCACCACCATCCCGGGTGTCAAGGAAGATGTCTCCGACATCATCCTGAACATCAAGTCCCTGGTGCTGTCCAGCGATTCGGACGAGCCCGTCACCATGTACATCCGCAAGGAAGGTGCAGGCGAAGTTACCGGCGCTGACGTTATGCCCCCGGCTGGTGTTGAGGTCCACAACCCGGACCTGCACATCGCTACCCTGAACGAGCAGGGCAAGCTGGAGATCGAGCTGGTTGTGGAGCGTGGCCGTGGCTACGTGCCCGCCGCAAGTGCTTCTTCTGAAATCGGTCGCATTCCGGTCGATCAGATCTACTCCCCGGTTCTTAAGGTCAGCTACAAGGTCGAGGCCACCCGTGTGGAACAGCGCACGGACTTCGACAAGCTGATCTTGGACGTGGAGACCAAGAACTCCATCACCGCTCGCGATGCCATGGCATCCGCGGGTAAGACCCTGGTGGAGCTGTTCGGCCTGGCCCAGGAGCTCAACTACGAGGTTGAGGGTATCGAGATCGGCCCGTCGCCGCAGGAGAGCGAGCACATCGCTGCCTACAGCATGCCGATCGAGGACCTGAACTTCTCCGTTCGCTCCTACAACTGCCTCAAGCGCGAGGAGATCCACACTGTTGGTGAGCTGGCCGCTCGCACGGAGTCCGATCTGCTGGACATCCGCAACTTCGGCCAGAAGTCCATCAACGAGGTGAAGGTCAAGCTCGCCGGCTTGGGTCTGGGCCTGAAGGACGCCCCCGAGGGATTCGACATCAATGACATCGAAGGCTACGACGCCGAGACCGGTGAATTCATTGATACCGAGGGCGAGGACATCGCGGAGTAAGTCGCTTAACAGCGCTCAATAAACATCCACACGAGGAGAAGAAATGCCTACCCCAAAGAAGGGCGCCCGCCTTGGCGGTTCTGCTTCCCACCAGAAGAAGATCCTGTCCAACCTCGCTGCTCAGCTGATTGAGCACGGCGCCATCAAGACCACGGACGCTAAGGCCAAGCTGCTGCGTCCCTACGTCGAGAAGATCATCACCAAGGCTAAGCGCGGCACCCTGGCTGACCGTCGCAACGTCTTGAAGCTGATCCCGAACAAGGAAGTTGTTGCTTACCTGTTCAACGATCTGGCGGAGAAGTTCGCCGATCGTCCCGGCGGCTACACCCGCATCATCAAGCTGGAGAACCGTAAGGGCGACAACGCCCCGATCTCCCAGATCTCCCTGGTGACCGAGCCGCTGGCTTCCACCGAGGCAGAGCGCGCTACCCGCGCCGCTGCGTCCAAGAAGGCTGCTGAGGCTGAGTCTGCTGAGGCAACCGAGGCTGAGAAGTCTGACGCTCCTGAGGTTGAGGCTGACACCGCAACCGACGCTGACGCCAAGGCTGAGGCCGACGCCGCAGAGGCTGACGAAGCTGCTGAGGCTAAGGACGCTGAGGAGAAGTAGGTCCCACTACCTCCCCTCTCCACGGGGCGCATTCGCTGTTCGCGAATGCGCCCCGTTTTGCGTTGCCCGCCGCGGATAGCGCAAAAGAATGGCAATAGTTTTCATTAGAAAATATGCAGCGAATCAAAAATCGTGGAATTCACATTGCGGAAACACTATCTTCATAAATAACGCAGAATTGTCACCTATTATCGGGTTTTATGTGCCCCACTCAAGATGACACCAACTACACCGCGACTGATGCTGCTCCGACCGTCACCGGCAATATCACCGAAGCCGAGGAATTCGCAGCGCCCAACGATGCGCCTAGCCCCCTCGTGACTGCCGAACTGTCCGAGGAGACGCTTCCTACGTACGACCCCGACGCGGAAGCGGAACCCTCGACCGATGCCAACCTCTTCGCGGCCTACACGCCCGATTCTCCCTCGGCAATGCTGTGGGACGAGGCCCTATTCTCGGACGGCGTGCCCCGCCCGCGGTACGCCTACGCCATGGAGAAGTTCGCCGAGATCGGCCTCAGCGATCTGCATGACCGCCAGGCAGCAGCAGAGCGCATGGAGCTCGAGGAAGGCATTACCTTCCGCGCCACCGGAGAGGACGAGCCCCAGGTATTCCCCATGGATTTCGTCCCCCGCATCGTCAGCGACGAGACGTGGACGTTCCTCTCCGAAGGCCTCGAGCAGCGCGCCCGCGCTCTCAACGCCTTCCTCGACGACGTCTACGGCGAGAAGAAGATCGTCGAAGCGGGCATCATCGACGAGTTCGACCTCCAACGAGCACCCGGGTATGAGGACTCCGGTTACCTGCAGCCGCCAGGGTCCGTCCGCGCCCACATCTGCGGCATGGATCTCGTCTGCACCGACGAGGGCCGCTGGTTCGTGCTCGAAGACAACCTGCGCGTTCCCTCCGGCATCGCCTTCTCCCACTCCATGCGCCGCATCACCCGCAAGCTCTATGACGACGTCATGGAGGGCTACGACATGCACGATCCGGCCGAGGCCTTCGACATGATCCGGGATACCCTCGCTGCCTCCGCCCCGGAGAACGGCAAGAACCCCAACGAACCCGCAATGGCAGTGCTATCCATCGGCGACTCCGACTCCGCATGGTTCGAGCACCGCCGTATCGCCGAGCTCATCGACTGCCCCATTTTGACGCCGGACAAGCTCGCGATCATCGACGGCTACCTCCACTACCAGGACGATGCCGGCGACGCGCACCCCCTCGATGTCGTTTACATCCGCATCGAGCGCGACACCCTCTTCGGCGCCACCGGCTTCAACGGCGAGGTGCTGGGCCCAGGCCTTGAGGACGCGCTGCAGAACCGCCGCCTCGCCTTCGCCAATGCCTTCGGTAACGGCGTGGGAGACGACAAGGCCATCTACGCCTACGTCCCACAGATGATCCGCTTCTACCTCGACGAGGAGCCCCTCCTCGACCAAGTGCCGACCTGCCTGTGCCACAAGCCCGGTGAGGTCGACGCGGTGCTCGGTCGACTCAACGAGGTCGTCGTCAAGCCCGTGGATGGCTACGGCGGCAACGGCATCACCATCGGCCCGGAGTGCACGGCCGAGGAACTGGAGAAGCGCGCCCAAGAGCTCAAGGACACACCCGAGCAGTTCATCGCCCAAGACGTGGTTCGCCTCTCCACCCTGCCCACGTACGGTGCGGACACGAACGGTGAGATGACCATTCACCCCCGCCACGTGGACCTTCGGGCATTTGTCCACGTGCGCCCCGCAGCGGCACACCAGGCGGACAGCGGTGTGGCGTCGGATAAACAAGGCCACACCGACGACGGAGACGAGCGAGCAGGAAGCAGCTACGCGAAAAACCTCGAAGCATTCACCGTGCCGGCGGGACTGACCCGCACGGCGGCGGCGGGATCGCTGATCGTCAACAGTTCTCGCGGCGGTGGCGGCAAGGACACCTGGATCCTGCGCAAACCCGTGAGCTGGGGAGATGCCGTGCCACCGGCCGGCGCGCTGGTCGACGAGGGCGAGGAAGGCCCCGCCGTCATCGACGAGTGACCCCGCCCGAGCGATACCTCAGGCGAGACCACAGGGACGCGACAGGGAAAGCAGCCCATGAGTGATGTCAACAAGGACCCCAACGGGGAGCCGGAACCAAGGCCGGTGACCGAGCACGGGGCGGCGAGGATCGACCAGCCGCCCGTCAACAGTGACCCGGACACCCTTACCCTGCACGAATTCAACACCGATTACCGGCACTTTAGCCGGTTTGCAGCTCGCCCCCTCACCGGATGGCCGGAGCAGGAACTAGGATCGTCATCTGTGAGCAAAGAGGATCTTTCTGCACTGTCAGAGCACATGGTTCGGTACGAAATCGACCCCGAGGAAGCCGCCAAGGACTTCTCGGAGCGCAAGCGACTGTGGTCGGCGGAACGCTACGTGCGCGCGCCCGCCCTGTCGCCGGACGGTTCTCTGCTGGCCTGCATCGTGGTCGAGCAGGAACGCTACCCCTTTGCACTGCAGATCCCACTCGACGCCAACGGGGAGCCCATCCCCGGCCAGGAACGCGAAGTCAACCTCCCCATCAAGGGAGGTGTGCGACGCGTGCTGTACTCGCCGGACGGGACGTGGCTGGCCTGCGAAGTCTCGCCCGACGGTGGTGACCACGAGCAGATTTGGTTCGTTACCACCAACCCGGACGACCCGAACGCCTACATGGTGGATCTGGCAGCCTACAAGACCGTCGAGCTGGTGAGCTGGGAAGACGACTACGTGGCCGTGAGCGCCTACGACCACGATGGCACCGTGGAAGGCCGCCTCTTCGACCCCGTGACAGGGGAGACGAAAGTTGTTGACCGGCGCACCGGTGGCGCGCTGGTGCACTCTCGGAACGAAAAGTCGCTGTTCCGCGTGGGATCGCGCGGCAACCGTGAGCTTTTGGCCGTGGATTCGGATGGCACATGGCAGCCTCTCATGCCCGTAGACAACGGCTCGACGACCGATCAGGGGTGTGTCATCCCCGTAGGCCGCTCTCACTACTGTCTCGTGCGCAGCGATCACAGCGCCAAGCGCTTCCGCCTCCTGCAGCTCACTCCCCATGATCACGGCTACCACATGGAAGTGCTCATGGAGCGCGAGGACGCAGACCTCGAGGAGTTCACCGTGTCTTCCGACGGCTCCACCCTGGCCGTGCTGTGGAACAACGAGGGCTGGTGCGACCTCGAAATCGTCTCGCTTACCGACGAGGGGGCGAAGGTGATTGCCGTTCCCGAGTTACCGTCGCTCATTGCCACTGACCCGTCTCTAACGGCGGACGGCAACCTACTAGCCGTCACTGTCTCTGGCCCCGAGTTTCCGCCACGCGTTGTACTCTACGACGTGGCAGCGGGCAGCTGGGTGGGGGACAAGTTTCAGGTCGCTACCGCCGCGCTGGGTAACGATGCGAGCGAAGGAGAGGATGGCGCGACCACCCTCGACAACCGCCCACGCGACGAGCGTGGCCGGCCCGTGCTCTCCGTGTGGGAAAAGACAGAGATTGTGCCCGAGCTACACAACTACACAGCTCGGGACGGCATGCGGCTTTCCGGATGGCTGTACCGCGCCGTAGGGCGCGATCATGACGAGCCGGCTCCCACTGTGGTGTACTTCCACGGTGGCCCAGAGGGGCAATCGCGGCCCGACTACAACAACGTGCTGCGCAAGCTCGCTGCCTCTGGCTATTCCGTATTCCAACCTAACGTGCGCGGGTCGGCTGGGCGGGGACGATGGTTCTCCCAGGCCGACGATCGCTACGGGCGCTTCGCCGCTATCGACGACGCCGAAGACTCCCTGGATTACCTCATCTCTGCGGGCATCACCGACGAAAAACGCGCGATCATCATGGGTCGGTCCTACGGCGGCTACCTTGTCCACGCCTCCATGACCCGGCACCTCGGCCGCTGGGCCGGAGGCGTGGCGGCTTGTGGCATGACGGACCTCGAAACCTTCTACCGAGACACCAACCCGTGGATCGCTGCTGCAGCGCAGCCCAAGTACGGCGATCCCAACCTCGACCGGCATTTGCTGCGACAAGCATCACCACTGCGGCAGCTATCTAAGGTCACCGTTCCCGTGCTGTTTATCCACGGCGAACTCGATTCCAATGTTCCCATCTCCGAGGCCTACCAAGGCATGGGCGTGCTGGCGGCTCACGGCGTGCCGACCGAACTGTTGCACTTTGAAGACGAAGGCCACGAGTTCGAACGCCTGCCCAACCGCTACAAGATGGCACAACGCGTGCTGACATTCTGCGAAAGGATTTTCCATGAATAACCCCACCACTGACACCACTGACACCACCAACACCGCCACCGATGCCGTCGCCGCCGCAGCCGCAGCCTGGAAGGCCGCATGCGACTACGCCGGCGTGGACCAGGAACTGCTGGACAACCTGAGCACCTGGCGCCGCCACATCCACCAAAACCCCGAGCTCAGCTACCAAGAGCACGAGACCACCGACTACATCGAGAAGATCCTCACCGGCCTGGGCTTCAAGGTCCGCCGCTTCTCCTTCGGCAGCGGCCTGACCTGCGACATCCCCGCCGCGGACGGCGCTACCTCTCCCATCGAGGTCGCCCTGCGCGCGGATATTGACGCGCTGCCCATGGACGAGGACACCGGCCTGGAGTTCTCCTCCACCAACCCCGGCGTGACCCACTCCTGCGGCCACGATGCCCACACGGCCATGTTGCTCGGCGCGGCCACCCTGCTGTCGAAAACCCCGCCGCCGCACCCCGTGCGTCTCATCTTCCAGCCCGCCGAGGAGCAGATGCCCGGCGGTGCTGTGGACTGCGTGAAGGATGGTGCGGTGGACAACGTCGATCGCATCGTCGCGCTGCACTGTGATCCGCACCGCGTGGTCGGCGACGTGGGCGTGCACGCCGGCGCCATCACCTCCTCCAACGCCCGCCTGGAAGTCACCCTCACCGCAGGTGGTGGCCACACCGCCCGCCCGCACGAGACCGGCGACATCGTCTACGCCCTGTCCACCGTGGCCACCGGCATCGCCCAGGTGGTGGATCGCCGCATCGATCCGCGCTCCGGCACCGTGCTGACGTGGGGCTCGATCATGGCCGGCTCCGGCGCGCCGAATGTCATCCCCGCTAAGGGAACCCTCGTGGGCACCGTGCGGTCTGCGAGCCGCGATACTTGGGCCGAGCTGCCCGAGCTCATCCCGCCGGCCATCCGCGCCATCGCCGAGCCGTACGGCGTGAACGTAGACGTGAACTACATCCAGGGCGTGCCGCCCGTGGTCAATGACGACGCTTGCGCCGAGATTGCCGCCCGCGCCGTCACCGACGTGCTCGGCGAGCAGGGCGTGGGCGAGGCCGCACAGTCCTCCGGTGGCGAGGACTTCGGCTGGTACACCGAGGAGATCCCCGGCATCTACCTGCGGCTCGGCGTGTGGGATGCCGAGGGCCCCGAAGCCGATCTGCACCACCCGGCCTTCATGATGGACGAGCGCGCCCTTATCATCGGCACGGCCGTGTTCGATCGTTTCGCCCGGTTGGACCGCTAGGTCTCTTTATTCTCGACGCCCACAGCCATCCCCGACCGACAGGGGAGGGCACACGGGCTCTGGAGTAAGCTGCAGGTAGAAGGGTTATCACGCAGCGCGCTTCGGCCAAGCATGTGAGAAAGGATCACCGACATGACAGCACGGAAAACCGCAGGAATCCTGGCCGTACTCAGTGGTCTTATCTACTTCATCGGCCAAGCACTCGCCACCGTCCAGTGGCAAGGCTCGTACTCCCTGCAGTACAACCTCATCGGCGACCTTGGCGTGAGCCAGTGCGACCTGTATCAAAACTCCTACGGCTCCCGCTACATCTGCAGCCCCGGCCACCTCTGGTTCAACGGCGGCCTCGTTATCGCCGCGATCCTCATGGTTACGGTGGGCGCGGTGCTCATCGCCCAGCGGCTGGCCCGGCTCGCCGGAGCGTCACTGATCCTCGCCGGCATCGCCGCCGCTGTGGCGGGCGTTATTCCGCTCAACGTCAACGAGACGGTACACAACACCGCCGCGCTCGTGCAGGGCTTCTTCCTCATCGTTGCCGCTGGCGCCGCGATCGCCAAGACGATCCAGGATAAGGCCGGTGTGGTGGCGTCGAAGGATAAAAAGAAGTACGTGGCCGAGCACCGGCCGATCCTGCCGGGTGGGCTGCTGACCACGAGCATGGTGCTGCTGGTTCTCGCGATCGGCGGGCCGCTGCTGGCGCTGCTAGTGGGCGAATGGCAGGGCGTGGTCGACCGGATGCTGTTCGACATCCTCATGATCTGGATGGTGGTCCTCGGCGTGGGTCTGTACCAGACGAAGCTGCGCCCCACGGCCAACGCGGCCCGTATGCGCCGCGCTGACCGCAATGCCGAGCGCGACGCCGCGGTCATCGAAGCTAGCCAGCAGCATGCTGCGAAGGACAGCCGAGATCGCGGAGCACATGGCGCAGAGTAACCCCGCGCAGATGGTTCGCGTTCGCCTCGACATCGCCTACGACGGCACCGATTTCCACGGCTGGGCCACCCAGGAGGGACTGCGCACCGTCGCTGGGGTGCTGGAGGAGAAGCTGTCCCTGGTGTGCCGCCACCCGGCCACGCTCGTGGTCGCCGGCCGCACCGATGCTGGCGTGCATGCGGATGGGCAGGTTGCGCACGTTGATCTGCCCGCAGAGACATTCACCCAGCGCAGCCTCACTGCCCCGGAGGATCTAGTGCGTCGCCTCGCCCGCATGTTGCCACCCGATATCCGGCTCCACGGGGCATCGGCCGCCCCGGAGGGGTTTGATGCCCGCTTCTCCGCGCTGCGTCGCCACTATGTCTACCGCGTGACCACGTTTGCGCCGGGGCCCCGGCCCGTCCGCGCTCGGGATACCGCACGGTGGCGCCACCCGGTCGACCTCGATAAGGTTCAGCTCGCCAGCGATGCGCTGGTGGGACTCAACGACTTCGCCGCGTTCTGCAAGGCCCGCGAGGGCGCCACGACGATCCGGGAGCTGCAGCAATTCCGTTGGGTCGATGTCTCGACCTCCAGCGAGCCGCAGACCTACGAGGCGCACGTGACCGCAGATGCTTTTTGCTGGTCGATGGTCCGCTCCCTCGTGGGCGCGGTGCTCACCGTGGGGGAGGGCAAGCGCGACACCGGCTTCACCGCCGAGCTGTTGGAGGAGGATCGGCGCAGCTCGCTGGTCCCCGTGGCTCCTGCCGAGGGACTGAATTTGGTGCGCGTGGATTACCCGGCGGACGCCGACCTCCTCGCCCGCGCGCACACTACCCGGGCCATGCGGGACACGTCCGAGCTGGGAAAGTAGGCCACCTTCCGCCACGGTCAGGACATGCCGAGGACGAGCTACTTCGGTTGTTGTCGTACACGCGAGTAACCTATCGGTGAACCTACCCTCACTGCGGTCGGCAGAGTCAGCCTTTGCGCTGCTGCCGCCCGCACGTCTCGCAAGGAGCGACTCCCTTTTCATGATCAGCGCCTGGACAGCAGTATTCACCGCCATCGCGGTGTTCATGGTGCCCGGAACCTTGGTCGGATGGTGCGCAGGGTTGCGCCTGCCGTGGGCGATCAGCGCCAGCCTGCCGATCACGGCCGGGGTGTTTTCCACGCTGGCATACATCTACGGCCGCAATGGCACGGCCGTCACAAAGACCTCTCTCATCGTGGGCACCATCATTTTCTGCGTGCTGTGTCTGCTGTGGCGCATCGCCTTTTCGCGCGCTCGGTGGCGCGCCCGGTTCTCCCGCGTCTTTTCTTCTCGCTCATCATCCTCTTCATCCGACGCCACCACGGATCCCTCGACCTCTGATGCCGCCGATGGTGCTGACGTAGCAGTGACTCGCACCCGGTGGGAGCGAATCCGCGGTTGGTGGACCTCTCCCCGCCGCCGCGGCGGAATGGCCGACCCGGCGTGGATCGTGCCGCTGGCCGGCGTCATCACCGGCGCCTCCCTGATCCTGCACCGCGCCTTTACCGACCTGGAGGAAGCCCCGGACGGCCTGGCCAACGTGTTCCAGGGCTGGGACTCCCTATGGCACGCTTCCGCGATCCGCTACATCATGGAGACCGGCATCGGCTCGTCCACGCTGATGGGGCCGCTGCAGAACTACGAAACCCAGGATTCGCTGTTTTATCCCACCGCGTGGCACGTGATGGGATTCTTCTTCCAGTCCTTCACGGGGGTCAGCCCCGTGGTGGCCAGCAACGTCACTAGCCTGGTGCTGCCGGGCGTGGCTTTGCCGATCTCCGCGGCCTTCCTGGGGTGGATGGTCATCGGCCGTCGCAGCTTCACTGCTGCGCTCACTGCGGCCTTCGCCGCGATCATCTGCTCCGGCATCGTGGCCCTGTTCTACATCGGCTACTACGTGGGCGCATGGCCGTACCTCGCTGGCATCGCCATGGTGGGCATCTGCGCCGCATTGTTCATGATGGTTCCTTCGCGGCCGGTGTTCATCCTGCCCGCGGGCCTCGCACTGGCCGGTGCGGGCATGATGCACCCGTCCGTGGTCACGGTCGTGGGAATGCTCGTGGCCAGCTGGTGGCTGTTTTACCGCCTCTGGGTTCCCGCCACGAAGGGGCAGGAGACGGTGTGGAAGGTATCCAACCGCTTCGGCCGCGGTGCCGTGGCTCGTGTCCGCGACGTGGCTTACATGGCCGCGGCGTTGCTCATCACTCTGCTCCTGGTGGCTCCCCAGTTCATTGAGGGCCTGGGGCTGGCCAGCGAAGTTCAAGCCTTCAGCGACGAGCAACCTTTTGACCGCTGGCATTCCTGGAAGATGGTGCTGGAACTCCAGACCCGCCACGCGGCGGACTTCGGCATCCAGTGGTGGCTTTTGTGGCTGGCAGCCGCGGGCGGGCTGATTCTCATCTTCTGGCGTCGCAACATCTGGGCACCCCTGGCGTACCTGGCCTTCGCCGTGGTGGCGGTGCACTCGGTGAAGCACTTCAGCGGAATCGTCGGCGACCTCGCCGGCGCCGTGGGATCCCTGCACTACAACACCACGCACCGGCTCATCCTGCCCGTCGCCCTGTTGCTCGCGGTGTTCGCCGCAGTGCCCATCGCGGCCCTCATTCGCCTTGTCTTCGGCGGCTGGCTGGAGGCGAAGGAGAACATCGAGCAGCACAAGTGGCGCAAGACATCGCGGGCGTTCACCGTGGTGGGCACGGCAGCAGCCGTTGTTGTGGCCATCGTGCTGGTCAATGTCACTCAAAGTTCGAAGGATGCGGTGTACTGGTTCGGCGTGGCTGCGTCGCGAGAATACCGCCAAATCGACGAGGACGAGATCGAGGCCTACCAGTGGCTGTCTCAACAGCCGCACGCCTACGACGGCGTGATTGCGAACAACCCGAACGAGGGCTCCGGCTGGATGTACCCGCTCGAAGCGCTGCCGGCTCTGCACCGCCACTACCTGTGGCCCAGCGTGGATCCCACATCGAACACGAACTTCATGATGTGGAATCCGAACCTCATCGGCGCGGGTATGCCGGGCGACCGTCCGGAGTACGCCAACGCCGTGGACTTCGCGGCCAAGGACTTGGGAGTCACCTACATCGTGGTCTCGCCGCCGCCGATCTGGGGATTCCAGAAGGACATTCCGGCCCAGACCGAGGGGCTGTGGTTCGCGCCGGGCGTCACCCCGGTGTACAAGGCCGGCAACACGGTCATCTTCGCCGTCAATGCAGCATTCACCGACGCCGAGCTCAAGGCCATCCGGGCAGAAAACGATTCCCCCGATCCGCTGCCGCCGCTGGAACCCCGGAATGGTTCGCTGTTCCCGCGCCCGCAGAAGTGGGACCGTGCCGCCGCCGAGGCGGACGTTCAGAAGGCCCGTGCCACCGACGCCGCCGGGCGGTCGGGAAGCGCCACCCAGTTCGACTTCCAGGACCAGAGCTCCAACTAGCGGGTGGCGAGTCTAGGCTGGTGCGCCAGCGTGAAGAACTCGCGGTGATTACGGTGGGTCAACGTGCCCTGCCCGCTGGTGATATCGATGGACACGACAACGTCTGCCACAATATCCGCCTCAATGCCTGTCTTCGCGCCCAGGTCCGCGAGCCCATCTGTGTGCTGAGACGCCGGGATCACCACCACCCGCGTGGTCATCGGATCCCACGCATCCTCCCAGGCGGATCGGCACCGGGATAGCCAGGAGGCGCTGTCCTCCTGAGCACCGGGCATGACGAGCGAGACCGCATCCTGCGGCCAACACATCCCGCTGAGCACCATCGGAACCGCCGAAGCCGCGGCAAGAACCACCACCGTGGATCCCGGAATGGCGTGCAGGCGCACCGCATGTCCCGCCGGCGAGATCCCCAGCATCCACCCCGGATTCGGCCGGACCTCCACAACGGGCGGAAGAGGGCGGAATTGTCCCAAGCTCACCCACGCTTGCGGCTGCGGTATCGCCGTGGCGCGGACCCCACAGCCGGCGGCGGCGAAGGGGAGGCGCGGGGTGGCGTCGGCAGGAATGGAGATCACGGTGCTGGGGCCGGAGGAAGCATGCGCCCCGGACGAGCGCCGCGGAAAACCCCACGGCACATCCGCGACCAGGCACGCTGCCTGATCTGCCGAACCCGCGCCTGAACCAGAACCGAGTCCAAGCCCCAGCTCAAGCCGAAGCCCTAGCCCCTCGACAAGCCGGGCGGAGTCGATCCGCCGACTCACCGGCTCGCCCCACAGGGAGTCCTGGGTGGGGTACAGGCGGAAATAGGCGCGCTCGGGCGTGGCATCCCGCCGCGACAGCACGATGAGCAGCGCCGCCGCCCCCACCAGCACGACCACCACCGTGCCCACGGCGACCCAGCCGACCCACCCGTCGCCAGCGACAGGCCCCAGTGCCCGCAGAGTAGTTGCGTTCATGATCCCCCCGGATAGACATGTCAGTTGCCCCTCATTGAAACACGATCTGCGCTATCCTGCTGGGGTACACACACCTTGGGGGAGGGGATCACTGGTGCGCACCACCGGTTTGCAAGTTTCTGGATTCAATTTTCTGCTGCGTCGCCTCGAGCTCGCGCTGGTCATCGGCGATCCGAGGATGGCCCACGACCCGCTGCGGAGCCAGCGCCGTGCGCAGATCGTCGGGGTGTTGCTGAACTGCCTCATCGCCGGCGGTGCGGTCATGCTGGGGCTGCTGAGGCCCCAGCCGAGCATCGATTCGGCCGTCTTGGTTGCCGACGAAACCGGCACGCTCCACCTGCGCCTCGATGACCGCTTTCATCCGATCACCAACGTGGCCTCTGCGCGGCTGGTGCTGCGCAAGCCCGTGGAGGTTCACACCAGCACCGCCCAGCAGCTCGCGGAGTTTCCCACCGGCGAGCCGATGGGCATTCCCACCGTCCCGGGCTTAGCCCCGGCCGAACCGCGGGAGTGGATGGCGTGCGACCCGGGCACGGTGGTTGCCACGGAGTCGTCTGCTCATCACGAACACGCGGTGCTCACGGCACCGTCTGGGACGTGGCTGATCACCGGCACCACCCGCGCGCTCATCGACCCGCAAGGCGCCCGCGCTCTGGGCGCCACGCCGGTGCAGGCCTCGGACCGCGCGGTGGGGGCCTTCCGGCGTGCGGCGGACATCGCCATGCCCACGGGCCTCACGGGCTTGCCCGCCCCATTCGACGTTGCCGGCCGCGTGATCCACTCCGGCGAGCGCGCGTTTCTCACCGGCGCCGGGGGAGTGGCCGAGCTCACCGGCCTGCGCCGCGATTTCGCCGAAGCCATGACACCCCACGCGGCCGCCACCGCCACCTTGGCCGAGGTCATGGCCCAGCCCAGCGCGTCGCTGCTCACGGGCATTCCGGAATCGGTGGGTTCATTCGCGACGCCACCACGCGTCTGCACCGGACAGCCCGGACTGATGGAACCCACCGGGCCCGCAGCCCAGAGCATCGATACCACACTGGAAGCAGACAACCCACCTGCCTACCTGGGGCCGAGGGGCACATCGGCGCTGCGCACCGAGCGGGGATATGTGCTGGTCACGGACACCGGCCAGCGGTTCCACGTGGGGTCGCAGGAGGACCTGCGCGCCCTGGGGTTTGACTCGGATCACCCCACTACGTTCCACACGCTATCCCTGCTGCCGGACGCGGGTCTGCTCACGGAGCAGCGCGCTCGCCACAGCGCATCGGGCAGGTCCTAGCGGCGGTAGCGCGCCCGGACGATCAGGGCGGCGATGGCCACCACAACAACGACCACCGCCAACACCACCGGCACCGTGACATTCACCGGTTCTGGGTGCCACGGTTGGCCCGCCACCACGGCGCTTGGGATCGGTTGCTCGCTCACCTGACCCACGCGGGTCCCGCCCGCCTGATCCATCGCCGCGGTGACCGCAGCCAACGGATCGACGACGCGCAGCGGCTCCGCCATGTCTCCCACCGCGCCGCCGAGGGCGGCGGAATCCACGAGGATCGAGCGCACCTGTTCCGCCGTCGCCCCAGGATCACGCTCCCACACGAGCGCCGCCGTGGCAGAGACGAAGGGGGCGGCAAAACTCGTGCCAACAAACGGCGCCGGATCGCCCACGATCGTGTGCACCTTGCCACCCGCGCCTCCCACGGCGAGCTGTGCAGACACCGGCCCACCCGGCGCGAACACATCCACCACGGAGGTCGGCGCACTGTATGGCGCCGGGATGCGCCCGGCATCGGCGCTGTCCGTCGCGAACGGATCCTCCACCGCGCCCACCGCCAGCACACCTTCCACACCGGCCGGATACGGCACCGTCCCCGGCTCACACTGGCCGGTATTTCCCGTCGACGCCACCACGAGCGCCCCGCCCTCCATCGCCCGCTGGAGTGCTGCGGAGAGCTCGGGCGTGCCGCTGCACGCGACCATGGAGATGTTGATAATCCGCGCCCCGCCAGCCGCCGCCGCGTTGATGGCGCCAATGAGGTCCGCGACGGTGCCCTGGGCGCTCGTGGTCTGCGGAGCATGCCGGATGCTGGTGACGGCCGCACCGGGTGCCAGTGCTTTCACCACGCTCGCCACGGCGGTGCCGTGCAGGTAGCAGTGGTTGTCATCGCCTGTCACACCGGGAACGGATGCCCCCGTATCAATCACCGCCACGGGCACATCCCGCCCGGTGGTCAGGGCGTGAATGTGCTCTAGCGCGTGCTGGTCGGCCACGGGATCACCCGGGCCCACATCCAGGGGAATCGCGCTGCCCAATGTGGGCTGCTGGCACGAATCCTGCGTGCCATCCGGTCGGATAATCACGAGCCGATCCCCCTGATGGCGTCGAAAACACTAGTCTGCTCCAAGGCCAAGGGAATCGCCGCGCAGAAGGCCAGCGCCTCGATCCAATCAACGACGCGACCGACCGTGGGCGAGGAGATGCGCACCGCAGGCAATCCCACCAGCACGAGGACCGCCACACCCCACGGCACATGCAGCGCCAACCACAGCAGGATCAGTGCGCTGGTCGAGGCCACCGCCACGGCGTGGACCGGGCGGGTCGATCGGGCGCTGAGCCCCATCACGGCGAGCACGATGAGCAGCGCACATGTCCACCCATCCAGCGGAGCACCCCACGGTGCGATCTGAACGACGCACGCGAGGATCACGCAGCACAGTGCCACGACGATCGCCGAGTGCACCGCTACCACCGCGCCAGCGCGGGTGGCCGTCGGCGGGTGGAACACGCCCGTGGCGGGAACCTTCGGCAGACGAATTCCGGCAATACCGATGGCCATCTGGCCGGAATAAGCCAGCGCAACAAGAGCCAGCGCCAGCGTGAACCCCGGCCACACATTCAGTGCCGCGAACACCGCCACCACAACGCACCAGATGCGCACCGGACCGGAGCGCCACACGAGCAGCGCGGCGCACACCGCGGCGCAGAGTACGTTGATGTGCAGACCTGCGCCGAAGCCCAACACCGCCGCCAGCAGGTGAAAGTTCCGGATGTGCAGCGAGGCCGCCGCACACGCCAACGCCGCGAGCGCCGTGATACCCAGCACCGCCGAGGACATCAGCGGATGGGTGGGGGAGTGCCACGGCAACACCTGCGGCACGTCGATCGGGCGCCAGCCGATCCCTGAGGTCCGGGCGGCAAAGACCGCGGCCGATGCCACGGAGAACAGTGCGACGATGAGCGCCGCCACCCACGTGGCCGGGTTGGGCCCCACCGGGCCGGTGAGCTCCTCCACCGCCTCCTGCGGCGGGGCGGGCGCCTGAGCCACCGCCAGGGTGAGGAGCTCGCCCGGTTGCACACCCGCTTGAGCCAGCGTGTGTTCCGGGCGGACCTGACCAATCGCGCGGTGCAGCACCCAGTGCTCGCCCGGCTGCGGCTCCACCAGGTGCGGAATCAACTCCGCCACGGGAACGTGATCGGCAATCGCAGCGTTAATCGTTGTGCCCTTCGACGGCACGGAGATGCTCAACGCGAGCATGAACCCCCACTTTCATCGGTAACAATTCCCTCCCAAGGCCACCGCCCGGTACCCAACCGGCGATGTCCCCATACGCCGCTAGTGTAAAGCATGGCGTGGGGTGGCGTCGGGAGAAAAAGAGACCAACCCCCACGACCACACCCCGGCAGCACGCGATCCCCATGCGCGAAGCCGCCGGGCGTGGCACACTATCCACCACAAGGGGTAAAAAAAGGGGACCTCACTGGGGTTATGTCAAGGGGGACACAACTGTGCAGACTCAACCACCACCCACGCTGCCGAAAGACAAGCAGCCATTCATTCGCCTGCTTATGCCCGCAATCATGCTGGTCGCCGTGGGTGGAATGATCGCCGCGATGGTGCTCTCCGGGATGGGGAGGAACCCCATCAGCTTCATCTTCCCGCTCATGATGCTCGGGTCGATGGCGATGATGTTCCAACACAAACCACAGTGCCCCATAAAACACCACGTCACCACGCTAAACAGCGCCAGAACTCCCACCCGAGACGTCACCCAGTCCGCAAAAAGTCCGCACCAGATCATCCGCAGCCACACGAGCCCGATCCGTCTCATCAGCCCACAGATGCGTGTACACATCCAGCGTGATCGACGCACTCGAATGCCCCAGCATCTCCTGGACCGCCTTCACACCCAGCCCCTGACGGATCAGATTCGACGCATACAGATGCCGCAGATCGTGGAACCGCAGCCCCACCTTCTGCATCGCCATACCCAAAGTTTTCGTGTTCCACATCTTCCCCACGGAGCTCACAAACATTGGCTCACCCGGCGCCGCAGGGTGCCGCAAACGATGCTCCCGCAACCGCACCAGAGTCGACGCGGGTAGCGGAACATCCCGGTACGACGTCGGAGTTTTCAGCCGCTTAGCCCACCGCTCCTCGCCAACGAGCTCCCCGCGGCTGCGCGTATGCGCTGACGCCGCCTGCTCCACGACATGCACCACGGCCTTCCGCCGGTCGACGTTCTCCCACCGCAGGCCGCAGACCTCACTAGCCCGCATGCCCGTTGACGCGGCCAGGATGATCATGGTTGCCTGCGTATCCCGCCCGGTGGAGTCCAGGAGCTTGATCGCGCGCTGCACCGATTCGAGGTCAGGGATCTTCGCTGGCTTCACGCCCTGCCCGGGCGACTTCCCCAGCTTCACCCGCGCCATGGGGGAGGCGGTGATAATGCCGTCCTCCACAGCGGAGTTAAAGCAGCCGGATAGCTGCGACCAGTGGGTGCGCACCGTGTTCTCGGCCAGCCCAGTGCAGCCCGGAACCCAGTCCCTCCCAGTACGCAGCTGCGACACCCACGCGCGGAGCACACTCGGAGTGATCTTCGTGATCTGCATACCCTCAAGATAACCCAAATTCTTCCTCGTTTGCTCGCGCGCGCTCACCGTACCCGGCGTCGTGGCCGTCGCAGCCCACACAGGCCAGTACTCGGCGAGCGTGGGCGCCGTCTTCTCGTCCACCCATTCACCGCGGCGTAGTGCGCGCTGCTGCTCCTGGAGGAAGGCTTTCGCCTGCTTCTGGGTGGTGAAGGTCTTGGCGTGCTCCTTGCCGGCATGGTCGCGGTAGCGGGCTACCCACCGTGTTTTCCCGGTGGGGGTCTGGCGCTTAGAAATAGCCATGTAGAATCAATCCTTGTCTTCTGTCCGGAGACGTTGACGCCCCGCTGCCTTTCCCGAGGACCAGCGGGGCGTTTATCCGTTTGTTCGAGGTCTTTTACTCGAATGCCTTCTTGATGTCATCGGCACTGGCATTGCAGGAAGCCGAAGCACCCGGCCCGCTGGCAGTGTTTTCGCTCACGGTCTTGCCGTTAGCGGTCACCTTGCAGGTGATGGTGCCCTGATCGTTGATGCCGTTGGTGGCAGACATGTATCCACCGAAGAAGCCCTTGACCGTGACATCCTTGGTCCATCCGGCCGCAACGCCGTTGTCTTGCGCTGTGTTGGACTCTCCGGTGTTGTAGGTCACCAGCGCGTCCTGGGCGTCGCCTTCGACGCTGTAGGTGATGGTGTGTTCTTTGTCCATATCGTTGGATACGTCGTTGGCTGCTTTGCCGAATAGGGCCATGCAGCCGCCGACGAGCAGGATCATGACGGCGACGATTGCCAGCGGGATGATGCAGCCGAGCCGCTTGTACCACGGCTTCTTCGGTGGCTGCTGGTATGGCTGCTGTTGGTATTGGGGCTGGCCGTTGTTTTGTGGGTAGTTCTGGGGCTGTTGGGGTTGGGTCATGAGGCCTTCCGGGATTGTAGGTTTTTCCAGGTGGTGAGTACGTCGATGGTGACGCCTAGTTCTTGGGCGAGGGGCCATGTGTGGTCGAGGTGTAGCGTTTCGGCCTTCTCGTAATCTTGGGTGGTGATGAGGGTTTTCGCAGCCCATTCGTCCGCTTTCACCTCATAGGGGGTGCCTGGTTGGCACGGGGGATGGGCGTGGATTGCGTGGCCGACCTCATGGGCAAAGGTGCATAGGGTCTGCACGTCGCTCATGCCGTATCGCAGGCTGATGCGGTGCTGGTGGGGTATCCACGCACCTTTGGGGCCGCTGCGGTGCCAGGTGATGGCGCGGACGCCGTGGTGGTAGGCGATGGTTTCTAGGTCATGGAATGTCGCTGGCACCTTCCTCCTCTCGTAGTTGGTCTTCGTCTGGGCTGGAGTCCGCCGCGTGCGGGAGGGTGTCATCCCACTCTTCGACGGTGCCGTCAGTGTAGACACCGTCAGGGACACCGGGGGTGGTGTTCGATTTTCTCTTTGTCGCGAGCTCGTCGATGGGGGTGTCGAGCGCCCCACCGCGTTCAACTCCCATTTCCATGCGGCGTAGCACTTCGTCGGCGAGTTGCTGCTCGGTGACGGCACGGAGTGCCCGCATAGGGT